>NZ_SORI01000001.1:0-300000 GCF_004366815.1 Aminivibrio pyruvatiphilus | reverse complement strand
GTCATCCCTAACGGAGTGATCGCGGGGTTGCCCTTGCCTGTCATCCTGAGCGAAGCGATCGCGGAGCATCCCCAGAGGGGAGGAATCTCGGTTTTGCCCTTGCTTGTCATCCTGAGGAGCGCAGCGACGAAGGATCTCGGGTTTGAATGGGGCCATGATCAAAAGCGAGATCCTTCGGGCGGTGAAGCCTACCCTCAGGAAGACACCAAACCGTTGTCATCCCTAACGGAGTGATCGCGGGGTTGCCCTTGCCTGTCATTCTGAGCGAAGCGATCGCGAAGCATCCCTGCAGGGGAGGGATCTCGGTCTTGCTCTTGTTGTCATCCCGAGCGAAGCGATCGCGGAGCATCCCCGGAGGGGAGGAATCTCGGTTTTGCCCTTGCTTGTCATCCTGAGGAGCGCAGCGACGAAGGATCTCGGGTTTGAATGGGGCCATGATCAAAAGCGAGATCCTTCGGGCGGTGAAGCCTACCCTCAGGATGACACCAAACCGTTGTCATCCCTAACAGAGTGATCGCGGGGTTGCCCTTGCCTGTCATCCTGAGCGGAGCGAAGGATCTCGCTCTTGAGGAACCTCATCGGGATGACAGAAACGAAGACATGACGTTCCTCAACCAGACTCAAAAAAGGAGGCATCATCCCATGAACGCAACACTCTCGAAAAAAGTCGCCCTTCGCGGGCTCCTCATCGCCGCCGTCACCGGAGCCACCATGCTCAGCATCCCCGTGCCCGGCTTCCGGCTCTACTTCAACTTCGGGGAGGGGATCATCTACCTTGCCGCCCTGCTCCTCGGCCCGGCTTGGGGAGCGGCAGCCGGGGGCATCGGCGCGTCCCTGGCGGATCTTGTCCTCGGCTATCCGCTCTGGGCTCCCTTCACCCTGATCATCAAGGGTGCCGAAGGCTACGTCACAGGAAAGCTCGGGAAACGGTCACCTCTCCTCGGCATCGCCGCCGGAGCCGCCGTCATGATCGCAGGCTATACCACCATGGCCGGAGTGCTCTACGGATGGGCCGCCGCACCGGTGGAACTGGTCACAGACCTGGTACAGTGCGGCATGGGGGCCGCCCTTGCCCTGGCGGCGCTGAAACCCCTCAGGAAAGCCCTTTCCCGGAGCTCCGGAGACGGAATGTAACAAGCTCCTTCAGCTCCCTGATGACATGCCGGTGCTCCTCTTCCGGGAAGCCGTCCACGGTGGGTTCACGGCGCCGGGTCACACCGTCCACCGCACCGGCAGAAATCAGGGCGTCCAGCATGGTGCCCGTTTCCCGGTCCTCCGGGCCGATCCATTCCCCGCACTCCAGAGAAAGCAGGGAGGCAAGGGCATATCCTCCCCAGTCAGAGACATCCACCGGAAGGGCCGTGTCCGCCCCCACCACGGAGAGGCAGGGAGCATAGCCGGGGAGGAGCTCCGCCAGTTTTTCCCTGAACAGGCCCATGCCGGCCTCATTCCCCCCGTCGCCCACCGCCAGGACCTTCAGGCCGTTCCCGGAGAGAGCCGCTCCGTCCAGGGGAGCGGTGGTCGCGGAGACGTCCTCGCCCCGCATGTTATAGTACAGCCCGTCTTCCGCCCGCCCCAGCCGCTCGATGAAGACCAGCAGGTCGGGCCGGAAAGCGAGAATCTCCTCCACACCGGCCGCCTCCCGAACCACCGGCCCCCCGACCGATGCTGAGCAGGCCTTCACCGCCTCGAGGCACAGCCTGTCGGTACACAGCACCGTTTCTTTTCCGCTCCGCACAAGAGACCGTCCAAGCATCACGGCCCCGCCCGGCCCGTCGGTCTCCGGGGCGCCGCAGGCCGGAACAAAAAAGCCCGTCACCACGGCAACTCTGGACGAACCCTCCAGCAATCCGAGGGCGTCGTCCAGAAAACCGGGGCGGAAGAGAGAAGAGACCTTTCTCCCCCCACGGTCAGCGGCTATCAGCTTTTCGACGGAGCCGCGGATATCCATCTCACACGCTCAGCTTTTCCACGAGGGCCAGCAGTTCAGGATTGAGATGCTTCGGCGATTTCCATGCGTCCTCCAGGGGGCAGAGGGTCATCTGCCCGCAGATGGAGCACACCATGGATCCCGATTTCCCCTCAAGCAGGGACTCCACCGCGAAGGCCCCCATCCGGGACGCCAGCACGGTATCGAAAGAGGACGGGCTCCCTCCCCGCTGGATATAGCCGAGCACCGTCACCCGGGCGTCATACCCGCCCGTGTCCTGGAGGCGGTTCTTCAGCTCGTGGGCCGACATGACCCCCTCGGCCAGGATGATGAGGGAATGGGTCTTTCCCCGCTTCCGGGAGTAGTGGAGATGGTCGCACATTTTTGCTATGTCAAGCTGGATCTCGGGCACCACCACGTACTCCGCACCGCTGGAAACGGCCACTTCAAGGGCAAGGAAACCGGCGTCCCGCCCCATGACCTCTACGATGAACAGCCGGTCATGGCTGCTCGCCGTGTCCCGGAGCTTCTGCACCGCCGAAAGGGCCGTGTTCACCGCCGTATCGTAGCCGATGGTCACGTCCGTCCCCGCGATGTCGTTGTCGATGGTGCCCGGTATGCCGATAACTGGCAGTCCTTTCTTCTCCAGTTCAAGGGCCCCCCGGAAGGAGCCGTCGCCGCCGATCACCACCAGGGCGTCCACCTTGCGGTTCTCCATCTGCACAAGGGCTGCCCGCTGCCCTGCTTCGGTCTTGAACCGTTCGCTCCGGGCCGTCCGGAGGATGGTACCCCCCCGGTGGATAATGCCCCCTACGGCGGCACGGTCCAGGGTCATGCAGTCGCCGTCCATGAGCCCTTCAAAGCCCCGCATCACCCCGATGGTCTCCATGCCATGATACAGGGCTGTCCGGACCACCGCCCGTACGGCCGCGTTCATTCCCGGCGAATCTCCCCCGCTCGTCAGTACCGCAATGCGCTTCATCATGATTCCCTTCTTCCCTCCTGAACCCGCTGAATAAAGACAGGAATTATCCTACCACAGCAGGCACAAAAAAAGAGGGCCCGAAACCGGACCCTCTTTCACTTTCAGCTTGTTTTACTGCTTCTGGAGCTCCTCTACCCGTTTGTTTACGGAAGATAACTCATTGTTCAGTTCATTCAGCTTGCTTTCCAGGTCCCGTTTTTCTGCGTTGAGCTTTTCGATTCTCTTGATGAGGCGATCGAGTTCGAGTCTGGCTGCCGCACGGCCCTTGTAGAGACCTTCGGGGTTGTCGCGGTGAACGTCCCAGAAAAAGTCAACAGCAGACCTGTCCATAGTCGTACTGCTAATCGCATTGCTCAGAGAAAAACGGATCGTTTTGGCATTCTCGAGGTACGGCTTCCCTTTTTCGTTGTATCTGGGAAAGAAGACGAGACCATCACGTTTTCCCTGAAGACGAAAGTTAAACCGTTTGTCGTAGTCGACCGGAGATACCTTGTTTTTACCGATCCAGAGTGTGGCCAACTTGTCAAAAGGGGACATATGCATGGCGGGCCCCCTGTTGTCAAATGCGATATGGATGGGGATGTATTCGTCAAGGGAAAGGGATTTCAGCAACTGGTACTTGTATTGCTCCGTTTCGTCCGAAGTCCATAGGTTCTTCTGGGCTTCCACCTGTACAAGAGCTTCGATATATTCGGCTGAATAATAGGTCGCCCGAACCTCGAGCTCGCTGCCGAACTTATCGTAGAAATCCTGCTTCTGGCTCCATCTGTTGAGTACTTTCTCATCACCCGTCACCGGCGAAGGTGCAAAACAAACTGCTAAAACCCAAATAACCGTCATTAGATACTTGTGAATTTTCATTTGCGCCGCCCCCAAATCAATAATTCTTAGATGTTGATTATACAGAATGGCAACAAAAAAAGGAACCCTTTCGGGTTCCTTTTTATTTCGCTTGACCTAGAAATCAACTATGGTGCGGAGGCGAATAACGTGGTCGTCTGCACCTGCAACAGTACCAGCAGACTCGATCTTGTCATAGGCAAGCTCAAAGGACATTGCAGGAGCGTACCAGTACTTCACGCCAAATGTGTAGTTCTTCGTATTGTCAGCAGCTGGATTTCTGGCGCTTCCATGGAAATAGCGAAGGAAGGTGGCCCACTTGTCGTTCCACTTCTGGTCGGCACGAACAAAGAGAATATCGTCGTAGTTTCCGAGCGATGTACCGGTAACCGTTCCGTAAGTATCCCACGTACCGGCAGTCCAGACGTTGAAGGTGGCATCATCGATCTTCATGTACTCGAGCCAGAGGGACGTAAACTTAAGGACACTCTGGTCGATGTTGACGATTCCCTGGTAAGCGTTGCCACTGTTATTCGTGCCGCCGTTATCAACATCATAGTAAGCAAACGTTGCGGTCCAACCGCTGTTGAACTTACCGCCGAGAGCTACCCACCAGGCCTGCTTGTCTTCGGTTACACCCACAGTACCGGACGGATTGGGCGAAGGGTCAGGTCTGCCATAGGATTCTCCAAGGAAAGGAGAATCATCAAAGGTTCTCTTGATGTAGTTTCCGGAAAGCCAGAAGTTCTCATTAAAGTTCACACGGAACCTTGCGCCGAACTCATAGCCTTCTTTTTCGTGAGTTGTCTTCAGAATATACTGTCCAAGATTGTTATCATAGAACCATTTTTGTGTCGGAGAGGTGTTAAGATCCTCGTCGAAGTGAGCAGCAAACACCTGGAACATTCCCATGCCGAAATCCTTCGTAAACCAGAACCCGGTCATGCTCCGATCAGTGAACTTGGCATCGTTTTCGGAACCGTGGTACAGCCTGTCGTCGCCTTCCCAGTCGGTGAGATACAGACCAGCATGCATTGTAACGTCCCAAGGCATCTTGGCGGTGACAAAGTAACGTTCCCATGCTACGGTATTCACACCACTCTTGCCGATACGGAAAGTTACAGAGATGTTATCATCAACTTTTTTCTGCCCGAAAATCCGGAAGCGGTTCAGGTTGAAGTCCGTATCGCCAGTGGTGTAAAGGCCATCTTTTTCGCTTGCCCACTTGGCATCCATACGGAACTGGCCCCAGAATTTCCATCCGCCGACACCGGCTTCAAGTGCTGCGACCCTGCCGTCGAGCTTGTCGACCTTCACGCCGAGGGCGTCAAGTTCGTCCTTGAATTCGACAACGAGTTTCTTCAGCATTTCGACGTCCTGCTTGCTGGCCTTGGTCATGTCGACGACTGCCAGAGCGCGGGCGACTGCGGAAGCAACTTCGTACCGGGTCATGGGCTGGTTGCCCTTGTAGGTGCCATCGGGATAGCCGGAAAGCACGCCACGGGCGGCAAGCTGGCCGATTGCGTCGTATGCCCAGTGGTTCATAGGAACATCCATGAAAGGATTGGCGGCGGCAAACGCAGGAGCTGCGAAGGCCACGAGCGCGATTACTGCAACAAGCGCAAGAATCTTTTTCATTGTGTGTTAACCCCCTTGGTTTGTGTGTTTTTTTTATTTCGCGGTTTCTGCTTTTTCCGCTTCGGGGGTCCGGGACGAAGTTTCCTCGTTTCCTTTTCCCTTTTCCCTTCCGCTTCGCAAAACAGATTTTTTCCGCCTTCAGCTCCCGCTCGTCCTTGTTGGCCGGGGGTTTGCACCTCCTTTCGCGCCGTCGGGATTTCTTCACGGAAGCGTAGAAGCTGATGAATCCAAGGTTATATTGTCAAAGTACGCCAATACACCGTTTCCTGATGCATTGTAGACGAGGACCGCATTTCTGCAAATAGGACCTAAGAACTATTTTACGTAAAATTACTGAGAAAATTTGCTTTTCCATGCCGTGGCGACTGCCTGAAATACATTTTCAGCTTCAACGGATTCAAGGCAGGCTTTCCTGCAATGGTTTTTACCGCACCCAAGATAACTGCAATCGGCGCTGAAAACCTGTTCCGGATCCATAAGGCCGACGCCGACTGGAAGAGGAGTCGGCCCCAGAAGAGCCATGGAGGGAACGCCCATGATCCGTGCCATGTTGAGAATCCCTGTATCGCCCGCAAGGACGAGAGATGCCATCCCCACAACGCCTCCGAGAACGGAAAGAGGAATCCGCCCCACAAGGTCGTACAGAAGATCGCTGGAGACAGATCCGCAGATTTCCTCCGCTTTCTCCAGTTCTTCGGCCCCGTCTCCGGCAAGAACCACAGGAATTCCATTGTCACAGGCATTTCTGCAAAACTCAACCCAATTCCGTGCAGGCCACTGTTTTACTTCCTTGCTCGCCCCTATGGCGGCAAGCAAAAAAGGAGGTTTAACTTCCCCAAGAATATCCGAGGCACTTTTTATCATTTTTTCGGTAGTTACAAAACCGCTCCCCGGACCCTCAGGGACGGGAATGTCATACGTTTCCCAGAAGGACGATGATTTCCCTCCGTTATAAAGAAACTCCCATTTTCCGGCCGTGCAAAAACGCTGGGGAACACCGGAAAAGAGAGCCATCAACGCTCCCCTGTCCGTGGCCTGGAGAGAAACAATCCTGGTGAAGCGCATTGTTCTTATTCTGCGGAGAAGCTGAAAAAAAGCCTTATTGTCCAGCCTTCTGTCCCAGGGCAAGATCCCGTCTATATAGGGCTGTCCCTCGAGAATCCGCTCATAAGGGCAGGCCGCAAGCCATATCAATTCAGACTTGGGGTATCTCTCTTTCAAGGCCCTTGCGAAAGGAGTCGCGATAAGGATGTCTCCCAGGGCACTGTAGCGGATGAAGAGGATTTTCTCCCCTTCTCCCTTCCCAAGGAGCGCAAGGTACGGTTGCGAGAACAGCATGGGAATCACTCCACATCCGATCTTCCGGCAAAACCCATGTAGTACCAGAAGATACAGGCGAATTTATATCGTATGGAAAAAACATCTCCTGCAAGGCTATAAAAGAGAATGGATAAAATTGACGCGGATACTGCAATCCAGAACCACTGATCCCCTGCTTTTTTTCTGGAAAATACATAAGCCCTATATGCGGAAAACAGAAATAGAGCAAGCACAGACAAAGTTGTCGGGATTCCGCCGTAAACGGACAGATTCAGGTACATATTGTGGGCATCATCAACATTCTGGGCTCTCAGGCGGGTTTTCTTCACATCCCACCAGGAACTGTTTATTTTGGCGAAAGGATCGTTAAAAGCCCCCCATCCCCAGCCGGAAAGGGGGTATTTTTCGATAAGATTAGCCGCTCCCTGCCATATGAACGACCGGTTTGTCGTGAATTTTGACGGATTCCCAAAAGAAAGAAGCTGTTCCAGTTCACGGTCCATGTATCTGGCAAAAGTCTGCTTCAGTTCCGGATTTAATCTTTCCAGGCCGCCCCATACACCGGCAAAGATAACAGCAAAGAGGGAAAAAAGAAAAAACATCTTGAAAAGATACTTCGCCCCCCCCATTATCGAAAGAAGGACAAGGCTGAACGCTCCCGCAATCCAGGCAGACGAGCTGGAACTTAAGCAGATAACGAACAGAATACCTGCCGAAACCAGCCACGATATTACGCTTCCTTTCTCGAAAGTCCTTGAAAGAAAGAGGGGGAGCAGAATAACCCCGTAAAATCCAAGCGTATTGATGTTGCTGAAGAGTCCGGCAAAATGATTCTCAAAGAAGAAAGCGTAAAGTGTCTGAATGATGGCAAGAACGACCGAAGCGGAAAGAACGACCCAGAATCTCTGCAGAGATTCTTTTGAAAAGACTCTTGCAGCAAGCCACAGGGAAAAAGCAAACTCCAAGGCTAAAGAATACCCCTTCAAAAAAGTAAATAAGTCCGGTTTTCTGAAAAAGCTGGACGGCAGCCCCCAAAGAAGAACAAACAACAACCCCGCCTTCAGGAAAGGATGAAGCACACCTGTCCGCCCATTTCCCCGGAGCTTCCCGGAAAGGAGGCCGATAATGGCCAGAAGCCACCCAAGATACCTGGGAACAGGACCCCAGACCGCAAACAACACCGACCATAGAAAACCGAATTCCACCAGGGTGACCGATTGCCAGAAATCCGGCTTGAAAATCCTGAAGTTCATAATAAAACCGACCTTCCGTAAACTTCTTCTGAACATGCATCGGAACCTATTATTGCTGGGAATTGCTGGCCAAGAAGGCCAGTCAGTATCCCGCGGCAAAACACAGGAGGAAAACTATTTCGGATAATTCAAAATCATATTTTCAAAAAGGCAAAGTAGCCGCTCAGCAACACGGGTGACATCGAATTCAGAAGCCTTGGACATTGCCCGTTCGCCGATGGAGAGAAGATCAGAAGAAAGAAGGGCTTCAGATAAAGCATCAGCAAGAGCATCCTTTTCGTTGCAGGGTACCAACCATCCGTTTCGGCCGTGTTCTATCATATCCTGAGGTCCGCCGCAGGAGGTGGCAATAGACGGTTTTCCAGCAGCCATCGCTTCCAGGAGAACCAAACCGAAGGGCTCCGGTTCTTTTGACGGAAGGACAAAAATATCCGACATTTGAAGAAACGGACGTATATCCCTGACAAAACCGGGAAATATAACGAGATTTTCGATACCCAAGCTTTTTACTAAATTTCTATAGTTGTCTTTTTCTTCCCCGTCCCCCGCAAGAAAAAGTCGGACCGGAAAATCCTTCCCAGAAGAAAGGAAACGCCTATGTACATTAGCAAAGGCGTTCAGGAGAACATCGAATCCTTTCCATTCCACGAAACGCCCAGCGGCAAGGACAATTCTTTCATCACTGCCGACGGACCATTGTTCCCGAAGACGATTTTTCGCTTCATGGGATTCCGGTGGCCGGTAGAAGTTCGTTTCGATTCCGTTCGGTATTGCAACCACATCAGGCATTCCGGCATTCTTCGCAAATGATGCCAACAATGACGACACTGCCAGCACAGTTTGAACGTGACGATAATACCTGGGTTTAGAGAACTTGTCGAGAGCACCTATTACGGGGATTCCTAGTCTTTTGCCCCAATACCCGCCGATAAGGGCAGCGGACGAAAGACGGGTGACGATAATGTCAGGCTGGACGTCACCAATTATCTTTCCAATTTTCTTACACAAACGGGGACACCACGGAAAGAGGGCTTTGGCAACAACACACTCCACTCCGATTTTTTCAACTTCATTCGATAATCTTCCCCCGGGAGAACAAAGCACGACATTGTTTATACTTTTGTCCTCAAGGGCCCTCAAGAGCTGAAGGAAGGGAACCGACCAGGAAAGAACGGATTCGTTAACGTAATGGAGCACCTTCAAACGGCTTACTCCTCTCTCCTTCGACTTGTCTTCTTGCGACACGGTTATTCCGCGATTTCACCTGCTGCAAGACACCTCGGCATACACTGCTTCAACTTCGTCAGTCATTTTTTTGATCGTAGGGATTTTCTCCGAAGAGAAGCGGGGGAAACTTTTATTTCCCTCCAGTACCCCCTGTAACGCCCTTCTCCAAAGATCTTTTTCCCCCGGCGGCAATAATCCTTCTTCAGTTTCAGCCATCTCGATGACAGGGGGGATGGATGAAGCAAGTACAGGCACACCCATCTGGACCGCCCTGGCCAGTGTCAGGGGCATCCCTTCCGTGTAGGAGGGAAAAAGCAGGCAAGAGCACTCCGAAAGCCAGCGGTCCGTATCATCCCGGAAACCATGGAGGAAAACCCGATCGTTCAGAGCAAGTTCTTTTATTTTCGCCGATAGTGTGCTGAAAAGCGGGCCGTTTCCCACTACGTCAAGCGTCCAGTCGCCTTGCAGCAGAGGAAGAATCTCCACTATATCCTGAATCCCCTTTACGGGAGAAAGGCGACCGATAAAGAGAAAGCGGAACATTCCATCCTTGGAACCCTTCCATGAAAGGTCCTTCTCCGGCATTCCGTTGAGAATAACTGTTGTATTATTACCGAAACATGGCTCCATGGTTCTTTTCACAGCAGAACTGACACAGATCACCCTTTCAGCTTTCCTGTAGGGACGATAAATCCATGCCGTCTTATTGCTGAATACGCCGTGAGCAGTGACTACAAAAGGAATTTTAGCCATCCTCGATGCCCAGTAAGCTACCCACGCCGGGACTCTCGAATGGGCATGAAGAAGCTGAACATTCTCCCTTGCCGCTAAGCGTGCTATCTTCCTCGCGCAGAAGAAAGCCGTCAGCGGATTTTTTACGTCCACCGGCAAGGCAAGGTGATTCACTCCCGATGCCAGCCGGGAAACCATTTTCCCTCCGGACGAAATAACGGTCACATCATGTCCCCGGAAGGAAAGTTCTTCCGTCAGCCAGAGAACATGGCGTTCGACTCCTCCTTCCTCGAGTTCTGGAAGGATATGGATGATTTTCACCCTTGATTCACTCCCGTCGGAGGATATTTTATCCAAGCCGCTTTCACCGTTTCTTAAAGGATAGGAGAATTTTGGACGTGCTTTTTCCTTCCATCAGGGGAACGATAACAACTCTGCCGCCCCCCTCTTCGACAATTTGCCTTCCTACGACGCTTTCCGGGGTGTAGTCTCCTCCTTTGACAAGAACGGAGGGTATAAGGGCACGAATTAATTTCTCTGGTGTATCTTCATCGAACACAACAACAAGATCCACGCAATCAAGGGCAGCCAGAATGGAGGCACGGTCAGCCTGGGGGAGAACCGGGCGGTCAGGTCCCTTGAGGCGGCGTATCGACGCGTCGGAGTTCAGCCCGACAACGAGCCTGTCACCTTCCTGTGCGGCCTGGCGAAGCACCTTTATATGACCAGGATGAAGAAGATCGAAACACCCGTTCGTAAAAACAACGGAAGCCCCGTTCTTTTTCCAGAGCGCTACCCTTCTTTCAGCTTCAGCCCAGGTACAAATCTTCGTGTCCTCATCTGCCGGACCGGACAAATCTTCAATAGACACAGGTGAAGTACCCGCCCGTGTTATGACGATTCCCGCCGCCCTGTTGGCGAGAGATACTCCATAGTCCCAGGAATATCCTGAAACCACTGATGCCGCGAGAACCGCAACAACCGTGTCGCCTGCTCCCGAGACGTCGTATACTTCCCTAACCCTGGGGGCGGGAGCAAAACAGGGATCCCCCTCCTCCGGGAAAAAGGCGATTCCTTTCGCGCCCCTGGTGACGAGCAAATTATTAATATCAAACCTGCTTTTTATTTCCAGGGCATTCCGCGAAAAATCTCCACGTTCGTCAGTTGATTCTCCGGAAACAGCAAAGAACTCCGCTTCGTTGGGGGTGACGCACGTCGCACCGCGATATCGTTCCCAGTCACGGCCCTTTGGATCGACAAAAACCGGCACCCCCCGTCGAAGAGCCCCGGATATCACAGTTTTGCACAGGTTTCCTTTCAGCACTCCTTTGCCGTAATCGGAGAGCAGAACACCATTAGCAGACTCGAGCAAACGGAGCATTGCCGCGGAAATCCTCTCTTCTGTACCCGGAGAAACGACTTCGGCTGTTTCTTCATCAAACCGGACTATCTGTTGGTTTCCTCCGATAATCCTCGTTTTTGTGGTTGTCGGCCGGTCATCTGTCTCGACAAGGTAGTTCCTGATTCCCTTTTCATCAAGCAGTTTCGTTATCCTCTTTCCCTCATAGTCATTACCTAAGGCACCCAGCAGATTCACTGAACATCCCAGGGCGGCAAGGTTGGCAGCCACGTTCCCCGCACCACCAAGCACTTCCCTTCTGCTCCGAACCGACAGGACCGGGACCGGAGCCTCCGGGGAGACCCTGAGAACATCCCCTGAAACATACCGGTCAAGCATCACATCCCCGAGGACAAGGATGTTGAGGTTTTTGAACCTTTCAGGATTCTGCATCATTTGTTCAGTTTCCTTTCCGAGGAAAGAATCATCCCGGACCCCCGGAATACGGGGCTCATCTCTTCACAAAATGCTTCCTCGCAAACAGCGGCCGCAAGGAGGAGAATCATGATTTCGTGATGACCCGAAAATAAGTATCCCTGTCCTCCAGAAATGACCGGACGGGTCACAACGTCGGTCAGGGGCCGGTAATGCTGGATCATGTCCATATTGGCCGTAATAATGTTTCTGAAGTTGTTTCCCAGGTTCCGGGCTATAGACAGGGCCTTGAGAAACACTTCAGGAAGCAGAACTGCACTGCCGAGGTTCGGGATTACTCCTCCGCCGTCCATTCTTGCAACAGATGCGGCAAAGATCCGGAAGTCCCTGGGGAAGCGTCGCCAATGGAAGCACCGTCGGCATAGGGGTGCTGATGGGCTATATCAGATACCAGAGGCATGAACAGTGACCATTGTGACAAGCCCAGTTCTTCGAAAGGTTCCACCCCGAAATTCCCTCCTTGCGAAATAATCGGGATATTTCAGGTGTCCTATTCTTTGCTCCATCTCTCTATGATCCACTCAGCAGCACGCTTCGCTTCGTTGAGGACAGGGCCATCCGGGTGAAGGGACACCGATGTCCCTATTGACGTATACAGTCTATCATAGTGGACTTCTTTCAGAAATCCCCTGGAGGCAAGGCTGGAGAAAAGGGCATCGAACCGTGGAATACCCCAGAGGCAGCTCCCAGGAAGAATATTCTTCTGTACCAGGAAATACGTTGCATCCTGAAAGGCCGTCCTGCCGCGGCTCTGCCGCTCCGTCCTGAGGAGGAAGACCTCCCTGCCGGCGGTGACGGCCTCGGAGACCATGGAGACGGAGTCCTCGGTGACGAAAATGCGGGAGCAGAGTCCGAGCATGCCCGGAACGGGATTGAAGGAATCCTTTGACGCAAGAAGGACCATCCTGACAGCAGGGTTGCCTTCCGTCAGCCTGAGCAGTTCGGCCTCGGCCCCGGGGGAGGTTCGCCTGGAGGTGGTGATGTAGAGGTCAGCGTCCGCCTGTGCCCCGGCCTCGAGTATCGGCCCCAGTGTCCGGCGCACCCATTCGGAGGATACGCGGTAATTCGCGTCGTCGCCCCCCACGAGGACTCCCCACCGGTTCTCACGCACGCCCGATTCCCTGGGAGGGTATTTCTGGGCGAGTTCCCATCCCTGCCGCTCGAGTTCGTCGGGGAAGATGGCGTTGGGCGCTCCGAGGGTAGCCAGGATATTCTCCCTTTTCTCCGGATGGTCGTGTTCGGGGACAACGGCAAAATCGAAGGGAGCCGTCCCCAACACCGACGGAGTCATGAGGGTGCAACACTTCTGCCCTGTCACCCTGGCGAGGGCGAGGGCGAAGGGCGCAGCGCCGCTCCCTGCCGAAAGAAAGAGGGCGGAGTTCTCACCGCAGTTCCTTGCGGCCAGTTCGTGCCCTGCCCTCTCCAGAAGGGAGGACGCGCCTGCCTCTTGAATCCACCGGGCAGCCCCGGAACCGTCAGCAAAAGGAAGAAACCGGGCCTTCCACTTGAAGAGGCGGGTCCGCTCCCATCCTGTGGGGCGCGGAACGTCCATCTCCACCACGTCAGCCCCGGTAAAGCGGGAGAGCCATCCTGCGACACCTCTTCCCTGGAAGAGGTGTCCCCGGATGCCGTCGCTCAGAAGAAAGACCAGGGCGGGACAGGCCGTCACGGTATCACTCCTTTTCCATCCCCCGGAAGATTGTCCGCACGTTCTCCAGGTCCTCGGGCGTGTCCACGCTCGGGCCGCACCGCCCCCGGGTGACGGCCACCTTCATGGAATAGCCGTGCTCCAGGATCCGGAGCTGTTCGAGAGATTCCGCCGCCGAAAGGGGCGTGGGGGGCAGGGAGGCGTAAGTGAACAAAAACTCCCGGCGGAAGCCGTAGATGCCGATATGCCTGTAGACTGGAACGCCCGTTTCCACCCTTGGATAGGGGATAACGGACCGGCTGAAGTACAGGGCGCTGCCGAACCTGTCCATGACCACCTTCACCACGTTAGGGTTCCGGATGGATTCCGGGTCGGCCAGAGGTTCGCAGAGGGTGGACGAGAGGGCGGAGCCGTCCTCCGAAAGAAGGGATGCCGTTTCGTCGATCATAACGGGGTCCAGGAAGGGTTCGTCTCCCTGGATGTTGATCACCACGTCGGCGTCTTCCTTTTCGGCCGCTTCCGCCGCACGGCAGGTGCCGTTGGGGTGGTCCGGGGACGTGAGAACGCAGTTTCCCCCGAAGCTCCTTACTTCATGGGCGATACGCTCGTCGTCCGTGGCGACCACGAGGCGGTGGAGTATCGGTGAAAGGGAAGCCCGTTCGTAAACCCTGCGGACGAGGGTCTTGCCGCAGATGTCCGCCAGGGGCTTGCCGGGCAGGCGCGTGGAGGCGTACCGGGCCGGGATGACGCCGAGCACCTTCATAACGATGCTCCGCAGTTCCTCGCCCGGGCCAGAATCTTCTCCCTGTCCACGGGCTTCACTTCCTTCACGATCCATTCCCTCATAGCCTTCCCTTCGGGGGTGTGCTGGGCGTAGCTCATAAAATCAAGGGGTATCCCGAGGGCGCCGGCGACCTTCCATGCCAGGACGGGCCACACCTGCCCGATGTCCCCGATGACGGGAATGCTCCCCTCGTGGCGGGCGAAGGCGGACATCTCCATCCGGAAGGGGATCTTCGATATCTTCGTCTTTGGCAGTCCCCGGTTGATGGCCTCCTGGATGAGGGAGCTGCCGGTCTCCAGGTCCCGAGCCTTCCTGAGGTTTTCGTCCAGGTCGATCCGGACCAGGGTCTTGTCCTTCAGTGAGTAGGTGGGGTACCCCTTCCACCAGGACCAGATCCCATGGCCCGTGTAGCACTCGAAGGGGCCGTCGTGGATCTCCTGGCTGAGGACCACCGCCGATTCGATGATCACGTCCGCACTTGCCAGCATGGCGGCGATTCGTTTCGACCGCTCGAAGACCGGGATGCTGTCGCCGATGGCCATGCCGATATGGCCGCTGCCCACGAGCTGGGGGATGCTCACCAGCACGGGGATGTTCTTTTCCGCACCCATGCCGATCATGGTCCGCCGGTCGGCGCCCCATCCGGCCACGGTCTCGAAGGGAAGGCCCAGAGTTCTGCAGAAGACGAGGATCTCCCCTGCCAGGTTCTCGTTCCGGAGGCCCACGGGATAGGCCATGTTGCCGGCGGCCTTGATCACAAGCCGTCCCTCGGCCTTCTCCCCCCGTGCAAGAAGGTCATCGTCCAGGACCATCTCGTTCCGCAGGGCTGCCAGCAGTTCTTCCGGCATTTGGGTGAATTCGAAGACGTCGCCTCTGGGCATGTACCGTTCATCGAAACCGAGGGCGGAGGCTTTGCACATCTTCACCAGGTCCAGGGCGCCCCCCATCTCGTGCCCCACCACGGCGGAGCTGGTGGTGACCCCGTCCACGATGCCCTTGTCCATGAGCTCCGCGATGAGGGTGGTCACCCCCTCGTGGATGTTGGGGCCGCTCCCAGTGGCCACGACGATTTTTCCTCCCCGCTTCTTGGCGGCGGTCATTTTCTCCGCCGCCTGGTCCAGGGCTTCCCTGGACCGTTCGTCGAGGCCTTCGTAGAATTCATTCAGAAGCTGTTCATTGATGGTCATTTCTTTGTCATCTCCCTGCGGATTTCGTCGAGAGTGGCCTTCGCCGCTCCCCCCACGGCCTGAAAGTAGGCTGCGGAGCCGAGGCGCGCCTTCTCCTGTTCATTCTGGTCCAGGCACCGCTCCCAGTGGGCGGCCATTTCAGCATCTGTTTGAACGAGGGTTGCCGCCCCCAGTTTTCCCAGCTCCCCGGCCGATTCCACGAAATCCCGCATGAAGGGGCCGTGGGAAAAGGGTATACCAAAGGCGGCGGGTTCCATGATGTTCTGCCCGCCCTTGTCCACCAGGCTTCCGCCGATGAAGGCGCCGTCGGACACGCCGTAGAGGTCGAAGAGCACCCCGATGCGGTCGATCACGAGGATGTCCCATGATGCCCCGCCGGGTCCTTCGGTTTGTGACAGAAGGGCGGCTTCCGCCGTCCGGGAGGCTGCTTCCAGCACGTCCCCGCTTCTCTCCGGATGGCGGGGAGCAATGACCAGGCGGGCTTGGGGGATCCGCTCCCGCACTTTCCGGAACGCGGCGAGGGCAATCGATTCCTCCCCCTGGTGGGTGCTTCCCGCCACGAAGACGGGGCCCTTCCCAGCCACAACTTTCCGGACCGGGGAAAGATCGGTCGCCCGCTTCCGGAGCAGCAGGGCGTCCACCTTGCAGTCGCCTGTGACCCGCAGCTTTTCCTCCGGCACCCCCAGGTCCGCCAGAAAATCCCGGTCGGCGGCGGAGCGCACCAGCAGCAGGGAGAAGAGATCGTAGGCCTGTCTCCAGAAAGCGGGACGCTTCCTGACGTTCCGGGCCGTCCTCTCGGAGAAGCGTCCGTTCGCAAGAAAAGCGGGGATGGACCGCTTCTTCAGCTCCATGAGCATGACGGGCCAGATTTCCGTCTCCATCACAATATACCCCTTCGGGCGGATCCGGTCGAGAGACCGCCGGACGATCCGGGGAACGTCCCAGGGGTAGTAGAGGTGTTCTCCGAAGAGTCCGTCAGCGAGACGAAAGGCCGTTTCCCGGCCCGTGGCGGTGGTGGTGGACAGGAGAACTATTTCCCCGGGGTTTTCCCTGGCGAGCAGATCCAGGAGGGGCCAGGCGGACTGCACCTCCCCCACCGAGACCGCATGGACCCAGAGAGGCCGTTCAGGGAGCCTTTCCGCCTTGTCCTTTGGATACAGAGCCCGCCGCTCCTCCAGTCCGACGGCGTATTTCTTCGCCAGCCAGGGATAAAGGAACGGGTAGGCCGCCGAGACGAGGGCCCGGTACAGCAGGGGGTTCAGGTCAGGCCACCCCCGCCTTGAGAAGTTCGTGGAGGTGGAGGATGCCCACGGGCCGTTTCCCTTCCACCACGATAATGGCGGAGATTTCCCGCTGCTCCATGATGCGGACCGCTTCCACGGCAAGCCTGTCAGGAGCGATCACCAGGGGAGTGGCAATCATGACCCCCGACACAGCCTCGGAGAGGCATTCCACGCCCTTCCGGGCGATGAGCCGCCGGAGGTCGCCGTCGGTGAAGATCCCGGCCAGGTCCCCCCGGTCGTCAACGATGATGGTGGCCCCGTACCCCTTGCTGGTCATCTCGAAGAGGGCGTCGCTCACCTTCACGGAAAGTCCCACGACGGGAAGCTTGTCCCCTGTGGCCATCACGTCCCGGATCCTGGTCAGCAGTTTCCGGCCGAGGGCTCCGCCGGGGTGGAAGAGGGCGAAATCCTCGGGGCGGAGCCCCCGGAGTTCCGTCACCATCCCCGCGAGAGCGTCCCCGAGAGCGAGCTGGAGGGTGGTGCTGCAGAGAGGGGCCAGGTTCAGGGCATCCTCGTCCTGTCCCGGGCCGTCGGCAGGGGTGATCTTCGCCAGGATGCCGGCCTCGGAGAGCACCGAGGAATCGAGGACCACGTCGGCGTTCTGGGCCAGGGGCGATTTCAGCCCTCCGGTTATGGCGATGATGGGCGCCCCGAGCCTGCGGAAGTGAGGAAGGATGGAGAGGACCTCCGCCGTGGTCCCGCTGTTGCTCAGGATGAGGGCCGCGTCGTCCCGGCAGACCATCCCCAGGTCGCCGTGGGAGCCTTCAGCGGCATGCAGGAAAAAGGAGGGCGTGCCGAGGGAGGCGAGGGTCGCGGCGATTTTCCTGCCGATGATCCCCGACTTTCCCATGCCCGCCACCACGAGGCGCCCCCTGCAGGAGTGGATAATCCGTGCGGCACGGACGAGTTCCATGTCCATCCTGTCCGCTGCCCGCTGGATCTCGGCCGCCTCGGACCGGAGAATCCCCTTTCCGGCCTCGAGAAGCTGTTCGTCGGAGAGGCATCGCCCCTCCCGTTCCCAGGGAAGGCAGAACATATCAGCGGTCCTCCTCCGCCCACTCGAGAGAGGGCATGCCGAGCCTGTCCCTCACCAGGGCATGGAGCTCGGCAAGCTGCTCCAGGAGGAACTTCATCTTCCCGAGGGGGACGAGGTTGGGGCCGTCGCTGAGGGCCTTTTCCGGGCAGGGGTGGGTTTCAAGAAAAAGGGCGTCCACCCCGGCGGCAAGAGCAGCCCTGGCCAGGGGAAGGATGAATCTCCGGTCGCCTCCGCTGGCGTTGCCGGCCGCTCCGGGCATCTGGACGCTGTGGGTTCCGTCGAAGACCACGGGGCACCCGAAGGAGCGCATGACCGGAAGGGACCGCATGTCCACCACCAGCTGGCCGTACCCCATGGTGGTCCCCCGCTCGCAGAGCATCACCGAAGGGGCTCCGCCCTCCCGGCACTTCTCCAGGACATTCTTCATGTCCCAGGGGGCAAGGAACTGGGCCTTCTTCACGTTGAGGGGTCTGCCGGTGCGGGCCGCGGCGAGGAGCAGGTCCGTCTGGCGGCAGAGAAAGGCCGGTATCTGGAGGATATCCACGGAGCGGGCGGCGGAATCGGCCTGCCATGATTCATGAATGTCGGTGAGCACGGGAACGCCCGCCTTCCGGCCGATACGGGCCAGGTGCACGAGCCCTTCTTCCATGCCCGGGCCCCGGAATCCTTTCAGGGACGTGCGGTTGGCCTTGTCGAAGGAGGCCTTGAAGATGTAGTTGATCCCCAGGGGCCTGCAGAGGTCCCGCACCGTCTCGGCGATCTCCAGTCCCAGTTCGGGGGTTTCCAGGGCACAGGGCCCGGCGATCAGGGCGAGGCTACCTTCCCCTATGGTGAAATTCCAGCGCCCATCGCCGGAGGGGTCTTCCACCCGGACAGGGGTGAAGGTAGGAATTTTCGCGTTATCGCTCATGAACAATCATCTCCTAGTGTTAGTACTCATCCTTTAATTGTCCGTAATTATGTCATTCTGAGGAGCAAAGCGACGATCGCGAAGCATCCCCGCAGGGGAAGAATCTGGTTTTTTGAAGCCCCAGGAACAGATCCTTCACTCCGTTCAGGATGACAAAAAAACAACCTCAAGAACGACAGAATCAAGCCTGAGATCCCTCGCGTTGCTCGGGATGACAAGCCTTTCTGTCATCCCGAGGAGCGGTTTCAGGCGACGATCGCGAAGCATCCCCGGAGGGGAAGAATCTGGTTTTTTGAAGCCCTAGGAACAGATCCTTCACTCCGTTCAGGATGACAAACCAGACAAGCCGTGCTGTCATTCTGAGCGGAGCGAAGAATCTGGTTTTGAGGAGTCACAAAATCAAGCTCGAGATCCTTCCCCTCCGGGGACGCGATCGGCGGTGAAACTGCCTCAGTATGACATACCAACCCCGAGATCCCTCGCGTTGCTCGGGATGACAAACCGTGCTGTCATTCTGAGCGGAGCGAAGAATCTGGTTTTGAGGAATCACAAAATCAGGCCCGAGATCCTTCGGCCAAGAGGCCGGCCTCAGGATGACAGAAACAAACACCTCAGAATGACAGAAACAAATGCTTCAGGACAACAAAATCATTCGCGGCCCCATTGCTCCGACAGCATTGAATACACTTCGCACCGCAGTCCCCATCCCATGGCAGACGCAGTGTGCTCCACCACCATGTCGAGGGCGCCGGGGCCGCCGAGGCGATCCCGGCCCTCCCTGGCCATCCGGAGGCGGAGTTCATTGTGGGTGAGTATTCTCTCCGCGCCGCAGGCAAGGTCCCGGGCCGTGGCCGGGACGAGAAGCTCCGATTCGCCGAGGAGCTTTTTCTGCACGAACTTCCCCTTCTCCTCTATGGACACCACGGGGACCCCCATGCCGGCGCAGACCTGGTTCGCCGTGCCGCCCAGGCCGATGAGCAGGTGGGCTCCCTCGGTAACGGCGGGAAGGGGACCGAAGAAGAAGGAGATGGAGGTCTTTCCTTTCCGTATTCCCATCCGTCCGTCCTCCTCGAAGGAGGTCCAGCCCCGGCAGGAGGCCAGCAGCTCCTCCATGTCGAGGGTGGGGGCGATCACCATGAGGTACGAGCAGGCCATCCGTTCACTCAGCAGTTCCACGGCGTCGAGAAGGAGGCGGACGTCCTCGTAGGCCCTCCGGCGGCTGCCGGGCAGGAGCAGGATCCGGAAACCGCCCTTTTTGCCCCATGAGACCTTCTCGATAGTATTATCACAGGTCAGGTCCATTATAGGATTGCCGTCGAACCGGGCGGCGGCGCCGGACCGGAGAAGTTCCTCCGCGGTGTCCCTGTCCCGGGTCCAGGCGATGCGGCTCCTGTGCTTGATAATAAACCGCTCGAGCCGCCAGTGCCCGCTGAGGTAGACCGTCTTGGCGGTGGCCACAAGGACAGGAAGCTGTCCCTGGCCCCACAGGGCGTGGAGCAGGAGGTAGACGTCCCCCACGCAGACGGGGGTGCGGATGGCCCCCCGGAGCCGCTTCCACGCCCCCATCTGCCGGGCGATGGAGCGGAGAAGACCCGACCGAAGGTCCCTCCAGAGGTCGGACAGGCGGTACTTGATGACCCCGCCGCTGGGGGAATCCTCGGGCACGGAGTCCACGGGAATGCCTTCTTTGAGGTAATGCTCCCCCTTGCCCACGATGGGGAAGGAGGAGACCGCCGCAGCGGGGAACCGCTCCCTGAGCTTCCGCGCAAGGAGTGCTCCCATGGAGTCTTCGCCGTAGCCGTTGGACGCCACCACGATCCTCGGCCGCAGAGCTTCCGCGAGGGCCTTCCTGAAGCGGGGTTCGTCGTCGAGCTCCGTGGAGATGAGGGGGACGAGGATGTCCCGGGAGGGTTTCCAGTCGGTGGGGAGATTGTAGATATCCTTCTCGGTGCAGGTCATGGCTTCCGCCCCGCTCCCGGCGAAGGCCTCCTCCAGCATTTCCATGTCCTCCCGGCCGTACCGGTGGTGGTCCTTGAACCTGTGTTCCCGGAGAATGGCGATTCCCTGCTGCTCCAGGGATCTCCGGAAGCTTTCAGGGCTTCCGATGGCGGAAAAGGCGAGGACGGTGCGGGGGGCGGCGCATCGCTCTCCGCTCCAGCACCCGTTCCACCGCCGCCAGGTGGGAACCGAGAGCCTGGAGTAGAATACCTTTTCCTCCGGCACCAACCGGCGGATTTCATCCGCCAGGGTCCGCAGCTTTTCCTCCGGAACCTGGTCCGACTTGGTGATCACCACCAGGGAGGCCCGGGACAGCTCGGCGGGGGGCTCCCTGAGGATACCCGCGGGGGCCACCCACCCGTTCCCGAAGGGGCAGCAGGCGTCCACCAGGGCGATATCCACATCCCTGGCCATCCGCCGGTGCTGGAAGGCGTCATCGGCGACGATGAGCTTCACATTCCTGTCCGAGAGGGCTTCGATGTCCCGGAGCCGGTCCTTGGAAACAGCCACGGGAACGCCCCGCAGCCGGGAGGCCAGCAGGAGCGGTTCGTCGCCCACGAGCCCCCGGAGGGCGGCGATGTCGTCCGCGCAGAAGCCGTCGCTTCCATGAAGGGTGTTCGAGGAGAGGACCACAGGGTCCTCGGTCGTTCCGCCGTACCCCCTGCTGACAATCCCCACGGGGATACCCGCCTCGAGGAGCATGCGGCAGAGCATTTCCACGAAGGGGGTCTTGTTCGTCCCGCCCAGGGTGATGTTCCCCACGCTGATCACGGGGAGGGAGGGCTCCACGGGAGGAACGAAGCCGTGGTCGTAGGCGAAGTTCCGGAGGGTTACCACTGCTCTTGCCACGAGCCCGAAGGGGTAGGTGATCCCCCAGGGGGAGAGGGGCGCTTCTCCCCGGGCGAAGGAAAGGTAGCTCTTGAGGAGGCTCATTGTCCCGTTCCCCGGTCGAACTGGAGGTGGTAGAGCCTGCCGTACATTCCTCCGCCTGTGAGAAGCTCCTCGTGCCGTCCCTGCTCGACAATGCGCCCGCCGTCGAGGACCACGATACGGTCGGCATTCCGTACGGTGGAAAGGCGGTGGGCGATGACGAGGGAGGTCCGTCCCTTCATGGCCCGGTTCATGGCCTCCTGGACCTGACGTTCCACTTCGAGGTCCAGGGAGGAGGTGGCCTCGTCGAGGATGAGGATCCTCGGGTCGCGGACCACCGCCCGGGCTATGGCGATGCGCTGCCTCTGCCCTCCGCTCAGGGTGACGCCCCGCTCTCCCACCTCGGTTTCGAACCCTTCGGGGAGGGATTCAATGAAAGAGAGGATCCCCGCGATGTCCGCGGCCTCCCGTATCTGTTCAGAAGAAAGTTCCGGCAGGCCGTAGGAGATGTTGAAGGCGATGGTCCCCTTCATCAGGAGGGATTCCTGGGGGACGATGCCGATCTGCTTCCGAAGTTCCCGGAGGTTGACCCGCCGGAGGTCCGCGCCGTCCACAAGGACGGTTCCGCTGTCTGGATCGTAGAACCGGGGGATGAGGTCGGCCAGGGTGGATTTGCCCGAGCCCGTCGGGCCCACCAGGGCCACCTTTTCCCCCGGGACGATTTCAAGGGAGATATCCCTGAGGACCGGCTGCCCCTCCGCGTAGGAGAAGGTGACGTTCCGGAAGGTGACACGCCCTTCCAGCACCCCCAGGGGGACGGGGTTCACCGGGGATTCGACCTCCCCGGGAATGTCCAGGAGGCTGAAGATGCGCTCCGCGGCGGCAAGGCCGAGCTGCATGGAGCTGACCACGGAGGTGAAGACCCGGATGGGCTGGACAAGGAAACCGAGGTACCCCAGGAAGGCGATGAGCTCTCCGGGTGTCTGGCCGCCTCCCACCACTTCCCTTCCGCCGAGCCAGAGAATGAGGGCCAGGGCGGCGATGAGGACCAGCTCGATGATGGCGGCGAGGGCCGCCTGCACCTGGACGCCGTGCATCACCGCCCTGAAGTTTTCCCGGTTGCTTCTGCGGAATCGGGAAAGTTCCAGGTCCTCCGTGGCGAAGGACCGGACGACCCGCACCGCCGAAAAGGCCTCCTGCACCACGGCGGAGAGTCCCGCGAGTTCGCTCTGGATGGCGTGCCCCACGATCCGGAGCTTCTTCGACGCCCGGTCGAGGATCAGCACCGTGAGGGGCAGGATGGCGAAGGTGATAAGGGTGAGCTTCCAGTTGATATAGAAGAGAAACCCCACCATGCCGAGGAAAGTGACCGACTGGACCACAAGGTTGACCACCACTGAGGTGACCAGGTTCTGGAGGATGGTCACATCGTTGGTGATCCGGGACATGATCTCCCCGAGGCGGTTTCCGTGGAGATACCGGAGGGACATTCTCTGGAGGTGGTCGTAGAGCCGCAGGCGGAGGTCCATGACCACGTTCTGTCCGACCCAGTTCATCAGGTACTGGTGGCCGTAGGAGGCGATGCCCTTTCCTGCGAAGAGGCCCACCAGGAGAAAGGGGAGGGCGTTGAGCATGGCCAGGTTCCGGGCGATGAGGACGTCGTCCACCACGTTTTTGAGAAGCCAGGGAGGGACCACGTTGCATGCCGAAGCGAGGAGCATGCACCCCACCGCCCAGAAAAAACGTTTCCGGTAGGGGCGTGCGCTGGCAAGGAGCCGAAGGTAGACGGATTTTTTTCCCGGGCTTTCGCCGCCCTGCTGCGTTGTCATCAGGCTCATACCCGGACAGTCATCCTTTCTGTTTCGTCGGCGATCCTCGCGGCGGCGCCGGAGGGTGCGGATGCGGCCGTTTCCCCGAGAGCGTCCCGGAGGGTGTCCCGCCTGGAACGGTCCCGAAGCCAGGGAATCACCGCCTCCGCCGCCGTTTCGGGGGAATAGTCCCCTATACATTCTTCCGCCATCATCCTTCCGGCGAGGCGGTTCGGCCAGGCCAGAAGCTCCATTTTTCTCCTCCGGCGCCTGAGCGCCGCCTCACGAAACCTCGGCCCGATTCCCGGAAGGGAGGCGATCAGCCCGGGAAGCCCCGGAAGGGGCACCTTCCGGAGAGAAGCGAATGGAACGAGCACGCAGAAGGGAATTCCCCTGTGCATGAGTTCCAGGGTATTGGTCCCCGGCTGGGTGACGGCAAACCCCGCTCCCCGGAAAGCTTCGGCTCCCCTGGCAGTGGAAAAGCCTGCGGATTGCCACACTGCCTCCTCGCCTTGCGTGGAAAAAGGGGAGAGGACGATGCGGAAACGCCATTCCGGAGCGTTCTTCTTCAGGAAAGGGAGCATTTCCTTGAGAAAGGGGAAGGAAAACTCCCGGATGGCGGCCCGGCTGCCGGGAAAAAACAGGACTGACCGGTCTTCACCTTCACCCGAAGGAAAGGGTCCGTCAAGGGCAAGTGAATCCCTGACCAGGTCTCCGGCAACCCGTACCCTTTCCCCCATGGCTTCCGCCATGGCAGGAAAGGCAGTGAAAACCCTGTCGCACCGGGACAGGCCGTTTTTTCTGCCGTAAGCATAGCACAAAAGAGGGGCCCGTCCAGCCCCGGCGGCTATCCGCCCCCAGACCAGGTCACCCCCGAGCTGAAGGACAGCCTCCGCCGTCCGGCCCAGGGACAGTGCGTCCCTCAGCGTTCCCGCGAGACCCGAAGGCCCCCGGAGTTCGTCAGGGACGAGGCTTTCCGCCACTCTTCGCTCCTCGCCGGAGGCGAACTGGCAGGGAAGGAGAAGGAGGGAGACCTTCCGGGAACGGCGCTTCAGTTCCGCCGCCACGGGCCGGACCCACCCCCAGAGCTCTCCCGGGCCGTTGGCAAGGAGAAGAATGGACTTCATGGGTCACCGCCTTTCCCCTGGAAGGCCGATTGTCCCGAAACCAGGGCTTCAAGGTGCTCAGCCCAGAAATCCACGGCCCCGGGGAATCCCATGCCACTTCTGGCCGACAGGAGGCCCGCCCGGACATGCTCCGCGATTCGCTCGTCCTCCAGGAAGCCCAGAAGGGCCGAGAAGGCGTTCCTGCCCGTGGCCCTGCCCTGGATGAACTCGGGGTACAGCTCCTCCCCCGCAAGGAGGTTGGGGATGGAAATGCGGGGCGTCTTCACCAGGGTCTTCCAGGCGAGCCATGAGAGAAAGCCTCCCCTGTAGAGAACGGCCATGAATCTGCCGAGCATCATGGCCTCCACGGCCACAGTGCCGCTCGCCCCCGCCGCCGCGGCACTCGACGCCAGGAGATCCCGCCCGGGGCCTTCCCAGGTTTCATGGCCTTTCAGTTCGTCCCGGAGGCGGTTCCTGAGATCTTCCGGCATTCCGGGAGCGATGGAGAACACCGGACGGTATCCCCTGTCCTTCAAAAGGGAAGCGCATTCCTTCAGAGGGGGCAGAAGGCGGACCACTTCGGACCGCCTGCTCCCCGGAAGGAGGGCGATCTGTTTCGGATCAGTCTCCTTCGGGAGGGGGGAGGAAAATTCGTCCACCAGGGGATGCCCTTTCCATGCCGAATTGACCCCGGCCTTGAGAAGATACTCGTGCTCGAACCGGAACAGGGGGAGGCAGAGGTCCGTGTCCCGGCGGAGGTTCTTCACCCTCCCCGAACGCCAGGCCCACACCGTGGGAGGCACGGCGTACACGATGGGGCCCCTCCATCCGCTCCTGCGGAGCGAGGCGGCGAGGGGAAGGTGGAAGTCCGGGCTGTCGATGAGGAGCACGGCACCGGGCCGCCGGGAGAGGATGAGGCCGACGAGGCTTTGTTTGAGCCGGAGAAGCCGGGGAATGGCCGGAAGGACGTCCGCCACGCCCATGAGGTGAAGGGCCCTGGAGTCGGAGACGATCTCCGCTCCCGCCCCTGCGGCCAGGGATCCCCCCATGCCGAAGAGGGGGCCTGAAAATCCCCTCCTTCGCAGGGCTTCCAGAACGGCGGCGGCATACCCGTCTCCGGAGACCTCGCCGCAACTGAAAAAAATCCCCCGCCCGGCCGGTGTCACGGAATGATGCCCTCCACGGCGATGGACAGGCTCTCAGCCCGGGAAGCGAATTCAGGGCGGTCCAGGATGATGGTCCGCCCGGCCTCCACGGCAAGGCAGGTCAGTCCTGCTGCCGCCATGGCCCGGAGGGTTCCCGTCCCCACGGTGGGGAGATCGAACCGCATGTCCTGGTCGGGGCGCATCATCTTCACCACCACGCCGGGCGCTCCCGAAAGAAGAGCGCCCGCCCGCCGGATCATTTCGTCGGTGCCTTCCATGGCTTCCACGGCGACCACCGCGCCCCGGGCCACCACCACGGACTGGCCGAAGGAGAGGGGAAGGGTGACGGACAGAATCCGCTTTCCGCAGTTCACGTCCTCCCGCTCCTTCCCTGACGGTTCCCGGCCCGCAATAAAACCTTCCGTGGCCAGGCTTTCACCTACGAATCCCGCATAGGGGAGAACCTGGAGGCCGAAGCTCTCAAAGGCACCCACGATGCGGCCCAGGAGGCTGTGATCATCGTTCCCGTCCGAAGAGAGCATGCCGAGCAGAGAAGAGTCAGCGGCGGCACCGTACATCATCGTCTTGGGGATGAGCCCCGCCATGCAGACGGACCGTATACCCCTGCTCCTGAGGTCGGCAAGGAGGGCCTGAAGGCTCAGCTTCCCGTCCCCTCCGGGAAGGGAGAGGAGAGAAAGCACCCGGTCCTCCGGAAGGAAGGGGAACCGGTCCTCCGCTCCGCCCGGAAAGGAATAGACGGTGACGTCCATCCCCGATCCGGCCATCTGCCGGGCGGTTTCCTCCGGAAGGGCTCCATTTCCGGCGATGAGAGCGGCGGGACCTGGCATGTTTTTCATGAGATCAATCCTTTCAGCGTGTCAGCCGTTTGCCCGGCGGGCGAAGTATCCCCCCACGAGGAGGAATGCCACGTTTGGTATCCAGGCGGCAATGGCAGGGAACAGGTATCCCGCTTCGCCGAGAGCGCGGCTGAAGGACATGGTGACGTAATAGGCGAACACGATGAGGACGCTGAGGCCGAAGCCGATCCCCGGGCCCGCCCTGCTCGACCGGACTCCCAGGCTGGCGCCGAGGACGGCAAGAACCACGCTTGCCCATGGAAGGGCGAGCCGGAGATGGAACATCACCTTGAGGGGGGCAAGGTTCCGGCCCTCCTTCGAGAGGAGTGCAATCTGGACGAGAAGTTCCGTGGAACTCATCTCGGAGGGCTTGCGGGAGGCTTTTTCCACCTGGGCGGGGGTCAGGTTCAGCTGGAGCTTCTGGCGCTGGAACCGGAGAAGGGGGTTGACCCGCCCTTCCCGGGTGACCTCGAAGACCTGCCCGTCCTGAAGCCACCATTCACCGTCCCCCCAGATCCCGTTGTCGGCCAAAGAAATGCGGCTGAGGCGCCCACCCTCGAACTCCTGGATGATCACGTCCTTCATGGTGCCCTCCCGGGCCTTGAGCTGGTCCAGGTAGATCACCCGCTGGAGGACCCCCCTGCTCTCCTCCCGGAGGAAGACTTTTTCCTTGAGCAGGGACGGTTTCTCCCGCATGACCTCGAACTTCATGAGGTTCTCCGCCGCCCTGTTGGAGAATGGGACCAGGGTTTCGTTGCCCGCAAGGGCCCCGATGCCCACCAGTATGGAGGCGAGGAAGACGGGACGGAGAATGCGGTGGAATGGGATGCCCGCCGCCTTGAGCGCCACGAGTTCGCTGTTCGTGGACAGGCGGCTGAAGGTGAGCAGGGACGACAGCAGGCTCGCCATGGGAAGGGTCATGGCCACCACCTCGGGGAGGCGATAGACGAAGAGCCGCGTCACCACCGAAAGGGAGACCCCCTGCTCGATCATGAGGTTCGCCGCCTGGAAGAGCAGGTCCCCCGCCACGAACACCATGGTGAAGGCCGTGACGCCGAAAAGAAAGGAGCCGGAAAGCTCCTTCAGAATGTACCTGTCGAGAAGACCGAAGGTCCTGCCCTTTCCCGCCACGTCACAGCCCTCCGTTTCCGGCGAGGATGAGTTCGGCTGCCTCGCGGACGGCCCCTCTTCCCGCCGGGGAACAAGTCACGTAATCGGCGGCCGCCCGGGCCTCCGGCACGCCGTCGGCCGGAACCAGGGCCAGGCCCGCCGCCCGGAGGCATTCCACGTCGTTCACGTCATCACCCATGTAGGCCGTTTCGGCGAAGGTTATCCCCAGCTCCTCCACGAGGGCGGCAAGTACCGGCATCTTGTCGGCCACGCCGTTGCAGAGGCGGGTGATGCCGAGATCCCGGGCCCGCTGCTCCGTGGCCGCCGAATGCCGCCCGCTGATCAGGGCGATCTCTACTCCGGCCTTTCTGAGGCGGACAATCCCCATGCCGTCCCGGATATCGAACCGCTTGAACTCGGCCCCCTGCCCGTTCATGTAGACGCCCCCGTCGGTGAGAGTGCCGTCCACGTCAAGCGCCAGGAGCCTGATCGTCATGCCCGTCCTCTCCTCCCCTGTGGTGCCGGTGCCACAGGGAGACCCCCCGTTTCGACCCGGTGCAGAATTCGACTATTTCCCGGGCGGCACCGCTCATTCCTTCCTCCGAAGCAGCCAGCTGCTCCAGGGATTTACGGAAAGGAAGCCCGCCGTGGAACAGGCGATCGTAGAAGGATTTCACCGCCGCCCGTGCCGGACCGTCGTACCCCGCCCGGCGCATTCCCACCTTGTTGAGGCTGAAAATGCCCGCCGGATGTCCGTCCGCCATGAGGAAGGGGGGGATGTCCTTCACGATCTTGGACAGGCCGCCGATCATGCACAGCTTCCCCACCCGGACGAACTGGTGGACTCCGGCCATGCCGCCCAGGACCGCCCCGTCGCCCACGGAGGAGAACCCCGCCATGCCCACTTTGTTGGCCATGGTGACGTTCTTCCCGATGACCACGTTGTGTCCCAGATGGACGCCCTCCATGATGAAGCAGCCGTCGCCCACCTCGGTAGCGGTGCCTTCGCCGGTGGACCTGTGGATGGTGACGTTTTCCCGGATAATGACGTCGCTGCCGATTCTGACCCAGGATTCCTCCCCCTTGAAGCCGTGATCCTGGGGTTCGCCTCCTATTACGGCGTTCTGGGCGATGCGGCAGTTGCCGCCGATCTCCACGAAGTCGAGGAGGGTGACGAAAGAGGAGAGTACCGTACCGTTCCCGATTTTTACATGGTTCTGGACGATGCAGTAGGGGCCGACGGTCACGTCCTCCCCGAGTTCGGCCCCCGGAGAAACGAGAGCCGTGGGATGGATAAAGCTCATGCTTTTTCCGCCTCTTCCTTCCCCGCAGGGGCTGCCAGGGTTTCGGCGGCCACGAAGCTGAACTCCGCCTCGGCGGCCACAGCCCCGTCGATGCGGCCCACTGTGCGGACCTTGCCCATCTTTCCCCGGAGCCTTACCATCTCGGCGGTGGTGACGAGCTGGTCGCCCGGCTTCACCGGCTTCCTGAACTTCGCCTTCTCCACCCCGGTGAGGAAGGTGATGAGATTTTCACTTCCGGGCCGGGCGGACATCATCATGGCCGCCACCTGTCCCATGGCCTCGAGGACGAGGACACCGGGCATGACCGGTTCCGAGGGGAAATGCCCCTGGAAGAAGGGCTCGTTGATGGTGACATTCTTGATGCCCACGGCATGCTGTTCGTCGATTTCAAGCACCCTGTCCACGAGAAGGAAGGGGTACCTGTGGGGAAGGAACTTCATGATTTTCTGGATGTCAAACATGGTTCGTCTCCTTTTTTCGGGAATGTCTGGAACGGGACAGAAACATCAGCCTCTCCGCGAGGCGGCAGTGCAGGTCGTGACCGGCCCTCAGGGCGACCACCCGGGCCCGGAGAGGCCGGCCGAGAAGATAGAGGTCGCCCAGGAGGTCAAGAATCTTGTGGCGGACGAACTCGTCGGGAAACCGAAGCCCTCCGGCGGCGGAAACGGATGTTTCTCCCACCACCACGGCGTTTTCAAGGCTTCCTCCTTTCGCAAGCCCCCGGTCGAGAAGGGCCTGTACTTCCGACGCCAGGGCGAAGGTGCGGGAAGGAGCGAGAAGGGACCGGAAGCTTTCCTGGGAAAGGCGGAAGTCGAACGCCTGGGTTCCTATGGGAGTCCCCTCGTAGGAGATAACGTAAGAAAGGGACAGCTCATAGGAAGGAAAGGCGAAAAGAACGGCATTCCGCGCCGGATCCTCCACTGCCAGGGGCACTGAAGGGGCGAATGGCTTCGGCTGTTCCTCCCCTTCCGCTATCGGGCTTGAGCCTGCCAGAAGGGCCTCCGTGAAGGCGGCGGAGCAGCCGTCCAGGGCTGGAATTTCGGGCCCTTCCGCGGAAATGCGGACGGACCAGATGCCGAGGCCGTAGAGGGCGGCGAAAAGATGCTCCGGGGTCTTCACGGACTGCCCGGCAGGAAGGAAGACTTCCGTCCCCCGCCCGGTTCCTGAGAAAGAGCAGGTTTCGAGGGGAAAAGAACCCCGCCCCCGGTCCACCGTCACCCCTTCTCCGGGAACTCCCGGCGTCAGGGTCACACGGCAGTCTTCCCCCGTGTGGAGCCCCTTACCGGAAAAAACAATGTCCCGGGTCAGCCGCCGGTATTCCATTACTTTCCGTCCCCGTTCTTCTTTTTTTCGGGGCGGCTTTCATCCGGAGAGAACACAGCCTGTTCGAGCTTCCGGACCCGAAGAAGCAGTTCCGGGAGGCGCTGCTGGGCCGCCTGAACCCGGAAGTTCTCCCGGTGGTCCCGGGCGGGGAATCCGGACACCACGGCCCCGGGAGGCACATCCTTGATGGCCCCGGCGTTGGCGGCCACGGTGGCTCCCCTGCCGATCCGGGCATGGTCCTTCACACCGCTCCTTGCCGCCATGATAACGTTGTCCTCGAGAACGGCGCTTCCGGCGATACCCGTCATGGCTACCACGATACAGTTCTTTCCGATAACCGCGTTATGGGCGATATGGGCGTGGTCGTCCACCTTGGTGAAACTGCCCACCACAGTGTCGTCCAGGGTCCCCCTGTCCACGGTGGTGCAAGCTCCTATTTCCACCTCGTCGCCGAGAACCACGCCGCCGAGCTGGGGGATTTTAACGGGCCCGTTCCCTTCCGCGGCGGGGAGAATTCCGAAACCGTCGCACCCGAGGACCGCACCGCCGTGGATGAGGCAGTCCTTTCCGGTACGGACTTTTTCGAGGAGAACCGCGCCGGGTTCGACCACCGTCCCTGCGCCAAGGACGCATCCCTCTCCCACGAAGACATTGGCCCGGAGCCGGACACCTTCCCCGATCACGGCGCCGTCTTCCACTACGCAGAGAGGGCCAATCCAGGCATCGGGAGACACAACGGCGCCGGGAGAAATCACCGCTGACGGATGAACTCCTCTGCCCTTTCGAACGGGCTGAAAAAGGGAAAGAAGGACCGGAAAGGCTGCCCGGGGGTCCTTCACCGAAATACCGGTCAGTCCGGACCGTGAGACAAAGGCATCGGGGGAAGCAAGGATGTGAACCCCGCCCTGTATTTTTTCCAGATCCCGGACCTCCCACACCGCACAGATATCGCCTGCGAGAGCCCCTGCAGGCGATGCCGCCCGGTTCAATTCCGCCGCAGGGTCGCCGATGACCGTTCCTCCGAGTAACCGGGCAATATCTCCCAAGGATTTCTTTTCACTTTTCATACGATCTCTCCGTCTTTCTGCTCCGTCGCTCAGAGGTCGCTCAGCGCCCTGATGCTGACCTTGTCCTCGTCACGGCCATCATAGTGAATTTCCAGTGAAATCCGCTGATTCAGCCTGTACCCCGCACCCACGTGATGATCTCCGTCTTCGCTGATTCGCCACCAGAGATAGGGAGCCCGAACGCCGCCTTCAATCCAGATCCGGTACCAGGTGACGTTCCCGGGGAAAGCTCGTTCAACGCCGGCAAGGATATTTTTCCAGGGACTCCAGCGGATTCCCCACCGGCTTTCGAGGGAAAAATCATTGGCGGACAGGATCCATTCGCCGTACAACTCCATGTCCCATCCCGATACGGGGAGAAATTTCCGGCCCATGTGGAGACCGATCTCCGGATATTTCGTGTCGGATCCGGCATAGGCGGCCACCCAGGCCCGGACTGAGTACTTCGGACTGTCCACGAAGGCGTCGGCTGCGGCAATCTGGGCAGCCTTGAAGGAAACCTCCACCGCCGACCGGGTGTTCCCCACGATATTCGTCTGCCGGAGCGATCCGGCGGCCATTTCTTCCACCTTGCCCCTGTGGACGGAGACCCATTCGATGGGCAGCCCCACCACCGGAGAAAGGGTGCGCAGGATGTTTTCGTTCAGGTCGGACCGGAGCATCACCGGAAGGGTATCCGATGAGACCCTGGGAACCACGGCCAGGACAAAGGGGGGCTTGGGAACAAAGGATACCCTGAGGATGGGCCCCTCCTTTTCGAGCCTCACAAGCAGGGAGGCGCTCCAGCCGGGGAGGCGGGGCGAACACAGCGTGTCGATGAGCTCTTTGAGGGAACCGTCAGCCCATGAAAGGGCATCCACTGGAAGGTGACCCAGGTGACTTACGATTTTTTCTCCGAGTCCCGAAACATCCTCCCGGAACCAACCGTCCACGGGAAAAGCCAGCTGGGGGGTAAAGATCTCCACCTTCCAGGGTGCCGTTCCTTCCTGGGGCCTGAGTTGCAGAACGGCCTTCTCTCCCCGGTAAAAGGAATCCGCCACATCAAACCCTGCAAAAACACGCTCCGCTACAAGAGAAAGCAGGCGGAGACTGTCATTCGCCGAGGCAGAGCCGCCCTGCCGGATTTCCGCCCACACCGAGGCGGCGCTCCGCTCCATCCTTTCCCTGAGCCAGGGGGGGGCTCCTTCAATGACGACGGACGCCTTGGCCGGCCCCGGAAAAAGGAGGGCTGCGGCGAGGATCAGCACCGCCACAGCCCTCATGAAAATTCTGCTGTTTCCGATTACTGTCCCTGTCGGGGACACCGCGTTCCGCCCTCCGCTCCCCTAGAACATTTCCCCGAAGCTAAAATGCGTTCTAGATTCATCTTCACCTGTGGCATGGTCAAGCCTAAAATTCCCCAAAGGAGTCTTGACCCTGACACCCACTCCCCATGAATCATGGAGATCTGAAAGACTAAACGAACCACCATTTGTGTCCCAAGGATTTTTCCATGCATTTCCTGCATCATAGAATAAAACAAAGCTAAAGGCCTTTTCGATTGGAATACGTAATTCGAAGTTTGCGAGAAACATCTCACTCCCAAGAAAATATCCTGAGTCATAGCCTCTTAACGTACTTGAACCACCAAGAGAATAGAGGCTTGCTGTAGGAACATCACCAGACGAGAAGCCTGCCCTTATCCGGGCCGCAAAAATGGCAGGATTGTCCTCGTCACCGAATTGCCTGTCGAAAAGATCACCAAGCCCCTTTACTGGAGTATAGTACCTGGCCTGGAGCCAATATTTTGTGTAGCTGTACTCCCCTCCGAGCGCCTCAAGAGCTTGTTCAATATTAAAATCAATGATATCCCCCTTAGAATAGCTAAGGTACGGATCGGTGTTGTTTCTGGATACAGTTCCGATGAGAGCAAAAATTTTTCCCCTCGTCAGTTCATCTTCGATCCCTGGGTGGATTCTTTCTCTGAAATTAAAAGCGTCTACGTCTTTCCAATCCAGAGTAAGGAACCAACTGAATTTTTCATCCCGGCCGAATTTTCTCCCCGCTCCGAGGTAGATATTTTTGACATCATCGTCATATTTTAGCTGCTTCACTCCGCGGCGATAATAGTATCGGTCTTCCCATTTTCGTTTAGAGAAACCTATTTTCCAGGCAAAATTCTGCGAGTCCATGTATGGCTCAGCATAGGAAATCCAATACTGTTCGTTATCTCCCATTTCAAAACCCACTTCCGCAATATGCCCCAGCCCTTTCCAGTTTGAATCCGTGTAAGCCAAGCCGCCCGACCAGCCGCTTTCTGTTCCATGACTGATTGAAAGACCAACTCGTCCAGTTTTTTGTTCCGAGACCGTTAGAATGATATCGGTCTCTTCTTCATTCTCACCCGGTTCAAAACCGATACTAACGTCATCGAAAAAACCTTTGTTCTGGAGTTTGTTCAGAGAATGCCTAAGGATTGTAGTGTTGAAGGGATCCCCCTTCTTCAGCTTGATCTCCCGGGCAATGACCTTCGTTTTCGTTTTCCTGTTTCCCTGGATTATGATGTTACCGACCTTCGGCTCCACGATCTTCACGTCGATAAGGCCGCCTTCGACGACAACGTCGGCGATCTTGACCATGACGTAGCCGTCCTTGTGGTATTTCTCCTGGATCCGGTCAAGGTCGTTCCGGAAGAAGACCCTGTTGAAAACCGTGCCGGGCATGGTGAAAACGACCTTCAGGAGATCCTCGTCCTTGTAGATGTTGTTGCCGGAAAAGGTGATCTGTTCGACCACCGGGTTCTCCCTGACGATGTAGGTTACGCCGATTCCGCCCGCTATGCTCTGCAGGTTGATGTCCACGAAGGAGAAGAAACCGAGATTGTAAATGGCCTCCACGTCGGACTGGAGCTGCTCCCTGCTCAGGGGTTCCCCTACCCGGGTTCCCACGACCCCGAGGATATGTTCCGCCACCACGTGGTCGTTTCCGTCCACGCCAAGGGCAGAAACCAGCGGTTCTGCAGCGGATGCAGCAACATTCGGCAGCAGGAGCACCACAAAGAGGAACAGCAGGATCCGCCACGTTTTTTTCAGATGTTCATTCACGCACGATCTCTCCTTCCGGAAATTGAGAAAAATCTTCGTTACGGGGCATCGAAACGAATCGCGGACTCTCTTTCCCGAAGCGCCTTCTGCCCGATCTGCACCAGAGTGATTATTGTATCAAATTCCCTGCCGGAAGAGGAGCCATTCTGCAGGTTTTCATTTTCCCGCCCCTGGAGGACGGACAGATTTCTCCTGTTGTCCGAAGGCCTTGCGGCAGCTGTTATTGCTGGTTCCCGATGCTTGATTTTATCTCCCGGTTCCGCGGAAAGACGGGCCAGGTTTGCGTCGCTCAGGCTCCGCCGGAGAGCTGAAAGAAGGGCCTTTTCATCGGTGGACACCCACTCCAGGGAGGGGCCTGAAGCGATGGACACCGCCTCCCTGGCTGTCTGGACTGCCAGGGGCCCGGCAACCGAAAGGACGAGAAAAAGCCCCAGCGCCGCAGTCAATGTCAACCGCCCCGCCTTGCGTATCACGGGAGAAGCCTGGGAACCTCCCTCGGCCCTGGCCCAAAGTTCGCTCCGGGCTTCGTCAAGTTCTGCCTTGGCGCATTCCATGTCAAGCAGGGCGCTCTGCCACGACCTGGCAGAGCATGCTTTTGCGCATCTGTCGAGCCAACGGGTGATCCGGGCGATCTTTTTTTCCATCTGTCAGTTCCCCCCGGGGATAAAAGTCTTTTCCGCATTACTCTTATCCCGTCTCAGGCCCTGTTTGTGGCGTCTCCCTCCGGACCGAGCCACCTGCGGAGCTTCGCTATACCGTTCCGCTTGAGCCGGTATACATGGCTGATGTCGATGCCCCGCTTCCTGGCCACTTCCTTCGCGTCCTGACCTTCCACAAGAAGGGCCTGGACCATCTCTTCCTCCTTCGCGGGAAGACGGTGCATTTCCTCGGAAACGGCGATGAGGGTTTCAAAGGAATCGGGGGTGAAGGAATCCTCAGGCATGAGGTACTCCTCGTCCACGGGAATAGGGGCCTTGAGTTCGCTCCTCTGGAGAAAGTTCACCATCTGTCCCTTGATCCGGTAGAAGGCATACGTGGTGAACCGGAGATGCCGTTCGGGTTCGAACTTGTCCACCGCCCGTATCAGCGCCACCATTCCCTCCTGGATGAGATCCTGGTAAGAGGAGGGCCGAACCCGGAATTTCCGGGCCAGCCAGAAGACAAGGGGCCGATAGGCGACAATGATCTCGTCCCTGGCGTCCTCGTCGCCCTGGGATGAGAGCCTTCGCCACAATTCTTCTTCTCTTTCGGGGGAAAGGTTTCTTTCATTGCCGGAATGACCCCGGGGTTCCCTTCTTCCGGGGACGTTACGGTCCTCCTCCTCCGTTTTTCCGGGGAAGAGATGGGATTCCATGGTGTGCGCATTCTGCTCCCGGTCGGGCATTGCCCAGCGCCTCCTTTGTTCCGCAACTCGGTTCATTGTATCAGCAACAGAAAGAGAAGTCTAAACAGGAAAAGGCAGTTTTTTCAGATCCGACCCTGACATCCTGGTGTGCAGGTCGTCGTTCAGAAAGGCAAGGGAGGACCCTCTTTTCCCCACATCGATACCGGTGGCCGAGCAGTTGGAGATTTTCATTCTCCAGACCTGCCGGGGGGGCAGATCCAGCAGAAGAACGAGCATCATCCTGAGTATTCCTCCGTGGCTCACCGCCACCGTCCTGTCCCCGTCCTTCGACAGAATTTCGTCCAGGGCGGATCTCACCCTTGATTTCACAGATTCGAAGGTCTCGCCCCCGGGAGGGGGACACTCGAAGGGGGATTCTTTCCACCGGCAGAAGGATTCGGGGTCGGCGGACTCTATTTCATGGAGCGAACGGCCTTCCCAGGTGCCGAACCCCATCTCGGCCAGATTCTCACGGAGGACAGGAGATACTCCGGGATTGCGGGAGGCGATAATTTCCGCCGTCTCCCGGGCTCTCGACAGGGGGCTCGAAAAGACGGCGGCAGGCTCCCAGCCTTCCAGCCTTGCCGCCAGCAGCTCAGCCTGGCATTTTCCTTCGTCATTGAGGGGAATATCGCTTTTTCCCTGAAAACGGGAGAGACCGTTCCATTCCGTCTTTCCATGGCGCACGAGGAGTATTCTTTTTCTGGGCACAATAGCCTCCGAAGAGCGGACTTTTTGATACGACGATGATAGCACGAAAAGAGGCTTGCCGCAGGTCTTTTTCAATGCAACGGTACTATGAGGATGCCCTTCTGATTTGAAGAGGTGTTTTCCGGAGGAACGGATACTGGAAGCTATGTGGAGGCTGGTACACACGGGTGACATACAGAAAACAAAAAAGGGTCCCCGAGCTTTTCGGGAACCCTTGCTGTTACTGGAGCCGGTGTCCAGACTTGAACTGGAGACCTGCGCATTACGAGTGCGCTGCTCTGCCAACTGAGCTACACCGGCACGTAATAAAAAAATGGCGGTCCCAACGGGATTCGAACCCGTGTCACAGCCTTGAAAGGGCTGTGTCCTAGGCCACTGGACGATGGGACCGTAAAACTGGTGAGCCGTGTGGGAGTCGAACCCACGACACCCGGATTAAAAGTCCGGTGCTCTGCCATCTGAGCTAACGGCTCGACTCTTTCCGGCGTGCGCAAGTGATTATTTTACACAAAAATCGGAGGGCGTCAAGCCGAAAAACCGATTGTTCTAAAAAATAGTCTTTTTTTATTATCAAGGTTATCATCCCGAGCGAATGCGATCACGCAGCATACCCGGAGGGGGAGGATTTCGGTGTTGCTCTTGTTGTCATCCCTAGCGACCGCGAGGGATCTCGGGTTTGAATCCGGCAAAACTAAAAACGAGATCCCTCGTCGCCGAAACAGCTCCTCGGGATGACAGACCGCTTCGGCCGTTCAGGATGACAAACAGAGGCCGAGCCTCATCCGGAACGGGAACTATCTCTAATATCTCTAGCGTTCGACAGATTCCCTGAAGCTCTCCAGGAACGTCTTTCCTTCTTCAATCTGCTTCGCCACCTGGTCGAAGGCCGTGCCCCCGTAGGTGTTCCTCCGCTCCACAGCCGAGCGGAGCGAGAGGAGAGGAAACAAATCCTCCCCGGCTTCGGGAAGAAGTGCCTTCCATTCATCCCGGGTGAGATCGAACAGCCCTTTTTTCCGGGCGATGCATTCCTTCACCAGGCCCCCCACCATTCCGTGGGCCTGCCGGAACGGAACGCCCCTGGCGACGAGGTATTCGGCCACATCGGTGGCCAGGAGGAATCCGTCGTTCATTCCCTCAGCGGCCTTTTCCCCGTCCACTTCCACCGCCGACAGGAGGGGAACCAGAACGGCCAGCATGTCCTCCACGGTCCTCAGGGAGGCCTGGAGCCCCCGCTTATCCTCCTGCAGGTCCCGGTCGTAGGTCATGGGAAGACCCTTCAGCGTCACGAGAAGGTCGAGGAAATGGCCGAGGATCTGTCCTGTCTTGCCCCGGAGCAGTTCCAGGACGTCGGGATTCTTTTTCTGGGGCATCATGCTCGAGCCGGTGCAGAAGGCGTCGGGGAGAAGAAGCCATCCGAACTCCCGGGAGGAGTAGATGACGAAGTCCTCGGCGAGCCGGCTGCAGTGGGTGGCGAAGGTGACGGCGAAGGAGTGGTAATCCGCCATGTAGTCCCTCTGGGCCACCGTATCGAGGCTGTTTCTCGTGGGACGGGCAAAGCCGAGTTCCCGGGCGGTCATCTCCCGGTCGAGGGGGAGGGTGGACCCGGCGAGGGCTCCCGCACCGAGGGGGCATTCCCGGAGAGATTCAAGGGCAAAGAGCAGCCGGTCGCAGTCCCGTGAAAAAGCGGAAAAGTGGGCCATCCAGTAGTGCCCCATGGAGATGGGCTGAGCCTGCTGGAGATGGGTGAAGCCGGGAACGATGATGTCCCTGTGACGGGCGGCCCGTTCCAGCAGCACGGCAAGAAGGGCGTCCATCCCGGAACCGATGCGGTGAAGCCGGTCGCGGAGGAAGAGGCGCATGGTCACCGCCACCTGGTCGTTCCTGCTCCGCCCGGTGTGGAGCCTGGCCCCTGTAGGACCGAGGAGTTCGATAAGGCGGCTTTCGATGTTCATATGCACGTCTTCCAGTTCCTGGGCGGGGACGAGGGCCCCGGAGGCGATTTCTTCCCTGATCCTGCTGAGCCCGTCCTCGATCTGCCGGGCTTCGTCCGCAGGGATCAGGCCCACCGAACCGAGCATTCTGGCGTGGGCTATGCTCCCGTCGATGTCATAGGAGGCGAGCGCCCAGTCGAGATCGAGAGACTGGGTAAATTTCTGGACTGCCTGGGCGGTATTTTCGGAAAATCTGCCCTTCCACATGGAGGTGTCTCCTTTCAGGGGTGAATGTCTTCAGCAGCGGCGGACGCATCCGGAGGCCGCCGGCGCCGCGCAGTGCAGGGGAACGAGGGCTTTGTGCAGGAACTCTCCCGCAGGATGAAAGCCGAGGGCAAGCCACGATGCCGCCTGGAGGTGGAGACATTTCGCCCCGCCCCGTGCGCGGGAGAGATAGTCGATTCCTCCCGCCCCTCCGCGTCGCAGGGTATCCCACACTCCTCGGCGGTATTTCCGAAGAAAGCGTGCGGCGGCGGGTTGCACCAGGAGAAGGCGCAGCCTGGCATGGAACAGGTTGTATTCCGTCCACAGATCAGGACGCTCCATCCTCCGCCGTTCGAGTTCCGCGACGGCTCCCTCCGATTCCAGGGCGCCGCACAGCTTCACAAGGTGGGGGCAGGTGAGCCAGAAGGTGGTAGGAAAGGGCTTCCCGTCCCGGAGGGGACTGCAGACAATGACGGACGGGAGACCAAAGACGCACCGGCGGGCGGTGCCGATGACCATTCCAGGGTCAAACTTTCGTCCCTTCATCTGGAGTGAGACGGTCGGAAGGTCCTCCGCTCGGGGCGGCTCAAAAAAGGAACGGGGGCGGATCCGCCCCCCTGAAAGCTTTCCGTTCAGCCGGTTCACTTCGCCGGTTTGCCTCTCTTCTTCGCCGCCCTGGAGTTGTTGAGCTTGTTGTTCAGGTCGGCGATCTTTGACTCGCTGGCCTTGAGGTAGTTGGACAGCTTCTTCTCGAAGGAGTCCCTGGTGTCCTCAGGCGCGGCCGGCCCGAAGGACGACGAGCCCCTGGAGGCGGAAGCGGGTCTCGGGGCCTCCATCTTCTTGAGGGAGAGGTCGATCCTCCCCTTTTCGTCGATTTTGATGACCTTCGCCTGGACTTCCTGGCTGAGGGAGAGAACGTCCTCGACCTTCTTCACGAAGCTGTGGGAAAGCTCCGAAATGTGGATCATGGCCCTCTGCCCCGTCTTCATCCGGACAAAAGCGCCGTAGGGCATGATCTGTTCCACCGTACAGGTCACCACTTCCCCGGGAGCGAGGGGGGTGCTTTCTGCTTTTCTTTCATCTGCCATGCGGTTTTCTACCCTCCACGAGTATTGGATCAGGATGTATGTTCCTGGAAAAAAGAAACGCCGTGGTGCTGAATGTTTCCGGTAGAAACCACCTCCGCAGGTTTGGCTGTGTCACTGTATTTCGGTCCATCTCCATTCGAGCCCCCCTCCCTGCCGCAGCAGGCGGACAAGGAGAAGGCCCCGGGAAGAAAAAGCTCGACTGTAGGAATTATACCAAACAAGGAGCGTTCCTTTCTCTTTGTTCAGAATACTTTTCGCCACACCGTCCTGGATGACCGGATAATAGAAGGCGAGGGAGATCTCCCCCTCCCGTGACCGGATTTTTCCCCGGGCGTGGGGCAGTCTGTTTTCCCTTTCCTGGGGAAGACCTGCCGCCAGCCGCAGTCCTTTTCTTGCCGGACCGGTTTTCAGGGGTTCCATTTTTCCCGGTGTTCTTCCGCCGGTCTCCTCTCTTCTCCACCCGTACACCGATGGAGGCCTGACGGAGAGGGTTATTTTTTCCGGCCGGGCCCTTTCGGCCATTTCCGGCAGAGGAAGGACGCCTCCGGAAACCATGGACTCCATGGCCGCTCCGTACAGGACCGTACCCAGCACCCTCCGGGGCGGCCTGAGAGCATGGGCGTCCGTCTTCCGTTTCAGAGATCTGGTTTCAACGCCGCCTCTTTCCGGGTGCCAGGAACGGACGGATACCTTCCCGAGAAAAAGCCTGGCGATATTCTCCCGGAGCCGGTCAAGATCCACTCTTTTCCTCGCCCAGGGCATTCATGGCCTTCCCCATTCGGGAAAAGGGCTCCAGAAGGTCCATGGTAGCGGCTGCCTCCACGAGAATGGAGGCAGCCGACCTGGCATCCTCCTCCCTGCCCTTTTGCCCGGGCAGGGTAAAGCGGAGCGGGGCGCTGACCCCGTCGGCCTGAACGATATAGGACCCCGGATCATTCTGCTTCTCCATATCCCCCGTGGCATCGAGAGGAGCTCTCGCCGTGGGGGCCAGGAGGATCGTCTTTGATTTGGCCAGTTTCGCCAGCGGGTCCAGAAGATCCCCGTCTCTGCAGATCCACAGCACCGGGGGGACCTCCACAGCTCCCACGAGACTCTCGAGGATCAGTTCTTCCTTGATGTAGACGTCGAGGGCGTTCCCGTAGAGGATTTTTTCGATTTTGGAAGGGGTTATGGGGTCAGTGTACCGGAAGTCGGCAGGAATGCCCCGAAAGTCCGTCACAAGGACGGCTCCCCGAAAAGTCCCTTCCGTTCCGTCCACGAGCACGTACCCGATATTTTTGCCTGCTGCCTGGGATGCCACACCTTTTCCTCCTTCAGGGATGTCCGTTCACGCGTAAAAATCAAGCCGTCCCTTTTCCTCCCCGGAAGAGGGCCGGGCGTCGTCGTCCCCTTCCTCCCCGTTCCGGGGTGACAGGTTTCTTCTGCCTCTTCTGCCGTCTTTTTCCGATGTGTCCCTCTTTTTCTTCGCCCCGAGACGTTCTTCCTCGGCGGACTGCTCCGCCCCCTGGACGGAATTGTCCCTGTGCACGGCCGCAGCCGCACCCTCTCCCTGGCGGCCGGCCTGAAACGCAGCGGCGGACGGATCCCGGAGCTGCTGGGCGGTATGCTCGAGATTCCAGTGGGCGAGCTGCATATTCACTGGCGTCACCACGGTCGTTCACCTTCCTTCCGTTCAGTAGTCGAAGGGTTTGACCTTGACTTCTCCTCCGTCATAGACGAAAGAGCAGAACTGCTGCTTTTCCCGGACTATGTATGTCAGGCCCCGGACGGAGACCGTCACCCCGGGGTAACAGATTCCCTTCACCCGGACACATCCCTTGGTCTTGCTGTTCTCCATCTGCTCTTCGATGATCCGGAGTTCGTCCTTTGCGCTTCCAAGCTGGCTCTGGAGCTGGAACTTGGCCTTCGTGAGACTGATCATGAGAGCCCGCTTGTTTTCGTCAAGCTGGCCCGAAGCTTCCAGTTTCTTCAAAAAGGAGAGGTTCGCCTCGATCTTCTCGCCTTTTTCCTCGGACTCGGCGAGCAGAGAAAGGAGGTGCTTCTTTCTCTCCGTGAGTTCGGCGAGCACGCCGACCACAACTTCCGTTTTGGTTCCCATTTCGCTGCCCAGGGTGAGACAGAGCACTTCGAGACCTGCCTGCACTTTTCCTCCGGCGATCTGGGATTTCTGGCCGCCGAGGACGGTGACGTTGCCGTGAGCCGCAAGGTCGCTGTGCAGAACGGCGTTGGTCACGGTGATGTTCTGGCCGCTCCGGACATGGGCCTGGTCGATGAAGCCGACGGTAATATTGCCGTCCGCCTCGATCTTCGCCTTGTTCATGCCCCGGATGCCGCCGGTAACCGATATGCTTCCCTTGCTGGCAAGGTGGGCTCCCTCCACCACGCCCCGGATTTCAATGTCGCCGGAGGAAACGATCTCGAACCCCTCACGGACAGCCCCGTTGACCAGGACGGCACCGATGAAGTTGATGTTCCCGACGCTGTAATCCACGTCTCCGTCCACCTGAAAGACGGGGACCACGTGGAGCTTGCCGCCCTTCAGGACAAGGTTTCCGTCGATAAGGGAAAAGAGATGTATGCCGTCCTCGGAAGCGTAGGTCCCGGCTCCTGCCGGCAGCGGCCGGTCCTTGCCCTTTTTTGCCTTGAGAACAAGGCCCTTGACAGTGACGCCGTCCATACCCTCGGTGGCCGGAATTTTCTCGGCGAGCATCTGGTTTTTCATCACCACGGTCACCGAACTCAGGTTCTTGAGGTCTACCCTTCCGGATTCGTCTTCTTCCTTCGGTTTTGCGGACCCGAACTGGACCTTGTAGTCGAAGTCGGCTTCAGCCCCGTCGATGGCCGCAGTCCCGGAGGCTACAACGGTCCAGGATCTTGCTTTTTTTTCGGACAGCACTTCGGAAACAAGCCCCCTGTCCACTCCCTCGACAACCCCCTGAGCGGAAAGGAATTCCACGACCTGGTCCACCGAGGGCCAGGGTTTGTCGCCGAAAGGAGGTTCGATCCAGAGTTCGGCGGCCATGGCATCGGAAGAGATCTTCACTTCGAGGGAGGCTTCCTTTTCCTGCTCCGGGTCTCTCTCCGCCACCTTGGCGGGAACGCCGTCCTTCCGGGAGAGAAAGGTCATCACCGCGTCGCCGTTGTAGTTTTCCACGCCCTTCGATTTGAGAAAACCCACCACCGAAGGCATGGAATAGTCAGCTCCTTCGGACGCCGAAAGATAGACTCCGTCCTCCCTGAATTCAAGATGAAACCTGTCGTCTGCCATCCCTTACCCTCCCTGGCGCCGGGACATTTCCGCGAACCGCAGTGCTGCCGCGCCGCCCCGCCTCGTCTGTTCCGATTCCCGGAACTCCCCACAGTCCCGGGATATTGCCGGTGATGCTCTCCTTACCCTTTCGCTGCGAGAATCCCCCGAAGGGCCGCGAGGGCCTTGCCGTGAATCTGGGAAACCCTGGATTCGGTGACTCCCAGTACCTTCCCGATTTCCTTGAGTGTCAGTCCTTCATAATAATACAGCGAAATGACCTGCATTTCCCGTTCAGGCAGTCTTTTCAGGGCGCCCGCCACCCGGACCGTTTCGTCCTCATCCTCCAGCAGGTCGGCGGCACTTTCACCGTCGTCGGGTATGATTCCTTCCCTGCTGACGTCGCCGTCCTCCAGGGAGAGCACTTCGTCGAGGGAGACGATGTAGCTCCTGCTGGACAGTTCAAGGGTCTCCCTGTATTCTTTTTCGTCCATTCCCAGGGCGTCCATGAGGGCCTGGTCCGAAAGGGTTCCCCTGTCCTGGAGGACAGTCTCCATGGCTTTTCCCAGGCGCTGGAGCTTCTCCCTGCCCGTCCTCGAGATCCAGTCGTATTTCCGGAGCTCGTCAAGCACCGCCCCCCGGATTCGGGGAACGGCGAAGGTCTGAAAGGAAAACCCCTTGGACACGTCGAACCGGTCAATGGCGTCAAGAAGTCCGAATACGCCGAAACTGAGAAGATCGTCATAGTCCAGCCCCGACGGAGGCGAGACGGCCATCCTGGCAGTCACGTACTTGACGAGGGGAAGATACCTTTTGACTATATTTTCCCTGGCCCGGGAACTTCCCGTGCGGAGATATTCATCCCAGAGTTCGGCATCCGAGGCTTTCAGGACCAAAAAGGCACCCCCTACCGTCCGAAGAGGAAATAGAAGATAACGGCGAGCAGCAGAAAGATCGCTGTTCCCGTAAACACCTTTCCGACCGTGAAAGGCGCGTCCTTTCCCTGTGTCTTCCCCGACGCCGTGCCGCCCGTTTTGAGTTTCAGGTCGGTTCCGGCCCTCAGCACCCCTTCGATGCCCGTGCTGATGTGGAGCTTCACGAGAAGCTGCCCGCTCGGCAGCCTTTCCACGGAAAGGACGGGGAAAGCCGGAGTATCCCCGGACCGTTCGAAAACCTTTGATATTATGGCGGAAACACCGCCCGTCTTTTCGAGTCCCACCATGACGATATCGCCTCTTTTGAGGTCGGAGACCGCCTTGCCGTGAACAGGGTCAAGGACCGGCCTGCAGAGCACCTGGACCGTTCCCAGGGCGCCGAGAGCCGACGATTCGCCCTCCTCTTCCCGGGCCGGGGCCTCCTTCGGCTTGTCCTCCAGGGTGATTCCCCCGGCTTCAAGCCGTGCCTTGTTGAAGATCTCCGTCCTCAGGTCGTAGACAAGATCGTAATGGACGATTTCGGCGAAGGCTTCTCCGAGGGCGGAAAGTATCTCATCCTTCACGGCCCGGGAGTTCTGCGGCTGGTAGAGCTTGTTGACGGCAGTGGGGGAAAGGACGGCCTTGGCCGCCTTGAGCATGCGGGTGTAGAGATTTCGGTCGGGAGTGCCCCCTATGGTGGCTATGGCCGTTCGAACGGACTCCCAGCCTGCATCGATGTCGAAAGTTTCCGGAAGGCTCTTTCCGCTGACCCAGAAGCTCTCGTCCAGGATCTCGCCGGTGTTGCCCCGGGCCACGAAACACAGTGCACCCCCCAGCTCTCCCCTTTTCCGGGCGTCGAACCGGGCCTTGACGGCGATATACTCGGGGGTCAGGGCACTGACCAGGGCAAGGATCCTGGCCGGATCTCCGGAGGTGCTTTGGAGGATGACTTCAAGGGCCTCCCGGGAGCAGGAGAAGAGGGAGCACAGCTCGTCCGCCGTCTCCTTCGGGATGGCATCCAGCAGGGAAAGGGAGGGAGTCTCTTCGGGAGTCCCCTGTCCACCGGCATCCTGTCCTCCGCCATCCGGCGCGGGGGCGGAAGAGAGATCGGTTTCCTCGCGCAGGTCTTCCCGAACTTCATTCCGTTCCTGTTCCATGGCTCCTCCTGTCAGGACGAAGTTTTATATTTCCGCCGTTCCCTTTCCCAGCACCTTTACCGTGAGCATCCATGTTTTCGTGGAGAATTCCACGGTCCTTCCCTTGTTTCCTCCCGTATCCATGGCTGCCACGGGAATTCCGTGCTGCTTGAGCAGATCCTCCGTCTCCCTGGCATTCCTGCTGCCCACCGCGAGGAAGTCGGTCTGGGCCCCGGGGAGGGCAAACATCTGGGACCCCCCGGCCATCTTGGCCTTCAGGCGGGACCGGACGGCCCCCTTCCGGCAGACCTCCGCGATCAGGGCAGGCACAGCCGTGTCGGCGAATTTTCCCGGTTTTTCGAGCGCCTTCTGCCCGGCACCGCGGCTGTCGGGAAGCATAATGTGAGCCATACCCGCCACCTTTGCCGCCTGGTCAAAAAGCACAAGTCCGATGCACGAGCCCAGCCCGAGCGTCACAAGGGACTCGGGAGCTGATACGACCACCATATCGGCCATCCCGACGTGATGCGCCTTCTCCATTCGTCAGAGCACCTGCAGCTTTCCGAGAAGTATTTCCAAAGATCCGGGGTCGGGAAGCATGATTACTTTTCCCGAGATGCCCCCTTCCACGTTCTCCACTTTCAGCGCCGTGTCCACGATCAGGGCGTGTTCCCCGGACTGGCCGAAGATGGAGGCCACCACGTCGAGGATGGAACCGAGCATGTCGTGAGCGATTCCGGGAACCGAAATGCTGTGGGTTCCCCCGATGAGGACGTTGATGGCGTTCAGGAAGGAACTGAGGATGATGTTGCCCACTTCCGTCAGTGCGCTGTCCCGCATCTCTTCGGGAACCGAGGCGGGATCCATGCCGCCCATCTGGTGGCTGATGAGAAGATCGACGAGCTTTCTGCCCTCGTCCTCTTCCTGGATGAAAATAAGGCTGCAGGTGAACTCGCCCTCGGAACGGACGAACACCGCCGACACCATGGTCAGGGGGTCTCCGTAGTACTCCGCCAGTTCATAGATGGACACCAGTTCCGCCTTGGGGACATCCATGTCCACGGGGCGCGCGAGCATCATGGAGAGGGCGGTGGCGGCGTTTCCCGCGCCTATGTTGCCCACTTCCCGCATGGCGTCGAGCTGCAGGCTGCTGAAGTTTGCAAGATCCATGAAAGGGCGGCTCCTTTCCCTATCTGCCGTACAGACCGGCCACGTCAAGGATGAGCGCCACGTTTCCGTCCCCGAGGATGGTCGCGCCGGCAATTCCCCGGATTTTCGACAGGAAGCGGCCGAGGGATTTGATGACGATATCCTGCTGGCCTATCAGTTCGTCCACGATGAAGCCGATCCGCGTCTTCCCCGTCTTGACGACCACCACGGGATACTCGTCCCCTGCCTCCTCCCCGTTCCTGGAGGTGCCCAGCATTTCCGCAAGGTTGCACAGGGTGAGCACGTCTCCCCGGAGGAGGGTGGCGGGGGTTCCGTGGACGGTCTTCACGTTTTCTTTTTTGACGAGAATCGTCTCTTCCACGTTCTCCAGGGGAAGGGCGTATGTTTCGTCCCCGACCTTGATGAGCAGGGCAAGAACGATGGCAAGGGTGAGGGGCAGGCGGACGAAGACCCTGGTCCCCACCCCTACTTCCGTGGAGACGTCAAACTGGCCGCCGAGAGACTCAACCTTTGTCTTCACCGCATCCATGCCGACACCCCGCCCCGAGACGTCGGTGACCTTCTCCGCCATACTGAAGCCGGGCAGGAAAATGAGGTTCACCACTTCCTCGTCGGACATGGCCGCCGATTCTTCCTCGGTGATGGTGCCGTTCGCCAGGGCCTTCGCCCTGACCTTCGACGCGTCGATTCCCTTTCCGTCGTCAGTGACCTCGATGATGACGCCGCTGCCTTCCTGGTAGGCAGAAATCTTGATGAGACCCTTTTCGGGCTTGCCTGCCTTTTTCCGTTCCGCAGGGATTTCGATGCCGTGGTCGATGGAGTTCCGGATGATGTGCACCATGGGGTCGCCGATCTCGTCGATGACCGTCCTGTCGAGTTCGGTCTCCTGCCCCTCCATAACCAGCTCGATCTCCTTGCCGAGGGTCTTGGAAAGGTCCCGCACGAGGCGGGGGAACCGTTCGAAAATGAAGGACACGGGCACCATGCGGAGCTTGGTCACAAGCTCCTGGATGTCCCCGGAAATTCTCCCGAGCTGGGAGAGGGGTTCGTCAAACTCCCTGAGGTGCGCCTCCTGGACCAGGCGCTCGATCCGCGCCCGCCCGATAACGAGTTCACCAACAAGGTTCATGAGTTTGTCCAGCCGTCCGATGTCGACCCTGACTGTCTGGTTGGCTTTTTTGGCAGACTCGGATTTTCGCTGGGGCTGGACGGCGGCGGAAGGAGAGCTCCCGCCGGCAGGAGGAGCCTTTTCTTCAAGGGGTGTTCCTGCCGCCGGAGTTTTTTCTTCCGTGGGTTCGGCGGCGGCGGATGCCCCGGGAAGGGGCTCCCTGTCGCGGCTGACCTCCCGGACATCTGCGCCGACCACTTCGCTGACCCTGGCAACGGCTTCCCGGACCTGTTCAAGAGACTGGGAGGTGGCGGCATAGACCAGGAAATCGTGGTCGAATTCCTCGTTTTCGAGAGCTTCCACCGGAGGAATCGTCTTGATGATGTCTCCCATTTCATCGAGCCTGCTCACCACCATATAGGCCCGGGCGGCTTTCAGGAGGCAGTCCGGAGAAAGGGAAACCCGGACCTCATATACGTTCAGCCCCAGGCCGGAGGCCTCGGAGATCCACTGCAGTTCCTGCCCTGAGAAATCCATTTCCTCTCCGGGAGAGGGGGCTTCCTCCGGTTTCCCGGCGGCCGCTTTATCCTCTTTCTGAGCATTCCTCATGGCGGACACGAGGTCTTCAGTTTCTACCGAACCGTCCCCGCCTCCGTTCCGGATGGAATCAACCATGGACTGGAGTGTGTCCAGGGACCTGAAGAGGAGATCGATATCCTTCGCCCGAAGGGTGTATGCCCCCCTTCGGACCGAGTCCAGCATGTCCTCCATGGCGTGGGTGAGGGAAGCCATCCTCTCGAATCCCATGGTGGACGACATGCCTTTGAGGGTGTGGGCGGACCGGAAGATCTCCGCGATGTTGTCCATGTCCGTCTGGTCTTTTTCTACGGCGAGGATGAGGTCGTCGAGGTGTTTCAGATTGTCTCCCGCCTCGTCGAGAAACGCCCCCAGGTACTGGCTCATATCCATATTCGTCATGGCTGATCATCTCCGGCTTCGTAAAGTCTGTTCATTCTCTCACGCTTCGGATCATGGCTTCAGGTATGGAATACAGGGGGAGAAGCTCGTCCACCACTCCAAGTTCCACCGCCGACTTCGGCATGCCGTACACAATGCAGGTTTCCTGGGATTCGGCGATTATTCTGGCCCCTTTCGACCTCAGGGCGGCCGCTCCGTCTGCACCGTCCCGTCCCATTCCCGTGAGGATAACGCCGACTGCCCTGCCCCCAAGCTCATCGGCTACGCTCAGAAACATGATGTTCGCCGACGGCTTCACAGAGAGGAGGGGCGGGGCGTCCGACAGGCCGCAGCTCAGGCGGCCCGCCTGATTCCGCCGTACTATCATATGATACCCTCCGGGAGCGACTACGGCTAGTCCCGGTCTCAAATCCATCCCTTCCGTGCCTTCTGCCACGTCAAGCTCCGACATGGCATCGAGGCGTTTCGCGAAGGACAGGGTGAAATCCTTCGGCATATGCTGAACGATGACAATGGGCACGGGAAAATTTCCGGGAATCTGGGAAATGACCTGCTGCAGGGCCCGCGGGCCCCCCGTGGAAGCGGCAATGGCAAGGATCTCCGGACGGCCGGCCCTGGGAGGAAAAGAGGGCTGGAGCCGCGGTTTTGCCGGCTGCAGTACGGAGGGAGGCACCATGGGACGTATTCCCTTCCGTTCTCTGCCCCCCACCCTGGCTGTGCTGGCTGCGATGACCTTGGCAACGAGATCGGCCGAGACGTCCCTCATGTTGAGGGAGATATGCCCCGACGGCTTGGCCACGAAATCCACTGCTCCTGCAGATAGGGCGCGCAGGGTAATCTGGGCCCCCTCCTGGGTCAGGCTGCTCACCATGATCACGGGAAGGGGACGCTGCTTCATGATCTCCTCGAGGGTGGAGAGCCCGTCCTTCCTCGGCATCTCCACATCAAGGGTAACCACGTCGGGGGAGAGCTCCGCGATCTTCCTCAGGGCGTCCTCCCCGTCCCTGGCAGTTCCTGCCACTTCGATGCGGGGGTCTCCTCCGAGGATATCGCTCAGAACCTTCCTCATAAAGGACGAATCGTCCACCACAAGCACACGTATTCTCGACTCTGTCATGGCAATCCCTTCATTGATTTATTGGCGTCCCGCCAGCTCCTGCTGGCGGATGAAGGCGCCGAGCGGTTTTTCCACGGACCCTGGCATGGATTCAAAAGCGAATCCAATCTCCCAGACATCCTCTTTTCTCAGCTTTCTCGCAACTTTTCCGGAGAGATAGAACGTCCCATCCTGCAGGGGAAGTCTCACCAGAACCCTATCCTGTTCCGCGAAACCACCCGAAAGGGACTCGGGCACCAGAACCCCGACCCCGCCCAGGCTGATATCCCGCGAGACAGCGGAAACCCACCCTTCTGTTTCGGGTTTCAATCCCTCTCCCTCAAGGCGGAAAAAAGATGTCTTGAGAAGACAGGGAACCCGTACAAAATAGCGCCGCTGGACCCTCTCCGCATCCGATACGGGGGCAACCCAGAGCATGGGGACACCGTCCTGGGGACCTCCCCTCGCGACGGAAACGGTGGTCTGGTACAGGGCTCCATCCGTCTCCACCTTGAGTTTGAGCTCCACGTTCCGGAGAACCGGAAGAAGAGCCCCGCGGAGAAGGGGATGGGAAAGGCCGATCAGATCTCCCTTCACATCTTCCACCCGGGAGGGATAGGTTCCCTTGTAGAGCCCCGCTTCGTTGAAGAGAAGGACCTTCGAGCCTATCCTGCCGTTCAGGAATGACAGGAACGCCCGGGGAGTCATGGTCTCCATGGCCTACTGCCCCAATCCCAGCCCGCGGGCAAGCCTGAAAAAGAAAGACTTGACTCCCTTGCCCGGAGGAAGAGGTTCCTGCTCGCCGCCGAGGCCGAGAATCTTTCCGGCCACTGCCCTGATGCACCGGGAGGCGTCGCTGTCCGGGTAGGCGGAAAGGAGCGGCGTCCGCCGTTTCACCGAAAGGGGAACAGTCTCGTCCCGAAGCACAGTGCCCCCGAAGGCCGGCGAGATGCCGAGGAACTGGGACGCGGCGCTCCTGATGCGGTCAGCGACATCCTCCCCTTCTTCCGGAGAGGCCGCCATATTCACCACCACGGTCACCTCCGTCTTGCCCGCCGTGGCCGAAACCAGGGCTTTCAGCACGCCGTAGGCGTCCCGGATGGACGTGGGTTCCGGGGTGGTCACAAGCAGCACTGCATCGGAAGCGGCACCGAAGGAGATAGTGTTCCTGTGGATGCCGGCCCCGGTATCGATAACGAGAACATCTGCCAGGCCCTCAAGGATTGACATGCTGTCAATGAGATTTAAAAGGGCCTCCTCGTCGAGGTCGGCCAGCTCACGGACCCCGGGCCCTCCGGGAAGAACGGAAAGGTTCTCCCCGAGGGGAAGAAGGATATCCCGGACCTGCTTTTGTCCCCGAATGACGTGGGCAAGGTTGAACCTGGGCGAGAGGCCGCAGAGCAGATCCACGTTCGCCATCCCGAGGTCGGCGTCGAGAAGGACGACCCGTTTGCCTCTCCCGGCCATGGCCAGGGAAAGGTTCACCGAGATGTTGCTTTTCCCCACCCCTCCCTTGCCGCTCAGGACAGCAAGGGAGCGGAGCCCGGTAAGTCTGCCGGCAGGCCTGCGCTGCATATCGACGATACGCCGCAGGTCTTTCGCCTGGTCTCCCTTCCTGGTCCCGACGTCAGGCACTGCCTGTTCGCCTCTCTTCCCCGAGGAGCATTTCGGCCAGCCGCATTCCCGATGCCACCTCGATATCGTTGGGAACATTCTGTCCGGTGGTGATGAAAGAGACAGGACGGTCAAAATCCAGAAGAATGTTGAGAAGGGCGCCGTAGGTGGTGGTCTCGTCAGTCTTGGTGAAGATGACCCGTGAGATGGGGACCACGCCCATTCGTTTCACCACGTCGAGCATGTCCCGGTATTTCATGTTCGCGGCGAGAACGAGATGGACCACGTCAGGCTGATAGGCCAGGAAAAGTTCCCGCATTTCCTCGATGCGGGCCCCGTCCCTCTGGGAGCGTCCCGCCGTGTCAAGGAGAACCAGGTCCGCCTCGCCGGTCTTCTCCAGGACGGGACCGATATGCCTGGGGTCGTCCACCACGTCCATGGGGATTCCCAGGATCTTGGAATAGGTTTCCACCTGCTTCACCGCTGCGATTCGGTAGGTGTCGGCGGTGAGCAGGAAGACCTTTTTCTTTTTCCACAGGGAATGAATGGCCGCCAGCTTGGCAATGGTGGTGGTTTTCCCCACCCCGGTGGGGCCGATGAGCATAATCTTCCGGCCTCCCAGGGCTTCCCAGGATTCCTGGGCAGCCACGGGTATCATTCTTCCGAGCCACTGGGGAAAATCTTTCCCCTGGGGGTCGTCCCTGAACCGCTCCACCAGGGAACGGGCATGGGTTTCACTCACGTCCGCGGCAAGAAGTTTTGCCAGGATATCCTTCCCCCCGTCGGACGGTGGCGGAGGAGGGGCCGGTTCGGACCGCTCGGTTTCGAGACGTTTCAGGACGAGGTCCAGTCTTCGGGCAATTTCGTTGACTTCGTTCTGGAGCTTCTCCGGGGAGACCGTTTCCGGAGGATCCGCCGGAGGGGCCGTTTTTTCCGACGCCAGGGCAAGCCCCTGCCGAGAAAAATCCACGCCGTCAGAGACAGTCTCACGGGGGAGAACTTCTTTCTTCACTTTCGGCGGCCGGGGGGAATAGACGCCCGCCGCGGAAAGAACCTGATCTCCCCGAAACGGCGCTCCGTCGAGAACGGAAGCTTCACCGCCGGTAACGCCCTCTCCGGGTGAAACCATGGCCTGCTTTATCTCCAGCAGTTTCTGGAATGCCGCGAGCCGTTCCTTTTTCTCCGTGTCGCTCTCGGAACGGCGTTCTTCCTCGAGAACAGCGGCGCTCACCTGGAGGACGGTGCGGCGGAAGAGACCGAGAAAACCACCGGTCTTCACCTGCCGGGAGGAAAGAATGACCGCGTCCGGCCCGAGACGGTCCCTGACGGTCCGGAGTGCTTCAGCGTCATCTTTCGCTTCGAAGGTGATCTGCGTCCCCCTCTTGATTTTTATTGCCAATTATTCCACCATCCCGACCGATTTAAGCTGTGCACCCTGCGATATTTCATTATAGGATATCACGAACAGGCTTGGCAACGATCCTTCAAGAATCCGCCGCATGACGAGCCGTACATCGGGGTGAACAAGCAGAACGGGAACCATGCCCTTCACGGACATATCCTCCGCGGCTCTCGAAACGGCTCCCATCATCTTCTGGACTTCCCTGGGATCCATGTTGAACTGCCATCCCCGGAGAAGGTCGCCTTCCATGGCGGCCTTGATCTTCTGCTCCCAGTTGGGAGAAAGGGTGGCAACGGTAACGGTGCCGGTTTCATCCTGCATGCGTATCGTAATCAGCCGGGCCAGGGATTCCCGCACCCGTTCCGTGAGGAAATCCACACTCCGGGACGTCTTGCCGTAGTCGGCCAGGGCTTCGAAGATGCTCACCAGGTCCCGGATGGGAACCTGCTCCCTGACGAGATTCTGGAGGACCTTCTGGATCTCGCCGAGGGACAGGGCGGCCATCATCTCCTCGACCACGGCCGGTGCGGCTTCCTTCACCATGTCAGTGAGTTTCTGTACCTCCTGCCTGGTGAGCAGGTCGGCGCCGAACCGCTTGATGACCTCCGAGAGATGGGTCGCCAGAACCGATGGAGCATCCACCACGGTGTACCCGAGGGATTCGGCCTTGTCCCGCATCTCCGGAGAGATCCACACCGCGGGCAGCCCGAAGGCGGGCTCCACGGCGGGAACCCCGACGATCTCCTCTTCCGCGGACCCGGTGTTCATGGCGAGATAATGGTCCGGGAGAAGCTCTCCCCGTCCCGTCTCCGCCCCCTTGACCCGCAGAATGTATTCCGTGGGCTTGATCTGGATGTTGTCCCGGATCCGTATGGGGGGCACGATGAGACCGAGTTCCATGGCCATCTGCTTCCTGATGGTCCCGATGCGGTCCAGCATGTCCCCTCCCTGGCCGGGGTCCACGAGGGGAATGATGGCATACCCGATTTCCGCCTCCATGGGATCCACGGTCAGGAGACGCATGACATCCTCCGGTGAGGACGGGGCCCCCTGAGGCTTTGCCCCTTCTCCGGGAGCGCCCGGCGCCTGGGGTTTCCCTCCCTCCCGCCGCTTCTCCCCGCCTTCGGCTTCCTGGATCTTCCCTTCCCTGTAGACCCAGTAGCCCATGAGTGTCAGGAAGGAACCCAGGAGAAGAAAGGGAATGGTGGGAAGCCCCGGCACCATGGCAAGGGCAAAGAGCAGCACGGCGCCGATGAAGAGCGGCCGGGGATAGTTGGTCAGAGAGGTGAAAATATCCTTTCCAAGGTCCGTCTGCCCTGCCGCCCGGGTGACGATGACGCCGGTGGCGGTGGAGAACAGGAGGGCGGGAATCTGGGAGACGAGGCCGTCTCCCACGGTCAGGAGGCTGTACAGGCCGAGGGCCCTCTCCAGGGGAAGTCCCCGCTGGAGCACCCCGATGGACAGGCCGCCGATAATGTTGATGAGAGTGATGATGAGACCTGCGATGGCGTCTCCCTTGACGAATTTGGAGGCTCCGTCCATGGCGCCGTAGAAATCCGCCTCCCGCTGGATAGTGAGCCGCCGCTCCCTGGCGCCGGACTCATCGATGAGCCCGGCGTTCAGGTCGGCGTCGATGGCCATCTGCTTGCCCGGCATGGCATCAAGGGTGAACCGTGCCGCAACTTCAGCTACCCGTTCGGCGCCCTTGGTAATGACGAGAAACTGGATGATCACGAGGATGAGGAAGACCACGGCTCCGACCACGTAGTTTCCACCCACCACGAAATTGCCGAAGGCGCTGATGACCTGGCCCGCATCGGCGTTCAGCAGAATGAGTCTCGTGGTGGAGACGTTCAGGGCGAGGCGGAAAAGGGTCACGATCAGGAGCATGGTGGGGAAGGCGGCGAGGTCGAGGGCCCTCTGGGCATAGAACGTGGAGAGCAGGACCACCACGCCGAGGGTGATGTTCACCGTCAGCAGCACGTCCAGAAGCCACGTGGGCAGCGGGATGATCATCATCACCACGATGAGCATCACGAGCCCTGCCATGCCTATATCCGAATAATGGAGCATCTTTTTGAACACTGACATGTTCGTCGTCGATTCCGCCACGCTATCCGTCCTTCCCTTGGAGACCCTGCCTGATTCGTTCTATTCTACATGAAAACCGGGGACTGCCCGTCCTTTTCTTCCGGACCCTCCCGTTTACCGCCGGGGGAAGCGGGCCGTTTTTCCGTTCTGATCCTGTAGACAAAGGCGAGCACTTCTGCCACGGCCCTGTAAAATTCCTCCGGGACCTCCTCCCCCACCTCGAGCGTTTCAAAGAGGGATCTGGCCAGGGGCTTGTTCTCCACGACAGGAACACTGTTTTCTTCGGCGACCTCCCGTATTTTTCGGGCAAGGAAACCGCTGCCCTTTGCACAGACTACCGGGGCGTCCATGACTTTCCTGTCGTATTCGAGGGCCACCGCCAGGTGCGTGGGGTTGGTAATCACCACGTCCGCTTTGGGAACGGAGGACATCATCCGGTTCCGGGCAAGCTCCCGCTGTTTCTGCCGTATCTTGCTCTTGATCTGGGGGTCTCCTTCCATCTGCTTGTACTCTTCCTTCAGCTCCTGCTTGCTCATCTTTATGGACCGCTCGAACTCCCACTTCTGGTAGGCGTAGTCGAACACGGCGATGACGAGGAGCAGGAAGGCCAGGCGGAAGCTCAGCCCAAGAAGCTTCCACAGGAGCTGGGAAACCCCCGCCTCGAGGGGGAAGCGGATGGCATGGACCAGTTCGGGGGTGTCCTTCCGGAGGGAAAAATAGATCACCAGGGCGAACAGGGCCGCCTTGAGCAGCCCCTTCACCATCTCCACCAGGGATCGGAGGGACAGGACTTTTTTCAGTCCCGAGACGGGATTGAACCTGTCCATTTTGGGAGCCAGGGGCTTCGCGGTAATGAAAAAACCCACCTGAGATACGGTGACGATGAGGGCTCCCACGGCGGCGGCAAGTCCGATGGGAAGCCAGGGAACCACAAGGGCGTACATGGTCTCGTCCCGGATCACTGAAAACCAGCCGTCCTCCCTGAGGGTGTTCCCTCCCATGAAGGCGATCATGTCCGTGGTGAAAGCAAGGATCCGGGAAAAAAGAAACCTCCCGAAGACCAGGAGGGCAAAGAGTCCCACGAGGATGACGGCCGCTGCTCCGAGGTCCTGGCTTTTCGCCACCCGCCCCTCTTCCCGCTCCTTCCGCCTCTTTCTCGGGGTGGCGGGCTCAGTCCGTTCCTGGGAGAAGAACTGGAGATCGAAGGTCATCGCCACGCGGTCGCTCCCTGGAGGGCGAATTCCACGAACCGCTCCATCTGCTCCGCCATGATCTCCACCGTGACGGGAAGGACCACCATGAGCACGAAAAAACCGAGGGCGATCTTCAGGGGAAGGCCGAGGACGAAGATGTTCATCTGGGGAACTGTCCTGGCAAGAAACCCGAGCCCCACGTCCGCCAGGAGAATCGCCCCGTAAAAGGGAAGGACGAACCGCAGGCTCAGAACGAAGGCCTGCTGCAGCCACCCTCCGATACCAAGATCCCAGGAAACGGAAAGGGCAAGCTTTCCGGGAGGAACAAGCCTGAGGCTTTCGACCACGGACTGGGTCATCAGGAGATGCCCGTTCCAGCGGAAAAAGAACCAGAGTCCCACGAGGAACTGGAGCTGGGCGATAATGGAGGCCTGGGTCTCGCTCAGGGGATCCATGAGGCTCACCATGGAGAGTCCCATGGAGATGCCGATGAGTTCTCCCGAGATCTGCAGCGCGTACAGGGGGAGCGCTGCGAGAAAGCCGATGACCACTCCGACGAGAAACTCCCTTGCCGCCGCGAGCAGGATGGAGGTCCAGTTTTCAAAAACCGCGACGGGCACCGAGGCGTCAGGGATGGTTCCCACCGCCGCGAGAGTGAGAAAAAAGGCGCACCAGAAGCGGAGAGGAAGGGGCATGCTTGACGCCATAAAAGCAGGAGCGGAGAACATCATCCCCGTAAACCGGATCCCCACGAGGAGGTAGAAAAGGAGGAGGGTTACAAACCTGGTCTGTTCAGCCGTCATCGGACAAAACGCTCAAGCTGCCCGAAGATGAGCCTCGCCATGTCCCCCACCCGGCCGAACATCCAGGGACCGAAGACCACGAGAGCGAGAAGCACGGCCACGATCTTCGGAATGAAGATGAGGGTCTGCTCCTGAATGGAAGTGGCGGTCTGGAGAATGCCTATGACGAGCCCTACGAGCATGGCCACGAGGAGGACCGGGAGGGAAGTGACGAGAGTGGTCCAGATGGCGTTGCTGAGCACATCGTACATGTTCACCGAAAACACCGTTCACCGCCTCCTAGGTAAAACTTTTCAGCAGGCTCGTCACCACGAGATTCCAGCCGTCGGCCATGACGAAGAGCAGCACCTTGAAGGGAAGGGAGATCATCATGGGCGGAAGCATGATCATTCCCATGGCCATGAGGACACTGGCCACGATCATGTCAACCACTATGAAGGGGATGAAGATGACCACCCCCATCTGGAAGGCGGTCTTCAGTTCGCTGAGCATGAAGGCGGGCAGAAGCACCCTGGTGGGGATGTCGTCCTGGTTTCTGGGCTGCTCCATCTTCGCCATGGTGACCATGAGGGACAGCTCCTCCTGCCTGGTGAACCTGAAAAGGAATTCCCTCACGGGTTGTATGGTGCCCTCCCAGGCCTGGGCGGAACTGATGTTCCCGGCGAGGTAGGGGGAGAGGGCGCCGTCGTAGACCTTTCCCCACGTGGGCGCCATGACGAAAAGTGTAAGAAACAGGGCGATGCCCACGATCACCTGGTTGGGCGGAGTCTGCTGGAGTCCGATGGCCCGCTGGACAAACCCGAGGACCACGAGAATACGCGTGAAGCTCGTCACCATGAGAATGATGGCCGGGGCCAGGCTCAGCACGGTCAGGAGGGCAAGAATCTGGAGGGTCACCGCCACGTCGGAGGGAGATTCCGCCATGCGGACACCGAACTGGAGCGCCGGCAGAGGGATGAACGGAGCCCCGTCCTGCCCGAAGGCGGGAACTGCTGCCGCCAGGGCGGGGAGCACCGGCAAAAGGAAAAGGATCCTATTGAGGACGGTCTTCGTCCCCGTATTGCTTCCAGTCTTCATATCGCCACCTGCCGATCACCCTCGTCCCGGCACCTCCCGATGCCAGGGCAACCACGTCCGGTCCCAGCCGGACGATAAAAAGAACATCCTTGCCGAGGGGCAAGGATGCCAGTACGCTTACGGCTCCCTTGGCCTTCAGGGGAGCTGTTCGCCGGGAATAAAGGATCATGCCGTACCCCGCGAGAGCGAGAATGGCAAGACTCAGCCCTATCCGGATCATGTACCCGGTCAGAGAGGGGGATTCAGCCGGAGAAGCCTCCGCGGCGGCCGGTATCAGAAGAAGCGCGGCCGCGGCGCAGAAACGGGTCATGACAATCCTTCTAGCCGAGAGCCTTGTTGAGCGCTTCCACCACCCTGTCAGGCTGGAAGGGTTTCACGATGAAATCTGTCGCTCCGGCCTGGATCGCCTCTATGACCATGGGCTGCTGCCCCATGGCGCTCACCATGACGATCCTGGCGCTCCCGTCGATAGCCTTGATGGCCTTCACTGCGTCGATTCCGTTCATTTCCGGCATCGTAATGTCCATGGTGACGATGTCGGGCTTGAATTTCTGGTAGGAGGCCACGGCGACTTTCCCGTTTTCCGCCTCGGCCACCACTTCAAAATCGTTCTTCGTCAGAATGTCCTTCAGCATCATTCTCATGAAGGCGGCATCGTCGACTATCAGCACTTTCCTCCCCATACTTCCACATCCCTCTCTCGGTAATAGCTTGAACGGCGGATCCTTCCTAGAGTGAATGGACCCTTCCTGCGGAAGACACGATTTCCGTTATGCGGACGCCGAAATTTTCATCAATGACAACGACCTCGCCCTTGGCGACAAGCTTGCCATTGACCAGAATATCCACAGGCTCACCGGCCATTTTGTCTAATTCTATCACGGAACCCGGTGTCATGTTCAAGATATCGGAGATATTTTTTCTCGTCCTGCCCAATTCCACGGTCACCCGGACGGGAATATCCGCCACGAGGTCGATCCTGCTGCTGCCGTATCCTGTCCCGGGCTTCTGGACCAGGGGAACGAACTCGGCAGGACGGACATCCACGGAGGACTGGTCATAGACGTTTCCGAAGGAGGGATGATCCGCTTCCGGCGCCGATGTATCCATCCGGGAAGCTCCCTGGGGAGCAGCCTGAGCGGGCTTCGGTCCTGCCGAAGGAACCTTGGCGGCTGCCGGAGCTTCTTTTTTCTCCTTCCCGTCAACGAGCTCCCGGACCTCGTCGGCCAGTGCCGTAGCCGTGCCGAGGGGAAGAAGCACCCAGAGGGGGAAATCGCCGAGCCCCTCGATGGAAACGACCGCAGAGATGGTCCATGCTGCCTCTTCGGGAGACCTGGCTGGAAAGGGAAGCCAGTCGACCGGCTCCAGGGCGGAGGAAATGTTCTCCGGTATGAGGCGCTTTCCTCCGAGCATGCCGCTCACACTCGTGAAGGCGGCGCCCACAACCTGACTCAGTCCTTCCTGGGCGGCGTTCAGGTAAAGCTCCCCCGCTTCCTCGGGAAGATCCTTTCCTTCTCCGCCCATCATAAGGTCGGCGAGGGTAAGGGCACCCCGCTCCGTGATGACGAGCACCAGGGGGGCGTCATTGAGCCCGCCGCAGGTGACCCGGAAGGCAAATGCCGCCCCTTCGGGCCTGGCGATGAAATCTCTCTGGGAAAGCACCGCAGTTTCGCGGACCAGGGCGGTGACTTCCTTGCCCGCGAGCATGCCATAGACGCTCGACGCCGACGTGGAAAAGATACCTGCCAGGTCGTCCAGAATGCTCCTCTGTTCCGGGGAAATTCCCCCCTCATTCTTTCCTGCTCCTCCGTCTCCGCCAAAATCGGCTCCTGACAAGAGGGCGTTGATTTCGTCCTGACTCAGAAGTTCGTCAATCATTGCCCGCCCCTCCCTCTCTTTCGGGCAGGTCATCCTCGCCCGGGATAATCTCAGAAATTTCCGCGGCATACCTGCCGTTTACCGAACCCGGTACTGCCCTGAACTTGACGAGGTTGCCGACGCGGACGCTCAGGGGATCCTCAAGGGTCTCGTCGAGTTTTATCACATCGCCCGTCCTGAGCTGCAGAAGATCGGCCACGTTGAGCACCGTGTGCCCCAGTTCCAGGGCAAGGGGAACGCGGACGTGCTGCATGTGCCTCAGGATATAGTCCCGCGAACCTTCGTCGCTCTTCCTGCCCGTAGAGGCGAACCACTGCTGGGAACTCAGCTTGTCCATGATGGGCTCCATGAGGAAGTAGGGGATGCAGATGCTCACCATTCCCTCCACGTCGCCCACTTTCAGTTTGAGAATGACCAGGAGCACCATGTCGGTTCCCGGGCAGATCTGCACGAAGAAGGGGTTGCTCTCGAGGTTCTCGTAGCGGAAACGGACGTCCACCACGGTACTCCAGCTCTCCTCCAGGAGTTCGAGCATCCGCATGATGACCCTTTCCACCACGGTTCTCTCGATGTCGGTCAGCTCCCTGATCTTTCCCGAAAATTCCCCCTTGCCGCCGAGCATCCTGTCGATGATGGCGAACACGAGGTTCGGGTTGATCTCGATGAGGGCATTCCCGCTGAAAGGGTACATCTCGAGGATCCCGATCACCGTGGGCTGGACCAGGGAACGGACGAACTCGTCGTAGGCGAACTGGTCCACCGACGCGATTTCCGCCGAAACCATGGACCGGACCATGGTCGACATGGTGGTGGTCAGCTGCCGGGTGAAGGATTCGTGGATCATCTGGATGGCCCGGAGCTGGTCCTTGCTGAACTTGTCGGGACGGCGGAAGTCGTAGAGCTTGATCTTCTTTTCGTCTTCCTTCCGCATGGCGTCCACGTCGACGCTTCCGCTTGAAAGAGCTTCGAGAAGAGAGTCTATTTCACTTTGTGAGAGCACATCCGGTGTCACTATAATCCCCACCTCCTTCCGGTGTACGGATAAACCCGCCCGGTCTACTGCAGAACAAATCCCTCGAAAAGGACCCTGATCACCGGAACCTTGTCCCGCACGGGGGGCATAATGGCGTTGACCGTTCTCTTGATGTCCTCGGCGAGGGAAAGAATTCCCTCGGCATTCGTCAGGTCCTCGAACACCCTGTCCTTGGCGAGGAGAATCACCTCGTTCTTCACCCTTGCGAGCCAGTTCGGGGACGAGATCATCTCAAGAGCCCTGGGGCTGCTCATTTCCATGGAGAGCTTGAAGTTGACCACGTGGCTTCCGGCACCCGCGAGATTGGAAATAAAGTCCCCCACGAAAAAGACCGGACCGGGTTCTTCGATCACCGTCCCCGAGGCCCCTCCTTCCGGAGTCATCCACATCCTCCCTGCGAACACGCCGCCGCCGAACCCGAGGGACAGCAGAAGAAGCGCCAGGAAAAGAAAAAGCAACATCCGTTTCATTCGATCATCCCCCTTGTCGGCTGCGCTGACTCGAGCCGGCTTTACTGTTTCGGGTGCTGGGACAGGAACACCAGGTCCACCCGCCTGTTCAGCGCCATGTGTTCAGGCGTGTCGTTAGGCACGAGGGGCCGGTTAGGCCCGTAACCGACTGCCTGCAGTTTCCGGGGGTCGAAATTTGCCCGGTACTGCAGGTACGACGCTACCGCCGCAGCTCTCGCGGAGGAAAGCCCCCAGTTGTCCCGGTAGATTCCGCCCCTGAGAGGGACGGAGTCGGTATGTCCCTCCACGGCTACCGCAGGAACAGAATCCTTTATGAACTCCGCTATTTTGAAAAGAACTCTCATTCCCTCCGGCTTCAGTTCCGCCTTTCCGGAATCGAAAAGGAACTGGTCTGAAAGGGAGACTGTCACGCCTCTCTGGTCGATCCGCACAACCACCTGCTTGTCCAGCCCTTCGCTCCTGAGGTAGTTCCTGAGGTTCTGGGCGACCTGCTGGATATTGGGCGTAACCCTGCGGGACTCTCCGGCCTGGGAGGCCGGCTGTCCTCCGAAGACAGCCGCGTCCTGCTGTATCGCCTTTCCTCCGGGCATGAAACCAAGAGCTCCCTGGAACGACATGATCATCATCTCGAACTTCTGGACGTCGATGGACGAAAAGGAGAACAGAAGCACAAAAAAGGTGAGGACGAGCGTCACCATGTCACCATAGGTGACAAGCCACAGCGGAGCTCCGGGAGATGATTCCTCTTTCCTCTTCCGTGCCATCAGGCTCCTCCTTTCGCCTCTGCCGCCTTCTCCTCGAGGTCAAGACGCTGCTTCGGGGGAAGGAAAACCTTCAGTTTCTCCTCCACTATCCTGGGGTTTTCACCCGCCTGGATGGCAAGCACCCCCTCCACCATGAGCTCCATGGAGAGTACTTCCTGGGAGGAGCGCACGGCGAGCTTTTTTCCTATAGGAAGAGCAAAGCCGTTGGCAATGAGCGATCCGTAAAAGGTGGTCACAAGGGCGACGGCCATGCCGGGACCGAGAGCGTCCGGATTCGAGAGGTTTCCGAGCATGGTGATGAGCCCGATGAGCGTTCCGAGCATACCGAAGGCCGGCGCCAGTTCGGCCATGGAATCGAAGAAATACTTGTTGGACGAGTGACGGTTCTCCAGAATGCCTATTTCCGTGTCGAGAATGGCCTTGACGAGTTCAGGGTCGGTGCCGTCCACAACAAGCTGGATTGATTTCTTCAGGAATTCGTTGTCCAGTTCCGAGGCATCGGCCTCGAGGGCGAGAAGTCCCTCCCGCCGTGCCTTCTCGGCGAAGCTCACTATGGTCTGCACCAGGGAGACCAGGTCCGGTGATCCTCCGGTAAAGGCCATCTTCAGGACCTTCATGAAACCCTTGATCTTCTCGGGAGGATTCGACACTATGAGAGCGCCGCTCGTTCCCCCGAGGACGATCAGCATGGACTGGAAGTCGATGAAAGCGAGTCCCTGCCCTCCCGCCACCACACCTCCGATGACGAGGATGAAACAGACAGCCAAGCCGATGACGGTTGTAAGATCCACGAAAATCCTGCCTCCCCGGTTACCGCGTCAGTTGCCGGAACTATTGATCAGTCTTTTTCCCCGTCTTCCGGAAGGGGGGATTTTCCCCCGAAGAAGGAGAAAAGAACCTTCTGCCTGTACTTTACCACTAAATCCACTATTTCATCCATGGGTTCGGCCACCACGTACCGGTGACCGTTGACGAGGCGGATGACCGTGTCGGGAGTGGACTCCACCGTTTCGATGAGATCGGCGTTGACGGTGAAGGCTTCGCCGTTGATCCTGCGCAGGGTGATCATGGTTCAGGCCTCCCCTACCGCTTGATGTTGATGACTTCTTCGAGCACCTGGTCGCTGGTGGTGACCACCCTGGCGTTGGCCTGGAAACCGCGCTGGGCGACGATGAGCCGGACGAACTCCTCGGAAAGGTCCACGTTGGCCATTTCCAGGGTGCCTCCCGCAATGGTGCCCGCTCCGCCTTCACCCGCCGCCACGACCTGGGCGAGGCCCGAGTTGTTGCTCGCCGTGAAGGCCGTGCTCCCCACCTTGGTGAGCCCCGTGGGGTTGGAGAAGAGCGCCAGAGCGATCCGGTACAGCGGGATGTTGACGCCGTTGCTGTAGACGCCGGTTATGGTGCCGTCCTTGCCTGCGGCAAAATCGTTCAGGACGCCCATGGCATAGCCGTCCTGGAAATATCCCTTGGTAGTGTAGGAAGAACCGTACTGCGTCACGCCCTCCATGACATCCTTGCCGAAAGCCTCACCGGTGAAGTCGAGGGTGATGGTGGCATCGTCAGCGCCGAGGGACGCAAAGTTCAGCCCGATGACCCCGGAGGACCCCGCCGTGATTTTGCCGTCAGAATTGAATTCCATGATGCCCGTATTGTTCGAAATGGTTATCCCGGGCTCGGACGGAAGCCAGGCTCTCCAGCGCCACTGGTTGTTGTCGATCTTCTCCCAGCTCACCTCGAGGGTGTGGGCGTTTCCCAGGCTGTCGTAGACATCGAGTTTCGTGTTGTGCACGCTGGCGATCTTCTGGTTGATGGTTGCCACGGATGCGCTTCCATTGAGAAGAGTGATGCCGAGGCCGTTCTCAGTGGCCCGGGCGCTCAACGGGCTCCCTCCGACGGACGTCGCAGCGGCAAGCTGGAATGTACCGTCGCTGTTCATGGTGATCTCAAGGGTCTCGGGGTCGGCGGCCGTTTCGCTCCAGAGATTTAGGATACGGTTCCCCGTGGCGGCATCGTCGTCAAATTCCACGAGGTAGTTCACGGCAGTTCCCGAGGAGGAATCGGTCACCATCTGGAAGTTCATGAACCCGGAGAGCTCTATTTTCGAAACAATCTGGTTCGAAGAATTGAGCAGGGTCAGGGTGCCGGTTGACGAGTCGTAGTTCGCGGTGAGAGGGTTCGCCGGGTCGGCGAATGCTCCGGTCAGGGTGACGTCAAGCAGAGGGTATCCTGATGTAGCGTCGATCCCGTCGTAGGCGCACGCTATACCGGCAGGAGCCGTCGCCCCCGCTGCGGTGGACAGGGTAAGAAATCCCGCCTGGGTGCTGTTCCCTGAAATGTTGCTGAGAACATACCGGTCGGTCCCGAGGTTCACCGTCAGTGAAGAGTCGTTGGTCTCGATGCCCATGGGAAGATAGGCATCCACCCGGCTGTCGAGGTTGCACCGGAATCCTGCGAGCTCGGTGGCCTTCGCGGGGATCTTCTGCCCCACGGGAATGTTGATGTTCATCAGATTGGAGCCCATGGTGTAGGAGGAAGGGTTATTGGGGTCCACGGACATGCCGAAGCCCTTCACCATGTACCCGGTGCCCGACTGGACAAGGTTTCCGTTCGCGTCGAGGATAAAATTACCTGCCCTGGTGTAGAGCTGGTTCGTTCCGTCGCTGACCACGTAGTACCCGTCGCCCTCGATGGCCATGTCCGTCCTGTTTCCCGTGAACTGGAGCTGCCCCTGGGAATGGATGGTTTCGATGGCGGCCACGTTCACACCGAGGCCCACCTGCATGGGGTTGATGCCGCCCCGCGCTTCGCCGGGGGCGGAAGCGCCCTTGCTGGTCTGGTACATGAGGTCCTGGAACGTCACGGTCGATTTCTTGAAGCCTACGGTATTTACATTGGCGATGTTGTTTCCGACCACGTCGAGGAGGGTCTGGTGCCCCCGCACGCCTGATACGCCGGACATAAGGGATCGAAGCATGGTATTATTTCCTCCCTGTCAATTCTGAGATGCCGCAGTCCCTTGCAGTTTCCGTTACGCCCGGCCTTCCCTGGGGGCGGTGGTTGGTCCTTGTCGTCATTGAACCGATCTTCTATTGAATCGGAGGTTTCGGCTGTTTTCTGTAGCCCTTTCTCAGCCCACCGCCACGACCTTTTCGAGGGGAATTTCGATTTCTTCGGTGGTGGTGAGGATGACCCCTGATTTGTCGAACCGGACGTAGGCCACCGTGCCGTAGGTACTCAGCCCCTCGTCGTCGAGATATTCCACCACGCGGCCGATATAGTTCACCGCGGATCCCTTGGTCACGGCGTTCATCTGTTCGATGCTCTTGTTCATGTTGGTCATCTGCTCCAGGGTGCTGAACTGGGCCATCTGGGCTATGAAATCCTTGTCCTTGAGAGGATCGAGGGGGTCCTGGTTGCTGAGCTGGGCGATGAGTATCTTCAGAAAGGCTTCCTTTCCGAGCTCGCTGTTCGTTTCCCTGAGAGCCTGGTTCGCGGCCGCCGTATAGTTTGTTTCATTTCCGCCGTTCACTGCCGATACGTTCATTTCTCCACCTCCTAGGCCACCCAGTGAAGGAGGCCCTGTTCAAGATCCACCGCAAAGGATGGAATGTCTTCTTCTGCCGCCCCGACCATCCTGGATCCGCGGAGATTCCTGTCTTTCGCGCCATCCCTGGTTTCTCCGCGCCCCTCTTTGCCGCTGTCCCTGATGTCAACCGTCAGTTCGGCCACCTGAACACCCTGCTGCTGGAGATGGGTCCTCAGAACCGTTATCTGGTCCTGGACAAGCTGACGGAGCTGTTCATTGCCGACCCTGATGGACGCCTCCACGCCTCCGGTTGTAGCGGAAAGCTCGATCTCCACCCGCCCGAGAGCGGGAGGATCAACAATCATGGATGCCCTGTGATGTCCTTCGGTCCGCATAAACCTCACCACGTTGTGCATCCCGTCCTCGAGGGCGGCACCGTCCCGTCCGGCCAGAGCCAGTTCCCGGGCGAACCCGGCCGGAAGAGGGGGTCTTTCGGCACGGACTCCGTCCGCCCCCTGCGCCGGTTTTTGTGCGAAAAGGGCCGCGCCCGGCTCGTCATTCTTTCCGAAAAGGGACTGCCGTCCCTCTCCCTTCTCTCCGCCGCCCCTTGAAGTTCCCTGAAAAACGGCATCTTTCCCTGAAGCAAAGGACAACGGTACGCTGTCCCGGCCTTGGGTGCCGCCGTTCTTTTCCTGTTCCCCGTGAGTATGGTCCACAGGAAGGGCTCCGGCAGTGTTCCCCAGGTCCGCGCCGTTACCGGGAGCTCTATCGGTTGCCCGTTTTTCCCCTGCAAGAGCATCGGAGAGATGTTTTTCAGGGGAAGTCCGGGCCGTTTGTTCGTTTTTCTCCAGAATTGCTTCCCTTTCAGCCGGGACGTCTTGCTTCTCCGTACCATCCTTTGGAATAAAAGCAGCTTGTCCTGTTTCAGCCTTTATCTCAGAGAGAACTACTCCGGAGGAAATAAGGGGCGAGGAACCTGGGGGAAGGGCAACCGTCCCTTTCTCTTCAGCCGGACCGGCTCCGTTCTCAGGCCCCCGGATTCCTTCCCCCGCGGGGAGGAGAGAGACGACGTCCCGGACCATCATTACCGCCGCTGCAGCCTCTGATTCGTTGCGGGCTGTGCCGTCCGGGGGGAGGTACTCCGGAAACTGAAGCGCTTCTTCCGCGGAAAACACTTTCTCTTCCTGGATTTCGCCGGAAAAAAGGCTGTCCGGTTCTTCGCCGGCAAGTGTTGCTTCCGCCCCTTCGTTCTCCATGGAGGGGTCGTCAACTTTGATGGAGCCGTTCATTCCCCGGAGTATCGCCGGAAAAACTGCATGGATCACCTGTAAATGGACACCCGTCCGGCTGTCTTCCGGCACGGGAGTCTCGGAACACTGCTCGCACCGGTGAAGCAGGCGCGAGAACAGGCCGTTTTTTTCTCCTTCAGGTTTCGGTTTTGTTGCGGTTGAATCCGGGGAGAGCTCCGAAGCGCTCTTTTCCCGGCCTGCCGCAAGAATGGGCGAGATCATAGGCCGCACCTCCGAATGTGTCACCGCGACCCGCCGGCCGCCAGCCGTTCCGTCAGCCTTGCCGCTCTCACCGCCTCCATGCGGCCGAGAATGGATGCCCGGGCATCCCGGGGCATTGCCTCAAGGAGTTTTACCGCCAGATCTTCCCTCAGCTGCTCGAGAATGAGAGCCGCCCTCCTGGGAGAAATCTCCTGGTAGGTTTTCATGAGCATATCCAGGTACTCTTTTTCCTCCTGCAGGTTCTCGGGAGGTTTCATTTGGGCCGCAGTCTGTTCCGCCTCGACTTTTTCCAGGACAGCAGACCGTTTTTCCAGGTCCGCCGAGAGGGCGGCGAGACGTCTTTCCCGCCCCTCGAGCTCCCTCTCCCTTTCGTTGAGCCGGTCGTTCCAGCGCTGAAGCTCGATAGTCCGTCTCTGCCCGGCAGTCAGGGAGTATTCTCCGGGAATTCCGAGGGCGGTTGCCAGATCCTTCCCGATCCATGGAATGCGGGGGATGGACCAGTACATCACCGGTCGGGCATCCCAGCTTCCAGAGGCATGGAGTCCTGCCGCAGCCCCCGCCGCGAGAACAAAGAATAAAAAGAGGAGAGTTCCTTTCCGGCTCTTTTTCTTTTCCTTTATCCGCACCGGCCGGGGGGAGCTCTCCTCTAGGACGTCTTCCGTCTGATTCCTGGGTTCGTCAGCCATCAGTCATCGCTCCCTGAATTCTTTCGGTACATGGAGAGGACGTTTTTCACATATTTCTGCGTCTCCGCGAAGGGAGGCACCCCTCCGTAGGAGTCCACCCTGCCCGGCCCGGCATTGTAGGCGGCAAGAGTTTTTACCAGGTCTCCCTGATACTTATCGGACAGTTGTGAAAGGTATTTAATTCCGCCCTCGAGATTCTGCACGGGATCGAAAGGATCGTCCACCCCGAGCATCCGTGCCGTTCCGGGCATGAGCTGCATGAGTCCCATGGCGCCCTTCGGGGAGACGGCCCCGGTCTGCCCGCCCGATTCCATCCGGATCACCGCACGGACCAGGGCTTCTTCCACGCCGTACTTCGCCGCCAGCGGGGCGATATGGTTCTCCCAGCCGCCGGACACAGTCCTTTCCGGCGAAACAATGCCGGGAACGACGGGGTGCCGCGTCTTCTCATCCGCCTCCGGCCTGTTTCTTTCTTTTTTCTCCGCCCTTTCAAGGACATCCACAAAGCGGTCCTGCTTCTCTTCCCGCACTTCTTCGTCCTTTTGAGGCCGGATCTTGCGCTCAATCTCCTCTATGCGGCCCATAACCCTCGACACTCCCGAAAGATTCGCTCTCATCGTCTTCTCTCCTTCGGTGAACCGTGGCGGATGCCTGCGATGTCATCCAGTTCCGACTGTTCCCGTTTTTTCTCTTCGTCCTGAAGGTCCATGACCATGAAGGAAATGTATTTTTCCATCGCTTTTACGTCCCTGTGTTTTTCCAGCAGCCTGGTCTCGGTATCCTCGATGGACTGCCGCACCCCGCAAAGAGACTCTCCCTCGCTGCAGATACGGTTTTCCAGGAGGTCGATGGCCTTCCTTCTGAACCAGATATCCTGCAGGGTAAAGGTTTCGTCCTTCTGGGAACCGAAGGAGGCGAGAGCTTCTTCCTTTTCTGTTCCGAGGGTCTCGAGGACGGAGAGAAGACGCTCTTCCTCCTTCTTTTCAATGGAGAGAAGGATTCGTTCGTCATCCCGCACCTTGACCTTCGTCCTGAGAATACGTTCAAACCTGTTCACTTTCGCGTTCATGAAATCCTCCGGCTGCAGCCTTTACATATTCATCGGCAAACGGATGCCCAGCCTTGACCCCGGTCAGGGAACAAGGGAAAGGAGCTGCCCTTCCATCTCCCCGAAGGGGACTTTCTCCCCCACTGTCTGCCGGAGGAAGGAATGGACCCCCTGGAGATGCTCTACAGCCCAGTCCACTTTCGGGTTGGAGCCGCTTTTGTAGGCCCCTATGCTTATAAGGTCCTCTGCCTCCCCGTAGACGGCGAGAAGCTCCCGGAGCCGCCCCGACGCTGACAGGTGCTCAGGGTCGACGATGGAGGGCATGACGCGGCTCACGCTTTCGAGAACGTCCACGGCGGGGTAGAAATTCCGGGCGGCGATCTTCCTTGAAAGGACCACGTGGCCGTCGAGAACGCCTCTCACCGTGTCCGCCACGGGCTCGTTCATGTCGTCCCCTTCCACCAGGACGGTGTAGATTCCAGTGATGCTCCCCCGTTCTCCTGCCCCTGCCCGTTCAAGCAGCCGGGGGAGCATTTCGAAGACAGACGGGGTGTATCCCCTGGTGGTGGGGGGTTCGCCGATGGCGAGGCCCACTTCACGCTGGGCCCTGGCCACCCTGGTCACCGAGTCCATCATGAGGAGCACGTTTTTTCCCTGGTCGCGAAAATACTCCGCGATTGCGGTGGCGGTGAGGGATGCCTTGAGACGGATGAGAGGAGGCTGGTCGGAGGTGGCAATGACAAGCACTGAACGGCGTCGTCCCTCCTCGCCCAGGTCGCGGTCGACAAATTCCCGGACCTCCCTTCCCCGTTCCCCCACCAGGGCGATGACGTTCACATCCGCCTCGGTGTACCGGGCCATCATGGCGAGCAGGGTGCTCTTTCCCACTCCCGATCCCGCGAAGATGCCGATCCGCTGCCCTGTCCCGAGGGTGAGAAGGCCGTCGATGACCTTGACGCCCACGGGAAGAGGGGAGGTGATCATTTTCCTGCGGAGGGGATGGGGAGGGTCTGCATAGAGGGGGTAAAAGCCGGAGGCTGCCACGGGTCCCCTGTCGTCGATGGGGTTTCCCAGGCCGTCGAGAATCCGTCCGAGAAGGGAATCACCAACCCGGACGCCCAGGGGGCGCTCCATGGAGAGGACGTCGCACCCCGGACCGATGTCCTTGAGGTTGCCCAGCGGCATGAGGAGGACCCTGTCACCCCGGAAGCCGACAACCTCCGCCGAAAGGGATGCCCTGGCGCTGTTCCGGTACCGTATGGAACAAAGATCGCCCACCCGGACGTCCGGCCCTCTGGATTCGGCCACGAGACCCACCACCTGGACGATACGTCCGTTGATCTTGGTGAGCTGGACTCCGGAAAGACGCTGCTCGAGAATGGACAGCAGGCCTGTCTCAGGAGCTGCCGTCATTCCCGGTCCCTCCCTCGATGAACAGACGCTCTATCTCTCCGGAAACCTGTTCAAGCTGGATCCTCCATCGGGCGTCGTAAATTCCGAGGTTGGTCTCCACAATACAGCTTCCGGCGTCCACGTTCCCGTCCGGTATAAACTCGAGGTGACGGACTCCCCGAAGAAGGTCGCCGAATTCGTCCTTCCGTCCCCGTAAGGCGTCCACGTCCTCCGGATTCAGGTAGACGAGCACCCTTTCCTTGTCGCTGATGCGCTCCAGAACTCCCCGGAGCATCCTGACGGCCGTTTCGCCGTCGAGGGAGACCTCTTTGCGGAGCATGCTTGAAAGAAGGAATTCCCACATGCGGATAAGCCTGGGCATCTGGAGTGAACAGAGAGCATCAAGATGTTCGCCGAGGGACCGGTGGACCGATTCAAGCAGAAAGACAGCCGACCGGATTTTTTCCTCGGCTTCCTTTGCCGCATCTTTCCGGGCATTTTCAATGCCCTGTTCGTACCCCGCCTTCCGTCCTTCCTCGAACCCTTCGGAAACCGCCTTTTTCCGCACTGCGGCTGCTTCCGCCTCGAGAGAGGACACCATCTTCCCCCGCTCCTCTTCGAGACGCACTCTCTCCCTGGAGAGCTCTTCCTCGAAAACGGAGGCCCTGGAGGCGAGGTCCCGGTTTTCCCTTTCCGATTCCTCCAGCCTTGTTTTGAGAAGGGAAAGTTCTTCACTAAGCTGGGAAATCAGGTCGACAGGATGGTTCCCTGCCTCCGGTTCCCGGGGTGTCGTCTCATGGATTTCCCGGTCCCCTCCGGGGGCATTCCCGATCCGGACGGCCTCCGGAAGCAGGCGAACAGCCCGGAGGACATTGGGCCGAAGAAGCTTAGACAACCAGCTCTTCCTCTCCTCCCCTGGAGATGACGATTTCTCCCACATCCTCCAGGGCCCGGACCACGTTGACCACCTTCTGCTGGGCTTCTTCCACGTCCTTCACCCTGACGGGGCCCATGTAGTCCATATCCTCCCTGAGCATTTCGGAGGCCCGCTTGGACATATTCCTGAAAAACTTTCCCCGGAGCTCTTCCGTGGCTCCCTTGAGGGCCAGGGACAGTTCCTTCATCTCCACCTCGCGGAGCACCCTCTGGAGGGACCGGTCGTCCATCTTGATGATGTCCTCGAAGACGAAGAGCCGCCGCTTGATTTCTTCCGCGAGTTCGGGGTCGTTTTCTTCCAGGTGTTCCATGATGTTCCGCTCCGTGGCGCGGTCGGCGTTGTTTATGATGTCCACGATGGCGTCGATGCCGCCTGCAAGGGTAAAGTCCTGTCCCATGACAGTGCTCAGCTTCCTTTCCAGCACCCGCTCCACCTCCCGGAGCACTTCCGGAGTGATCCGGTCCATCCTGGCGATCCGCTTGGCCACTTCGGCCTGCATGGCCCCAGGAAGGCCGCCGATGATGGACGCCGCCTGCTGTGGTTCGAGGTAGGACATGATGAGGGCCACGGTCTGGGGATGTTCTCCCTGGATGAAGCCGAGGATCTGCTGGGCGTCGGTGTGCCGCATGAAGTCGAAGGGCCGGACCTGAAGGCTGGCGGTGATCCGTGTGAGGAGATTCTGCGCCCTTTCAGGGCCGAGGGCCCGTTCGAGTATATCCCGGGCATAGTCCACGCCGCCCCTGGCCATGTACTCCCTGGCGAGGAGCATTTCCTGGGCATCCTTCAGGACTCCGAGCCGCTGTTCGGGAGTCACCTTTCTCAGGTTCGCGATTTCCAGTGTGACGACTTCGATAGTGGCATCGTCCAGCCTCTTGTAGACTTCGGCGGCCACTTCGTTTCCGAGGGCCACCATGAGGATGGCCACTTTTTCTCTTCCTGTCAGTCCCTTGGTCGCTGTCTTCGCCATGGCCCGCCTCCTAAGACTCGTCTGCAAGCCAGTCCTGGGAAAGGTTGGCTATTTCTTCTGGTTTGCTTCTCGCGTAGGCGCGAAGCTGTTCTTCCAGTACGGCCAGCTCTCCCTGGGCTTCAAGCAGCTCCGGGGACGAAAGAAGTTCCTGAATGCTCGGTATGCGTTTCCGTTCCTCCGCGGGAGGGAGCGCGGCTTTCCTGGACCTGCGCTTCCGCATCCACAGCACTCCGGCGAGGGCGGCAGCGAGGAGGAGCACTGCGGTGGCGACCAGTGCGAAGAGAAGCTGCATTCTCTGCTGGGCCTGCAGCTGTTCCGCCAGACTGTCGGCAAAGGTGGTGGAGAATTTCATGGACTGGATGACGAGCTGGTCTCCCCTGCCGGCGTCCACTCCAAGGGCTGGAGCCACAAGGGCCCGGAGCTCCGTCAGCCGTTCCTGCTCGAGTTCTCCGTCCACCAGGACCGACGCCGAAAGCCGCCTGATGGTCCCGGGAGTCACCACCTGCTGGGTCTCACGGGTAGTGATCTCGTAGTTGTTGGTGGTCTCCGTCTTGTTGTATTCGCTCGCCGTTCCCTGCTGCTGGGCAATGGCGTAGCCGGGGATGTTCGTTGTGGTTCCGGGGGCGCCTCCTATGGGGCCGCCCGTTCCGGTGTAGGTCTCCTCCATGTTCTGCTGGCTCCGGAGGACCCCCCTGCCTGTTTCTCCGGGAATATACTCCCTGGAGGAGCTGGTCCTGCGGTCAAAATCGAGATCCACCTTGATCCGGACCACAACCCTGCCCGGCCCGAACACCCGCTCGAGCATGATCCTGACCTTGTTTTCAAGCTCCCGTTCCTGCTGCCGCTCAAGCTCCCGCTGGACCGAGGAAACAGTCCGCCCGTCTCCTCCCTGCCCGTAGATCAGCAGATCCTGATCGAGCAGGTCCGAGAGGACCTTTCCTGAAGTGTCCACCACCGTGATATTCTCGGGGAGCAGGCCCTGGACTCCGTGGGACACGAGGTGCACTATGGATTTCACCTGGTCCGGGCCGATCTGCATCCCCGTCTTCAGGCGGACGAGGACCGATGCCGTGGAGGGCTGCTGCTGCTCGAGAAAAAGACGCTGTTCGGGGATGACGATGTTCACCTTGGCGTAATCCACCGCGTCGATCTGGCGGATGGTCCGCTCAAGCTCTCCTTCGAGAGCCCGTATGTAGGTTATTTTCTGCTGGAATTCGCTCAGGCCCATCTTCGTGGTGTCGAAGATCTCATAGCCCACGCTGCCCCCTTTCGGAAGGCCGCCCTGGGCCAGGCTGAGGCGGGTTTCGTACACGATGTCCCGTGGAACGAGGATGGCGTTCGCCGCCGGGTCAAGCTTGTAGTCGATCCGGTTTTCCCGGAGGTAGGCCACGATGGCCGACTGGTCTTCTACCTCGAGAGCGGTGAAAAGGGGTTCATAGGAGGGTTTGCCCGCCCAGTAGACGGCAAGGACAAGTGCAGAGACCACCAATATGGACGCCCCGACAATGGAGAGTTTCTGCCACGGCTTGAGGGAAGACCAGAAGAGTCCGAGACGGGCGGAAAACCTTCGGAACCAGTCCATTCACAAAGCCCTTACACAGGCATCCGGCCAAGTTGCTGGTAGGCGTCAAGCAGTTTGTTCCTGACCTCGGTGATCATTCTGAGGGCAAATTCGGCCCTCTGGGAAGCGAGGACCACCCTGGAAATGTCATCCACGTCTCCCGTGGCGAGCTTGTTCACCAGGCCGTCGGATTCGACCTGAAGATCGTTTACTCTCTTCATGGAATCCTGAAGAAGTTCTTCAAAAGAAAGGCCCGTGCCGGAAGAACGGTCCTTCGCGGGAACCGCTTCCGGCCCGCGGACCGCAGCGGGTGAAGCGAGCTTCATAAGATCGATGTTCAGCGAACCCATGGGGCCCTCTCCTCCTTTTTTTCTGACAATATCGATAGTGCAGCCATATATTAACACAGCAGGGACATTTATAACAAAAACGGGAGGTGCATACATGCGCCTCCCGTCTGTTGTTCCATGAGCCGAAAGTCCTTTGAATTCAAGAACTTTCCATATGCTGCCCGATTGATAGCGGGGGAAATGCTACCCCCGCATTATTTCCAGGGCCCCTGCCCACATGTTCCGGGCGGCGTCGGCCACCGCAAGGTTTGCCTCGTAGGCCCGGCTTGCGGTGAGCATGTCCGCCATTTCCCGGACCACGTTCACGTTCGGGAAGGCAACGTACCCTTCCTCGTCCGCATCAGGGTGGTCGGGCTGGTAGGCCAGCCGGGGAGGGGTGTCATCCTCGGCGATTTCCACTACCCGGACTCCCCCGGTGTCCTCGTAGCCGCCGATGGTCTTGTCGAGCATCTCGGCGAAGACCGGCACCTTTCTGCGGTATGGGCCGCCTTCCGCGGTCCGGGTGGTGTTCACGTTCGCCAGGTTCGCCGATATGGAGTCGAGCCAGAGTCTGTGCGCTGTGAGAGAGCTCCCTGACACGTCGATGGCGCGGAACATTCTCATGGCTATCTTCCTCCTATGACCAGGCGGTACAGAGAGCTTTTCTTGGCGGCGAAACGGGTCATGGCATTGTAGGCCATTCTCGTCTGGGACATGACGGCCATCTCCCTTTCGGGATCCACGTTGTTTCCGTCAAGCCGGAATTTCTCGTCGTACACCTTGATCTCCTCGGGAATCACAGAACTCACTGCCAGCGGTCCCGAAGGGATATGACCTTCGTCCGTAACGGTCATGGGGAGCCTCCGGGGACCGTCCACGAGATCTCTGAGCTGGTCCTCGAAGGAGACGTTCCGCCGGGCGAACTCAGGTGTGTTTGCGTTGGCAATGTTTCTCGACGTGGCTTCAAAGCGCTTCGAAAGCCCCTCGAGGTTTTTCTCCATTACTTTCCAGTTGAAGTCGCCCATCATGGCGCATTCCCTCCCGCCCCGGTTCTTACTGTGTGTTTCGGCGGGCTTTCCCCCGGACTTGAATCAGTCTTTCTGCAGCACTCCCAGTTCTTCCACGAAGAGAGGACTGAGCACCTTGATGAAGGTTCCCTTCATGCCGAGGCTCCGGCTTTCGATGATGCCGGCACTTTCCAGCTTCCGGAGGGCGTTCACGATGACGCTCCTGGTGACGCCCACCCGGTCGGCCACCTTGCTGGCGATGACCACGCCCTCGAAGGAGCCGAGTTCGCTGATGATGTGCTTCACCGATTCCACTTCCGAGTAGGAGAGAGCCCTCATGGCCATCTGGACGATGAGGCGTTCCCTGGACCGTTCTTCGATGTTCTTCGTCCTCTCGTGGAGAATTTCGATGCCCACGAGGGTGGCCAGGTACTCCGCAAGCACGAGGTCCCTCATGGAGAAGGGCTGGAAGAACCGCACGAGGAGCAGAGTGCCGAGCCTCTCCGCAGCGCCGTAAATGGGAATGTACAGCATGTGCTTCTCGGGCGCGTCGGCGTTGGCGTCGTCGAACAGGTAGCCGTCCGTCTCGCTCAACATGGTCTCCCGGTGCTGGTTCATCTTCTCCACGAAGACCTCGGGCATATATCCCTTATCGATGAAGTTGGACACTTCCTCGGAATGGTACTCGGAAATCCAGGAATGGCCGAGGATCTTGCCCTCCCTGTTGATAAGGTACACGTTGGCCGTGGAGAACTCGCACAGCAGTTTGGCGAGCTTGTTGTAATCGGGCCTTGTACCTTCCCGGCGGCTCTGGAGGGCCCTGCCCACCTGCCGCGTTTTCTCGAGGAGATCCTTCAGTCCCGGATCCTCATCGATCATATGAGGTCCCGCCGCTTTTGCTTCTTCGACTATTTTGTTCTTCTTTGTAGCCACTCAAAATCCCTCCTGATATGGTATCCGTCCGTACTGTCCGTACCGGATTATGTAATGTAATCTACAGAAGATATCTTCTGATATCGCTGTCCGAAATTAGGGGCTCCAGCCTCTCCCGAACGAATTCGGGCGTTACGGAGACCGTGCCCTGCCCCTCCTCGGGGGCGCCGAAGCTGATGTTCTCCAGAAGGTGCTCTATCATGGCATGGAGCCTCCTGGCCCCGATGTTTTCCATTTCGCCGTTCATCCGCTCAGCCAGGCGGGCCATTTCGGCCACCGCCCCGGGGGTGAAGTCCAGATGTACGCCTTCCGTGGCGAGAAGGGCCGTATACTGCCTCAGCAGGCTGTTTTCGGGCTCCACCAGGATGCGGGCAAGGTCCTCCCTTGTCAGGGGCTGAAGCTCAACCCGGATGGGGAACCGGCCCTGCAGTTCCGGCACCAGGTCCGAGGGCTTCACGCTGGAGAAAGCCCCTGCGCTGATGAAAAGAATATGGTCCGTGTTCACCGTACCGTACTTGGTCTGGACCGGGGAACCTTCCACGATGGGCAGAAGATCCCGCTGCACGCCCTCCCTGCTGACGTCGGGGCCGCCGGTGCCGCCTCTTGCCACCACCTTGTCGATCTCGTCGAGAAAGACGATTCCCTCTTCCTGTGCCTTGTCGAGGGCCTCCCGGACGACGGCGTCCATGTCCACCAGCTTCTCCGCTTCTTCCGCGGCGAGCATGGTCCGCGCCTCGGAGACCTTCATCCTGCGGCGCTTCGTCTTCTTGGGCATCAGTCCGCCAAGCATGTCACCGATGTTGATGCCCATGGAGTCCATCCCGGCTCCTCCGAGAAGGGGAATTCCCACCGACTGGCTCTCGGTGACGTCGATCTCCACTTCCCGGTCGTCAAGCTTCCCCTCCCGGAGCAGGGCGAGGATCTTCTTCCGCGTGGAATCCCGGAGCCTCTCCTCCTCGGGGGAATCTTCCCGTTCCTGGTCCTTTTCCGGTGAGCCTCCGCCCCCGAAGAGGCGCATGAAATCGGGCACGGCGCTTTTTTTCTCCGGCCGGGGCAGCAGGGCGTCCGCCAGCCGCTGCTCCGCCCGCTCCGCGGCGGGAATCCGGACGTCCTCGATCTTCCGCTTCTTCACCATGGCCACGGCCGTCTCGGCCAGGTCCCTCACGATGGATTCCACGTCCCGTCCCACATAGCCCACCTCGGTGAACTTCGTGGCCTCCACCTTGACGAAGGGGGCCTTCACAAGGTCGGCGAGGCGCCGGGCGATCTCGGTCTTGCCCACGCCGGTGGGTCCCACCATGAGAATGTTCTTCGGCGCCACTTCCTTGGCGATATTTTCGGGAAGGCGCCTTCTCCGGATTCTGTTTCTCAGGGCGATGGCCACGGATTTCTTGGCCTTCTCCTGTCCTACGATATACCGGTCGAGGTACTCCACGATCTGGCGCGGAGTGAGGTCGAACCGGTCATTCTCCTGCATGTTCATTCTCCCAGTGCCTCCACTGTGACGATGTTGTCCGTATATATGCAGATTTCCGAAGCGATTTCGATGGATCTCCGGGCAATCTGCGACGGGAGCAGGCTCCCGCTTTCAAGAAAGGCGAGGGCCGCAGCCTGGGCGTAACCGGATCCCGATCCTATGGCAGCCACGTTGTTCTCCGGTTCCAGGATGTCCCCCGCGCCGGAGAGCATCAGGGTAAGCCTTGCGTCGGCGACGATCATGAGGGCTTCGAGCCTCCGCAGAGCCTTGTCAGTCCGCCATTCCTTCACCAGCGACACGGCGGACCGCATCAGGTCTCCCGAATTCTCCTCAAGCCGGCTCTCGAACCTCTCCAGGAGAGTCATGGCATCGGCGGTGCTCCCGGCGAACCCGGCGAGGACCGTTCCCTTGTGCAGCCGGCGGACTTTTTTCGCTCCCGCCTTTATGATCTGGTTTCCAAGGGTCACCTGGCCGTCGCCGGCCATGGCCACCATGTCATTCCTGCGGACACACACTATCGTCGTTCCCTTGAACATCTCCGTTGTCTCCTTTCGCCCGGGGGTGGGCCATTTCATAGCTCTTCCGCAGGTGATCCGCCCCGACGGCGAGGTAATGCTGGGTGGTGAGCAGGCTCTCGTGCCCGAGAAGCTCCTGGAGGACCCTGAGCGATGCGCCTCCCTCAAGGAGGTGGGTCGCGAAGCTGTGCCGGAGAACATGGGGCGTCACGTTCGCCACCCCTGCCTTCAGGGCCGCTCTCCGGACGATCCGGTGGACCGTCCGAACCGTAATTGCCCCTCCCCTCCGGCCGGGGAAGACGAACCCGCTGCTTCCCTCTCCCGAATCTCTCCAGTTCCCGAGGGCTTTCAGCGCACACGTCCCGAAGGGGACAATCCGTTCCTTGCTTCCTTTGCCGAGAACCCGGACCATCCGTTCGTCCAGGTCCACGTCCTGCCAGCGCAGGGAGGCGAGCTCGGCGATCCGGAGGCCGCAGCCGTACAGAAGCTCAAGAACAGCCGTATCCCGGAGGGGATCCTCCCCCTGCTGTCCAGCGTCCACCAGCCGGAAGGCGTCCTCCCGTGAGAGGGCCCGGGGCAGCCTGGAAGGGAGCTTCGGGCCCCGGATTCCCTTCGCGGGGTCGGAGGAGATCAGCCCCCGGTCAAACAGGAAGGCGAACCAGCTCCGGACCGAGGAAAGCTTCCTGGCCGCCGACGTTTTCGCGTAGCCGTAGCCCATCATCTCCCGAAGCCAGGACCGTATGGTCTTTCCGTCCACCTCCGCCGGGGACTCTATCCCCTGCACCTCGAGAAACTCGGCGAACTGGGCGAGGTCCACGGAGTAATTGGTCACCGTGTGGGGCGACGCCTCCTTTTCATACCGGAGGTGATCGAAAAACTGGTCAAGGGAAACGGATATCTTTTCCTGCATAAGCATATTTTAGCATCTTTTTCTAGATTCTCGATATTTTTCAAAAGAATCAATTAATGTTTTTTCGGCAGTGATGTAAAATCTGTCCCTGACCGGAGTTTTTCTTTCCTGCATCTCTTTTTTCCCATCTTTTGGGAGAGAAAATTAAGAGAAAAATCGGAAGTGGAGCTATCTGGCAGGTCCCGCGAGTTCCGCCAGGCCCGCAAGGAAGGGATCAAAGGCCTCCCGTGCGCGCTGGGCGACCTGTTCGCACCGCAGGGCCTTGTTCCTGACTTTTTTCCCCAGGGGGGGGAAGATGCCGAGGTTGACGTTCATGGGCTGGAAACGGCGCTCCAGGGCGTCTCCCAGGTAGTGAAGGAGAGAACCGGCGGCCGTTTCCCGGGGCCACTCGGGAAACGGCTTTCCGAGGAGCAGGGCGGCCATGTTGAGGGCCGCGACGCACCCCATGGCGGTGCTTTCCATGTACCCTTCCACGCCTGTGATCTGACCCGCCAGGAAGAGATCCTCCCGGCCGTTCCGGAACCGGAGACGGCCGTCCAGCACTGCCGGGGCGTTGACGTAGATGTTCCGGTGCATGACGCCGAAGCGGGCGAATTCCGCATCGGCAAGTCCCGGGATCATCCGGAAGACCCGCTCCTGCTCGCCCCACCGGAGGCTGGTCTGGAACCCTACGAGATTGTAGAGGGTACCTTCCCTGTTGTCCTGCCGGAGCTGGGCCACTGCCCAGGCTTCTTCCCCCGTTCCGGGGAGGGGAAGGCCCACGGGCCGCAGGGGGCCGAACCGGAGGGTGTCCGTTCCCCGGGAGGCCATAACCTCCACGGGAAGGCACCCCTCGAACCAGGAGGGCGAGTCCTCGAAATCGTGGGGAAGGGTTCTTTCGGCGCCGGTCAGGGCGGAAATAAAGGCTTCGTATTCCTCCCGGGTGAAGGGACAGTTGATGTAATCGTCCTCCTGCCCCCACCGGCCGAGGCGGAATGCCTTCGTCATGTCGATGGAGTCCGCCTCCACCACCGGGGCGACGGCATCGAAGAAGGAAAGGTATTCCTCCCCGGCCATCCTGCGGATCTCCCCGGCCATGGCGGGCGAGGTCAGAGGGCCCGTGGCAAGGATCGCCGGCCCTTCCGGAACGGAGACGCATTCCTCTCTGACCACGGTGACGAGGGGATGTTTCTCCAGGGTCTCCGTCACCAGCCGGGAAAAGATGTCCCTGTCCACGGCGAGGGCCTTCCCGGCAGGCACCCGGGCGGCGTCGGCACACTTCAGGATGAGGCTGCCGAGGCCGCGGAGCTCCTCCTTCAGAATCCCTGCAGGGCTGGTGGTGGAATCGGCCCCGAAGGAATTGCTGCAGACCACCTCCGCCAGTCCGTCCGTCCTGTGGGCCGGCGTCGTGGCCTGGGGGCGCATCTCGTACAGGGTTACGGGGATTCCCCGGCATGCGAGCATCCAGGCCGCTTCGGACCCGGCAAGCCCTCCGCCGACCACGGATACGGTACGGTCAGTCATCGTCCCGGGTCTCCCTCGGCGGCACGTACCCGCATTTCGGGCACTCCTCGCCGCCCTTCCGCCCTGTGGTCATCATGGCTGCGCCGCATTCGGGGCAGTCCTTCCCCGACGGGGGGTTCCATGAGACGAAATCGCAGTCGGGGTAGCGTGAACAGCCGTAGAACGGCTTCCCTTTCCTGCTTTTGCGCTTCACCACGTCCCCCGTGCCGCACTTCGGGCATACGGCCCCCGTTTTGACGAGGACGGGACGGGTAAACCGGCATTCAGGGTAGCCGCTGCAGCCGACGAACTCGCCGAAGCGTCCGTTTTTCAGCACAAGGGGTTTGCCGCACTCGGGGCAGTCCTCCCCTATGGGTTCCGGGGGTGGGAGCTGAGCCGCCGGGGCGGTTTCGGCCTCGGACATGGTGACGGTGAAATTTTTCCAGAAATCCCGGAGGACGGAGAGCCAGGGGGTCTTTCCCTCCTCCACGTCGTCGAGGCTTTCCTCCATGCGGGCGGTAAACCCTGTGTCCACGATGGAGGAGAGGCTTTCGCCGTTGAAGTACTTCATCAGGAATTCGTCCACGGTCTCCCCGAGGGGAGTGGACTGGAGCCGCCGCTCCTCGTTGCGGATCACGTACCCCCGGTCATAGAGTGTCTCCACGATGGAGGCGTAGGTGGACGGCCGACCGACGCCCTCGTCCTCGAGGACCTTGATGAGGGTGGCCTCGGAATACCGTGCCGGAGGACGGGTAAATTTCTGTTCCTTTTCCGTTCCCTCCACGGCAAGCACTTCTCCCCGGACCGCCGGCAGGAGGGATTCTCCCTTGAGGTCCAGGGGCCACACGGCGCTCCACCCGGGAAAGAGCAGGGTTTCCCCGAGCTGCCGGAAACCCGCCCTGCCCGCGGAAGCGGCGAGGGTGGCGTTGGCCACCCGGGCGGGGGTCATCTGGGATGCCACGTACCGCCGCCAGATGAGGGAATAGAGCTTCATCTGGTCGGGAGTGAGGATCCCCTCCAGGCTTTCGGGGGTGATGGTCACGTCCGTCGGCCGGATGGCCTCGTGGGCATCCTGGGACCGGCCCTTGGCGGAATAGGCGTTCTCCTTTTCAGGCAGGTACGACGGCTCGAAGGAGGAGGCGATGTAGGCCCTGCATTTCTCCACGGCCTCGGGCGCTATCCTGAGGCTGTCGGTACGCATGTAGGTGATCAGGCCGGTGGGCCCCCTCCCCGGAATGGCGACTCCCTCGAAAAGTTCCTGGGCTATGCTCATGGTTCTGCGGGGGGACAGGCTGCTCCTTCGGGCGGCCTCCTGCTGGAGGGTACTCGTCTTGAAGGGTGCGGGGGCGGCCCTCAGGCTCTCCCTCACCTTGAAATCGGTCACGGTGAGGGGGAATTTCTCCACCTCGCCGAGTATGGCCTCCACAACCTCTTCGGAATCTATGAGAAGGGATTTGCCCTCTTTCCAGAGGGATTTCCCGTCCAGGCTGTCCGCCCGGAGCGCGTACTTCCTGCCGTCGTCCGCCGCTGCCGTGACGGTGACGAGCCAATAGGCCCTGGGAACGAACTCCCGGATCTCCCGTTCCCGGGCACAGATGAGGGCCAGGGCCACGGACTGCACCCTTCCCGCAGAGAGGCCTCTCCGGATTTTTTTCCACAGCAGCGGGCTCAGGGTGTACCCCACGAGCCTGTCGAGTATCCGGCGGGCCTGCTGGGCCTCCACCTTGCTCATGTTGACTTCTTCGGGATTGTTGACCGCTTCCCGGACGGCCCCTGGGGTGATCTCGTAGAAGCGGACCCTGCAGGGGGATGAGGGGTCGATGCCGAGCAGTTCGCAGAGATGCCATGCGATGGCTTCCCCTTCGCGGTCCGGGTCCGAGGCGAGAATGACCCTTGAGGCTTTCTGGGCCAGCCCTGCAAGTTCGTTCTTCACCTTGGCCTTGCCCTTGACGAGAATGTACTCGGGAGCGAAGTCGTTGTCCACATCGATGGCCAGCCTGCTTTTCGGCAGGTCGCGGATATGCCCCACGCTCGACTTGACCACGTATTTCGGCCCGAGGATCTTGGTGAGGGTTTTGGCTTTCGTGGGGGATTCGACGATGACGAGGGACTTTCCGGCCCCCGCCTCAGAGAGGGCGGAAGCTGTCCCGGACCGTCCGGATGTTTTCTGCCGCGGTGCTTTGGGAACGCTCTTCGTTCCTGTGGTCTTTTTGCCGGCAGAAGAGGCTTTTCTGCCCGTCCCGGCAGACGGAGACTTCCTGCCGGAAGGGGACGCCTTTTTCGCCGCTCCGGCGGGTGCGGATTTCCCTGCGGCCGGTTTCTTCCCGGAGGCGGGGGAAGTCTTCTTTCCGCCTGCGGAAGGGGCCGTCACCGCCGTCTTCTTTTTTTCAGAAGTGGAAAGGGGCGCCGTGTCCGGTGCCGTCTTTTCCTTTTTCCCTGCCTTCGCCATGGAGCCTTCTCAGCAGATCCAGCAGCTCGAAGGATACATCTTCTCCGAGGGGCTGCCGGGAATCTCAAAGGACCGGTCGTCAAGAAGGGCGTCCACGATGGCCTCGAACAGGGAGGCCTCCACGGCGGAGTTTTTCAGGGCGCCGAGGGACACGGCCTCCTGGATGGCCCTCTCGGTGATCTCGAGGGGGATCTCTTCGGTGGCGATGTAGCGGTATATTCTTCCCTGCGCCTCGGGGGCGAGGTATCTTCGTTCGCAGTCATGGAGAACGCGGCGGACGAGGAGCGAATCCACCAGCCTGCCTCCGCGGGCTCGGTCCGTATTGTGTGATTTGGGCACCAGGCTCTTCCTTTCCGATCCAGTCTTGTCTATCGGGGAACGGCACTCCACCGCCCCGGTCCAGAGGGGAAAACGTGCCCCGCCGCGGCCAGAAGGGCCAGGCAGGAAAAAACGTCAGCGGGAGACATTGTACATTCAACGGCGAGGTTGTCAACAGTTCTTTCTCCATATTTTTTTAGAACGGAAAGAATTCTTTGCTCTTTTTCAGTCAATGAAGGAGTTTTTTGACGTTCCTCTCCGGGAGGAAACAGGCCGAGCTGTCTTCCGAAAGCCACGGAGACGAACTCCGCCACGGAGACAAGGGGCTGGGCCCCGTCAAAGAGCAGCCGGTTCGAACCGGCACACCCTTCCTCGGAAATCCTGCCCGGAACGGCCCAGACTTCCCTGCCGGCCTCCAGGGCATGGCGGGCGGTACTCATGGCGCCGCTTTTCAGCGGAGCCTCCACCACCACCAGGCGATCGGCCATTCCGGCGATGATCCTGTTCCTCTCGGGGAAACGCCACTGCCTGGGAGGAGAACCGAGGGGATACTCGGCGACCAGGGCTCCTCCATCCCGGACTATGCGGCCGAAGAGCCCTTCGTGCCCCCGGGGATAGACCATGTCCACTCCCGTACCGAGCACAGCGATGGTGGCGCCGCCTCCGTCGAGGCACCCTTCGTGGGCGGCGCCGTCGATGCCGGCGGCTCCGCCGCTGATCACCACTCCGCCGGCCCCTGCCACCGCCCGGCCGATTTCCGCCGCAGTCCGCCATCCATAGGAACTGCATTTTCGTGTTCCCACCACGGCTGCGGACGGCCCCGCAACGGGCCATTTTCCCCTGACGTACAGAAGCAGGGGGGCGGAGGGCGTTCCGGCGAGTCCCCGGGGATAATCCCTGGAATCGAAGGGAACGAGCCGTACGCCGGCCCGTCGGGCCCGCTCTTCCTCCCGCTCGGGCCACCCGGCCAGGGCAAGCCGCGCAAGGTTGTTCCGGACCGTCTCGGAATATCCCAGCCGTTCCCACAGCCCGGGTCCTTCCTCAAGAAACGCCTCGGGCGGGAGATCCTCCTTCCTGAAGGATTCCCAGAGAACCGGAGGAAACCCTCCTGACGCCGCAAGGAGCAGAAGTACTCTCAGGACACCTGTCATCTGTTTTCCCCTCCGTCCCGGTAGGCCATGGCCTCCGCCACGTGAGGCACCTCCACGTCGCCGCTTCCCGCCAGGTCCGCTATGGTCCGGGAGACCTTGAGGACCCTGCTGATGCCCCTTCCTGAGAGGCGGAGACGCTCCGCCATGGACGCAAGAAAGGGCCTTACACCAGGAGAAAGGGAGAGGGCCCGTTTCACAAGCCGTTCGGGCAGCTCGGCGTTGCAGGTGAACCCTGTTCCGGCCCACCGCTTTCTCTGGATCTCCCTGGCCGCCCTCACTCTCGCGGCAATGGCGGCGCTTGGTTCTCCTCCCTCCGACTCCACCGCCACAAGTTCTTCCGGGAGCAGCCTGGGGACAGCCAGGTGAAGGTCGATCCTGTCGAGGATGGGGCCGGAAATCTTTCTCCGGTACCGTTCCCGCTCCGCTGACGAGCAGGTGCACCGCTCCACGGGGTCGCCGTCCCACCCGCACGGGCATGGATTGCACGCGGCCACGAGAAGAACCCTGCAGGGATAGGCCACCGAGCCCGACGCCCTGCTCACGGTGATCCGTCCGTCCTCCAGGGGCTGCCTGAGGGCTTCCAGGAGGTCGCGGCGGAATTCGGGAAATTCGTCGAGGAACAGAACCCCTCTGTGGGCAAGGCTGACCTCGCCTGGCCGAAGGGTGGCGCCGCCCCCGCAGATGGAGACGATGCTGGCCGTATGATGGACAGTTCTGAAGGGGGGATGCATTCCCCGGTCGAAGGGAATGCCCAGGGTGCTCCGCACAAGGGCGGCCTCGAGAAACTCCTCCCGGGACAGAGGGGGAAGGATTCCCCGGAGGGCCCGGGCAAGAAGGGTCTTGCCGCTGCCCGGTGCCCCGGTGAAGAGGATGTTGTGATGCCCGGCGGCGGCAATTTCCAGGGCCCTCTTGGCCCCCGACTGCCCCCGGATGTCGGCGAAATCGGGGTCGGCCACGACAGGCTCCGCCTCCGGAACCGCAGGGACCACCGGAGCCAGGTCTTTTTCCCCACGAAGAAAGGCGATCACGTCGCCCAGGCTCTCGGCGCCCCAGGCTTCGCATCCCTCCACCAGGGAGACTTCGTCTGCGTTGTCCGCGGGTACAAAGAGGGGAATTCCCGTATCCCTGGCGAGAATGGCCGCGCCGACGGCCCCCCGGACGCCCCGGAGGCGTCCGTCCAGGGCCAGCTCGCCGAGAAAGATTGCCCTGGGGACTTCCGGAATGCTTCCCATGGCTCCGGCAATGCCGAGGGCAATGGGAAGGTCCAGGATCGCTCCCTCCTTCGGCAGGTCCGCCGGCGCGAGGTTCACCGCAACGCGCCCCCTGACGGAAAGACCGAGGGAGCGGAGGGCCGCCCTTACCCGTTCCTTCGACTCCCGGACCGCCGTATCGGGCAGGCCGACAATGGAGATGGCGAACAGGCCCCCGGTGATTTCCGCCTCCACTTCAACCCTCAGGGCCTCCATGCCCTTCAGGGTGATGCCCCAGACGGGATTCACGTGAGATACGCCCCCGCCGTGACATCCTCGAACCGCTCCACCGAAGCGTCCTTCCCTGGATGAAGGGTCACCGAGAGGATGTCGATCCTCCACGGCCCGTCCCACCCCCGGGCCTCCACGTACCTCCTGCCGGCCCGTACGAGGCGCCCCAGCTTCCTGGGCCCCACGGATTCCTCGCCCCGCTGCATCCACCCCTCGGAGCGGGTCCTGACCTCCACCACCACGAGCTCCCCGCCGGAGAGCGCCACCACGTCAAGCTCTCCGCCCCGGAATACCACGTTGCGGTCGAGTATCTTCCACCCCAGGTCAGCCAGGTAGGCTGCGGCGATTTCCTCGCCCCGCCGCCCCCGTTCGAGATGTTCCGCCGTCATGGTTTTTCTCCTTTGTCGAGTTTGTAGATGAAGGCGAGAATCCGGGCCACGGCCTCGTAGAGCTCCGCGGGGATCTCTTCGCCGAGCTCCAGCACCATGAGGGCGCTCACGAGGGCGGCGTCCTCCACCACGGGAACGTCCGCCTCCCTGGCAAGCTCGAGGATTTTCTCCGCCACGTATCCCTTCCCCGAGGCGGTTACCCTCGGGGCGTCGTCATGCTTTTCGTCGTACTGGACCGCCGCCGCCTGAAGGCGCTTCTTTCCCTTTCCGTTCATACCGTTATGTCCAGCCCCCTGCCGGGAATCCGGGGCACTCTCCGCCCCCGGGCCACGGCGATATGCTGCAGTGCCAGGGGAAGGTCCCCGAGCTGCTGCCGCAGAAGATGGCGGCGCATGCGGAAAACCTCGAAAGTCTCGTTCCGTTCAGCCTTCAGGGTAACCCCGAGATTTTTGCCGTCGCTCTCCACGTCCCCCCCGACGGGGCCGATACGGTCACCCTCCATCTCGAAGGAAATGGACCAGAAAGACTTTCCCTGCCGTTTCCACGCCCCGGTGGTGATCCGTGCCGTGAGGGCCCCTTCCCCTTCGCCCGCCGGAAGAAGGGCGGGCGCGAGGAGGGACGGGTCGATCCCTTCCCGTGACGGCCTGGAAAGCAGGGCATGCCCCCGGAGAAAGGCGGCCAGGTCGTCGTCTCCCTCCGTCATTTCCTTCAGGATGGCCAGCGGATTTTCCCCCCTGGCCGCCCTGCTGCGGATTTCATCCCGTACCCTTTTCCACAGGGAACCGGCGTCTTTTTCGCCGAGGGTGAAATACCATGCGAGAACCTGCACGTTGCCCGCTGTGAGCGGAATACCCCGAGCCCAGAGTTCCGCGAGGGGGCCCAGCTGGGACGGCTGTCCGCCCATGCCCGCCCAGGCGCTTCTCAGGGAGGCGAGAGCCTGGCTGTCGAGGGGAAGGCCCCGGGACAACAGGGCGGAGGCCATTTCCCTGTCCCCTGCGGGGAGCTTTCCGAGAAGAGCCGCCTCCGCGTCGGAGAGGCGGAGGACCGGAATATCGCCGGAAGCGTCCCACACGGCCCGGAAATGCTGTCCCGGAAGAAGGGGCAGATTCGCCCGGGCAAGAAGGGCCTGCCCGGCCACCCGGACCAGGTAGGATCCCTCCTCCCTGGCTTCCATGACGAGGCCGTTCACCAGGGTTCCGTCGGCGATCCGGGGAAGCTGGGTTCCAGGCTGTCGGGGGCTGCCGTCCACCCGGGGCTGGGTCTGCCCCTCGGGAAAGCCCGGCCGGACCGACGGGCCGGAGATGCCGCCGATGCCCTGGGCTGCCATCAGGGTGCCCTCCAGGTAAAGCTGGCCCTGTGGACGGGGGAGGGACCGAGGGCCTCGAGGGCCTTTCTGTGGGCCGCCGTGGGGTATCCCCTGTGCTTTCGAAAGCCGTAGCCGGGATACAGGCCGTCGAGAATATCCATGACCCTGTCCCGGAGCACCTTGGCGGCCACGGAAGCAGCCGCCGCGGCGGGGACAAGGCTGTCGGCCTTCGGAAGGGGAACCTGGCGGAAGGCAAGCCCCGGAAGGGGGAAGGTGCCGTCCACGATGACCGTGTCGAAGCACGGGGGAAGCTTCTCCACGCTGCGCCCCATGGCCCAGAGAGACGCCCTGAGGATGTTCATTCCGTCGATCCTGGCCGGTGAGGCTGCCTGGGCCCGCCATTGGACCTTCAGGATGAGCATCCGCTCAAAAAGGAATTCCCGCCTCCGGGGGGTAAGTTTCTTTGAATCGGTGAGGCCAAGGGAGAGAAGTTCCTCTTCCTGGGCAGGGGTCAGAACCGCCGCTGCGGCGACTACCGGTCCGGCGAGGGGGCCCCGTCCGGCTTCATCCGCCCCGGCGACCCTTCCCCACCGGCTCAGATCCATGGAGAGTCCCCCGGAAGCTCCAGGGTCACCGGGCCGAGCCTGCCGGTGGAAAAGGCCTCCACGAACTTGCGGCCCGCCGAGAGGATATCCACGGCCCCTCCCGAGACAAGGCACCCGAGCCTTCGCCCCAGGGATTCAAGGATCTCCTCGCCGGAGAGTTCCATGGGCGCGGGAACGCCCCACTTGTCCTCCACCATGGCCCAGAGGCTCCGCTTCCGGAGTGCCGAGATCAGGTCGAGGGCGATGAGGTCATACCCCCCGATCACCTCCGACTTGCTGCTCCCCAGCCAGGCGAGGCACCGCTGGACCGAGTCGCCGGACCGGGGGTCGAGGATGCCCGGTGAGTCCACCGCCAGGAAGCCCTTCCCCTTGTACCACGAGACTCCCCTGGTGATTCCGGGAATGCCCCCCACCTGGGCGGAGGATTTTCCCACCAGGGCGTTCAGGAACATGGATTTACCCACGTTCGGTATGCCCACCACCGCGAGCCGGACTTCCCTGTGGGAGGGTCCGAAGGGGGCTAAATCCTTCCGTACCTGCTCCATCCGCGGCTTGAGCAGGTTTACCGCCCAGGCCTTTCTGCCCGAAGAGGCGAACCAGGAGAGCCATTGTGCCGTGCCCTTCTCGTCGGCCAGGTCCTTTTTCGACAGCACCACGGCCACCGGACAGATCCGGGAGAGCTCTTCCGACAGGGGAGAGGACGTCACCAGGGGAGCCCGGGCGTCCCGGACCTCCAGAATGATATCCAGCTTTTCGGCGAGTTCGGCAAGCTTTCGCTTTCCCTTCGCCATGTGGCCGGGATACCAGACGGTCCGTCCCAATCAGTCCACCGTCCCGATCCTGTTCAGGGGCCAGTATCGGAAAAACACCGGTCCCCGGATGTTCTGCTTCGGTACGAATCCCCAGAACCGGCTGTCCTGCGAGTTCGGACGGTTGTCCCCCATGGCGAAATAGCTGCCCTCCGGAATCTTCACCGGAACCTCCGCAAAAACGGGGCCCGCCGTCAGGGAGAAAGAATCATGGTTCTTAACGTACTCCTCCCGGAGAGGCTGTCCGTTGACGTAGACCAGCCCGCCCCGGATTTCGAGCACGTCTCCCGGAAGGCCGATGATTCTTTTCACGAAATCCCGCTTGGGGTCCACGGGATACTTGAAGACAAAAAGCTGTCCGCGCTTCGGCTCAGTGAAGTGATACCAGAATTTCGCCACGAGGACGCGGTCGCCCACCTCGAGAGTGGGGATCATGGACCCGCTGGGGATCCAGAACGCCTGAACAACAAACGTACGGAGCACGAGAGCGAGGACGAGTGCCCACAGCACCGTCTCGATCGTCTCCCTCCACCATGGTTTTGCCGCTGCCGCCATCAGGACAACCTCCGTTTCCGATGTGCGCTCCTGAAAAAACGGGAACGCCGGTTTCTCTTTATACCCCGAAAGAAGGTGTCTTTCAATCCCGGGGAGGATCATCCCTGTAGGAAACCCTGCAGAAGGGAGTGACCACGATGTATTTCAGGGGGCGCCTCCGGTCCGGTGATGATCCGGCTTCTATGGTGAACGCCGGGGAAATGGTGTTCCACTTCGGCGAGTACGTGCAGAAAGCCATGACGGCGCTGCGGTTGGTGAACCAGACGCGCCCCTTTCCGTCATAAATTTCCTCGCTCCCGTCAGCCCACTGTATCTTCAGCCTTTTCTGGGGCACCGAGGGAGAAAGCCTGAAAACAAAGGACCTGCCCGAAAGCAGGGCCTTGTGGAAGACCCGCTGGAGCCACTGGGCGGCGTACTTGCCTTCCCGCACCGCCGTTTCGTCGGAAGGCGCCCCCGCGAAGGAGGAGACAAGAGCAACAGACGCGCCGCCTCCGAGGACGAGGCAAATGGCGAGGACAGCAAGGAGTTCGGCCAGTGAAAAGCCCCGGTCCCGAAAAAGGGGAGGCCGGAACCGGCCTCCCCTGTCAGCACATCTCAAGGCTACCTCCCGCCGCGGATCGCCTCGGCTCCAAGAGCCAGGACCTTCATGTTGGCGTCCTCGAACTTGGGAGGAGAAAGCTCCTTCACCGCCCGGGAAACCTCCCCGAAGGAAAGGCCGCTCACCCCGGCACCGCACATGGCCCCCATGAGGAGCACGTTGAGAAAGAGGAAGTTGCCCCCCATGTGCTCTTTCAGCAGAGCATACCCCTCCAGGGAATGGACGGAAATCTCCCTGTCCCGGATCATCCCTGCGAGTGAGGCGTTTTCCAGGGCTATACGATCGTGGACGTTCACCACGAGACTGCCCTTTTTCTTCAGGAAATGGAGGTTTCGGACCGCTTCGTTCTGGTCGAAGGCGAGGAGAATGTCCGCCTCTCCTGCCATGACGAGGGGGCTTCGGTAATTCCCCACCTTGAAGTGGCTTATCACCGACCCGCCCCGCTGGGCCATGCCGTGCACCTCGCTGCCGATGACGGATTCGCCCCGCTCGAGAGCGATCTTTCCGAGGACCTTGCTTGCGAAAAGGATACCCTGGCCGCCGATGCCCACGATGACATACTGCATGCTATTCACCCTCCCCGGAATTTTCCCCGATGGCCCCGTGGGGACAGACGGAAACGCAGACCCCGCAGGAAACGCAGAACCGCTCGTCGATGTATGCCTTGCTCCTCTTCTCGTCGAAGACGAGGCCGGGGCAGTTGAAGAAATTGATGCAGAACTTGCAGCCGATACACTTCTCCGGATCCACCTTCACCTGGACCACAGCCTGCTGGGGGCGGAGGAGCATGCAGGGATGCCGGAAAATGATCACCGCCGGTTCCGAGCGGGACTTGGCGTGCTCCCATGCTTCCTTCACGGCTTCTTTCCCGGAGGCGACGTCATAGGCTTCAATGGTTCTGACGAAGGTCACACCGCAGCCCCTGCAGACAGCCTCGATATCCACCTTCCGGCCTTCGTCGCCCTTCCTGAGCTTGTCGCCCACCGCCGGGTTCGCCTGTCCGCCCGTCATGGCTGTGGTACTGTTGTCCAGTATTCCGAGGACAAAGGCGTGCCTGTTGTAGACCGCGCTCACGAGGCCGGGAATACCCATGTGGAAGAACGTGGAATCCCCGATGGTGCTCACGATGGGGCGTTCCGTCCCGGCGGCCTTGTGGGCAAGCCAGAATCCGGAACCCATGGTCACCGAAGCGCCCATGTCCATCACGGCATCCACAGCCTTCTGGTTCACTCCGAGGGTGTAGCAGCCTATGTCCGAGGGGTTCACCGCGTTGGGCAGGGCCTGCCTGATGGAGAAGTAGCTCGCCCTGTGGGGGCACCCCGGGCAGAGCATGGGTTTCCGGGGAGTTATCTTCAGCTCTTCCAGGGCTTCCCTGAGAAGGGGCGATGCTTCCCCGGCGGTGTGGTCCATGCCGAGGACCTTTGCGAGAATGCCCGCGATAACCTCGGGAAGAAGCTCTCCGGCCCCCGGTACGACACCGTTCCACCTGCCGAGGATGCCCGTTCTGTCGGGAAGCTGCATTTCCATTACCGGGTAGGTTTCCTCGAGGAAGAGCACCTTCGGGTGGCGCGAGATGAAATCAGTCACCATCTGCACCGGAAGCGGGTGGGGGGTGCCGATCTTGAGCACCGCCACGTCCTCCCGGCCCCACCCCTTCAGGATGTCGCTGACCACGGAGAAGCACACACCGGAAGCCACGATGCCCAGGACGCTCTTCTCACGGGAGGGAACTTCGTAGTTGTACTTCCCGAACTCGCTCTCGAAGGCGGTCCGGATCTCCTCGACCTTGGCGTTCAGCCGGGGATGGTTCACCTTCACGCTGGCGGGAAGGCAGACCCACCGGGAAGGCTCCTTGTCGAACTTCACCTGCCCCTTCAGAGGGCGGAGTTCCCCGAGTTCCACGTCCTGGCGGCAGTGGTCCACCCTCACGGTGGGACGGAGAATGGTAATGATGCCGAACCGCTCGGACAGGTCAAAGGCGTCGAAAACCATTTCCTTCGCCTCGACGGCGGAACAGGGGTCGAAACAGGGTACCTTCGCGAACATGGCGAAATACCGGCTGTCCTGTTCCGTCTGGGAGCTGTGAGGCCCCGGGTCATCGGCCACGACGAGAAGCATGCCGCCCTTGAGCTGAAAGTGGGCGGCGCTCATGAAGGGATCGGCCGCCACATTCAACCCCACCTGCTTCATGACTGCACAGGAGCGGGCACCGGTGAAGGAGGCGGCGGCGGCCACCTCGAAGGCCACCTTTTCGTTCACGCCCCACTCGACCGCCATGGGAGAGCCCAGTTCGTCGGCGAACTTTGCCACCGCAGGCAGTATTTCGGACGACGGCGTTCCCGGGTAGGCGGACGCCACAAGACACCCCGCTTCAACAATTCCCCTGGCGATTGCCTCGTTTCCCAAAAGTATGGCTTTCGTGCTCACTGTACGCGACACCTCCGTCATCCCGCAAGCGCCTCGATCCAGCGGCGCAGGGGGTTGTCTCCTCTAAGAAGCCTTCCGTTCCGGTCCACGAAGGCATGGCGGGTCCATCCCGAGGCGAGGGGTTTGCCGTCGGAGGCCCGTTCAATGCGGCATTCGAAGATTACGGACGATATCTTCACCTCGGCGATTTTCGTGAAGATGGTGATCTCGTCCTCGTACCGGGCAGGATGCTTATAGCGGCAGTGGGATTCCACCACGGGAAGGAAAATGCCCTCTCCCTCCCAGTCGGCGTAGGACTTTCCGTGGGCCCGGCAGAATTCAGTCCGGCCCACCTCGAACCAGTAGAGATAATTGGCGTAATAGGCGACTCCCATCTGGTCGGTATCGCCGTACCGGACCCTGAGGGTGTACGGGTATTCGGAGGACATCGGAATTACCTCCTCTGCGGTGCGGATTTCTGCCTCCCAGGGAAAGGCTGTGGGGAATACTCAGGAGTTAGGGAGGCAAGTGCGGTCTTTTCTGTAATTATATATAAATTCGCACCCTGGGGCAAGAAATTTTTATCATTCCGATGGCGTCAGAAGCACAAAATAATTCTCACCTGCATTTGTTCATGTGGTCGGCCATCAGACAGTCGGACGGCACTACATCGTATCCTTTCCGCTCCAGTTCCGCGGCGAGATCTTCATTCTCCGCACCCGGCTGGAACCAGACCACGGGCCGTGAGGGCAGCTTCTCCAGATCTGCCGCCACATTCCCCTGCTGTTTCGCCGAAAGGAACAGGGCGACCACGTCCACTCCACCTTCGAGAAATTCGAGCCCGGCGGCACAGGGGCGTCCAAGGATCTCGGTTCCGGCATACCCCGGGTTCACGGGGAAGAGAGTGAAGCCGGCCCCGGCAAGATAGTTCATCACCCGGAACACCGGGCGGTCCTCCTTCGGCGACGCTCCCACCACGGCCACCCGGGACGGGGTGCACACAAACCTCTCGAGAATTTCTTCTTTTTTCACCAGGAATCACCTCTCAGGAAAAATCGGTCCACTCCCGTTCATTATACTCTCCGCAGCTTTCGCAGGCGCCGCCCCTTCATCCGTTGGCAACAACGGAAAATACATGTATAATCTCCTCGTTCCGCGGAGGGCTGTCCGAGTGGTCTATGGTGGCTGACTTGAAATCAGCTGGGCGAAAGCCCCAGGGGTTCGAATCCTCTGCCCTCCGCCATTTTTCCAAAATATGCAGCTTCAATGTACGATAGCCAAAGTCCCCGCCGGTCAGCCGGCGGGGACTTTCTGCAGCATAAGCCCCATGGCGGAAGGTTGTTTCGCCCCCCGCTACTCCACCACGTTTTCCAGGGTCCCGATCCCTTCGATCTTCACCTGCATGACATCTCCCCTTTTCACCGGGCCAATGCCGGACGGGGTGCCGGTGATGATCACGTCGCCCGGCAGAAGGGTCATGACTTTCGAGATGTGGCTTACCAGAATGTCCACGGGAAAGATGAAGTTGCTGGTCCTGGAGTGCTGGACCTGTTTCCCGTTGAGGAACATGCCTATTTCGAGATCGGCGGGGTCGATGCCGGCGACGATCCACGGTCCCAGGGGGCAGAAGGTGTCGAAGGACTTGGACCGGGTCCACTGGCCGTCCCTGGACTGGAGATCCCGGGCCGTAACGTCGTTGGCGCAGGTGTAGCCCAGGATGCAGTCCTTTGTCTCACCGGGCTCCACGGAGGAGCACTTTCTTCCTATGACGACGGCGAGCTCGGCCTCGTAGTCCACCCGCTCCGACATGTGCCCGGGGTAGACCACGGGATCTCCGTGGGCGATGACCGTGGTGGAAGGCTTCAGGAACAGGAGGGGTTCCCCGGGGATGGGAAGCCCCACCTCAATGGCGTGGTCCCTGTAGTTGAGTCCCACCGCGGCGACCTTGGACGGCTCCACGGGGGGAAGGAAATGCTCGGCTTCGTCCACTGACCCGAGGGCGGGCCCCCGGGTATATTCACCGAACATATCCCCTTCCAGGCGGTAAATAATGCCGTTCTCCACCAGGCCCGTTTCCCTTTTTCCCTTTATGACGCACCGCACGAACATTCTTTTCATTATTTTCTCCTCCGGCGTGTTCTCTTTTGTTCTTTTCCAATGTGGCACAGGAACGATTCTACCATAGAGAAAAATGATGAGAAACCGGGAGGTTAACCCTCCGCCTCAGGAAAATCAGGGCCTAAATCCGCAGGCAGCGGGGAGCGTCACCGGTGCTCGCTTGGGCCGTCGGTGCAGATTGTCATCCTTGACAACTGCACCTGAAACCGACATCCATGTCGGTTTCTCGGTCCGGGCGCTGTCCCCCAGGGGATCATCTCTTCGCCCCTGGGGGCGAATTCACCTTATGCCCGGCGACACTCCCTCTGCCAGGAAAAGCTGCGGATTTAGGCAGGGATCCGCTTCTTGACAATCTTCCCGGTATGTCGTAGTTTGTAACATTATCGTTACACGCCTGTAACCTCGCTGTGGACTTTTCCCCCGCTTACAAGGCAAGGGCCCCCACGGGGCGCCCGGAAAGAAAAGACGCTTCCCGCAGGCAGGCTGTACCGACGAGGGAGGGACTGCAGAGATGTTCTGGAAGAAAAACGGGAAGGTTGAATCCCTTCTGTATTCTGCCGATAGGGCGAAAATCCTTTCCATGGTCCGCGAGATGGGGTCCATGGCGAGCGGGGCCTTCTCCAGCGCCGTCCGCTCGCTGGAAGAGCGGAACGACGCCCTGGCGGACGAAGTCATCCGGTCGGACGACGCCATAGATGATCTCGAGGCATCCATCGACCAGGAGTGCCTCAGCTCCATTGCCATGCGTCAGCCCGTCCGGGAGGATCTCAGGTTCGTCTTCGCCGTCCTGAAGATCATCACCGACCTTGAACGCATCGGCGACCAGGGCGTGAACATCGCGAAAAAGGCGAAGGTCCTGAACCGGTATCCTCTTCTGAAGCCCCTGGTGGACATACCGAAGATGAAGGTCATCGCCACCGAGATGGTGGCCGATTCCCTCAAGGCCTTCGAAGAGAACGACACCGCCCTTGCCGAGGGCATCTGCTTCAGGGACGAGGAGCTTGATATCCTCTACGAGAACATTTTCGACGAACTTCTTCTCATCATAGGCAACAAGCCCGAGGGAGACCAGGCCACCGCCCAGTGCGCCGCCGGGCTTCTCTGGGTGGCGCGGCATCTCGCCAGGATAGGCGATCACGCCACCAACGTGGCGGAACGGGTATTCTTCATGGTCAAGGGAGAACGGCTGAAACCCCTTCTCGAGGAGAAGAGAAAAGCCCTCTCCGAAAACAAAGGAGGCTGAACGCCGGGAAACGACACGGAAACACTGATCAAGGGAACCCACTTCAGAAAGGAGACGAGAACATGAAAAAAGCAATTCTGGCTATCCTCGTACTGTGCCTTGCCCTCGGAGCGGGGGCAGCCCTCGCAGCTGAATACCCGACGAAGGCTGTCACCATCATCGTGGCCTCCAATGCGGGAGGCGGCACCGACACCATGGCGAGACTCTTCGCCAAGTTCGCCGAGAAGCATTTCCCCCAGCCCTTCGTTATCAACAACATCGACGGCGCAGGCGGCCAGAGGGGATTTGACGCCCTCGCCAGGGCGAGGAAGGACGGCTACACCATCGGTACCCTCTACACGCCCCACCTGACGGCCCACATGTCCGCCAAGCGGGCAAGGTACACGCTCGGTGACTTCGCCATGCTGTTCAACTTTGTCACCGACCCCGGCGTCCTCGTGGTTCCCTCTTCCAGCCCCTTCAATTCCATTCAGGACATCATCGACGCCGAGAAGGCAGCCCCCGGAACCCTCACCGGCTCCACGTCCGGTCCCGGCAGCGACGATGCCTTCGCCCTCGCCCAGTTCAACGAGGCCACGGGCTGCACCGTGAAGAGCGTTCCCTCCACGGGTTCCTCCAACGCCAAGGCCACGGTCATGGGCGGCCACGTTTCCATGGGCTTCATGAACCTCTCCCAGATCGAATCGAACCTCAAGGCCGGCGAAGTCCGGGTCCTGGCCATGATGACGGCCAAGAGGCACCCCAACGTGCCTGAGATTCCCACCTTCGGAGAACTGGGTTATAAGGTTATTTCCGACTCCTCCAGGGGATTCGCCGCTCCCGCCGGCATTCCCGAGGATGCCCTTAAGATGCTCGTGGAGACCTTCGAGAAGGTCCTTGCCGACGAGGAATTCCAGGCGGCGGCCAAGGAACAGCTCCAGATGAACGTGATGACTCCCGGCGAGTACAAGGCCTATCTCGAAGACCTTCTTGTGGTAACCGACAAGGCGTACGAGAAGGATCCCTGGTAGGGCGGGGCTCTTTCCATGACCCGATCTTCCATGAACCGTATCTTCGCGGCCGGAGGATTGGGACTTTCCGCCGCCCTGTTCCTTGGGGCAAACAGCTTTCCCGACCGGGCCGCGGCTGCGGCCCGGTATATCTTTTTCCTGGCGGGAATGCTGGCGGTGCTGTCCCTGATCCTTCTCCTGCAGAACACACCGTCGCCCGACTCCCATGTCCGGTGGGTCCGTTCACCGAAAAACTTCACCCTGGCCGTGGTATCCCTGGCAGCCTATGGCATTCTAACGTCCTATCTCGGCTTTTTCCCGGCCAGCGCCCTTTTCATGGCCGCCCTGTCCTGGATGCTCGGATTCCGGCGCCCCTTCTTCATTATCCTGGGCACAGGCCTGATCCTGGGCTTCGTCTGGCTCGTGTTCGTTCATTTCCTTGGGGTACCCGTACCCATGGGCATCTGGGGGGAATAGACCATGACAGAATTCTTTCTGCCCGCACTTTCGGAACTTATGAACCCCGGCGTTCTCTTCGCCATTTTCTCCGGGACTGTGGTGGGCATCATTGTGGGCGCCATGCCGGGCCTCACCGCCACCATGGCCGTGGCCCTGCTCATCCCGGTGACCTTCGGAATGAATCCTCTCATGGGCCTTGCCCTCATGGGCGGAGTCTACAGCGGAGGCATGTACGGCGGAGCCATTTCCTCCATCCTTCTCTCCACGCCGGGCACTCCCGCAGCAGCAGCCACAGCCTTCGACGGCTACCCCATGACGAAGCAGGGCAAAGGCGGCACGGCGCTCACCGTGGCCACCTGGGCCAGTTTCTGGGGCGGCATCATCTCCACCGTGGCCCTGCTCCTCATGGCCCCCGCCCTGGCCAGGTTCTCCCTCAGGTTCGGTCCTCCGGAATATTTCGTCCTGGCCATCATGGGCCTTTCCAGCATCGTCACCCTGACAAAGGGGAGCATGGTCAAGGGGCTGACCTCGGGATTTCTCGGCCTCGTGCTGGCCACCATCGGCATGGATCCCATCTCGGGCTATATGCGCTTCACCTTCAGGGTCGTGGACCTCTACGACGGCATCCCCTTCATGCCCGCCCTCATCGGCCTCTTTTCCGTGAGCCAGATCCTGGACCTGACGGCGGAGACCCATATCGTTGACGACCTGAACGATACCATCGCCTCCATCAAGAGAAGCAGGCTTCCCAAGGGGCTCGGGCCAACGATTACGAAGGGAAGCATCATCGGGACCATCGTCGGCATGCTGCCCGGAGCCGGTGCGACCATTTCCGCTTTCATCTCCTACAACTTCGCGAAGCAGAGCGCCAGGGATTCGGACACCTTCGGCAAGGGAAACCCCAAGGGAGTGGCCGCCTCAGAAAGCGCCAACAACGGCTGCGTGGGCGGATCCCTCATCCCCCTGCTCACCCTGGGCATTCCCGGCAACAGCGTGGCTGCGGCTCTCATGGGAGGGCTCCTTATCCAGGGACTCATCCCCGGGCCGGAGCTGTTCTCCAAGTACGGTGCCATGACCTATGGGTTCATTCTCTCGCTCTTTATCGCAAACGTGATCTTCCTCGTCCTGGGGCTGTACCTGGCGCCCTATTTCGCGAAGGTCACATCGACCCCAAACGCGCTCCTGATTCCGGGCATTGCCATCCTTTCGGTCATCGGCAGCTACGCCATCAACAACAACATGTTCGATGTGTGGCTCATGATCGGCTTCGGTGTCGCCGGCTACTTCCTGGAAAAAGGCGGATTCTCCACGGGAGCCCTCGTTCTCGGGCTCATCCTCGGTCCCATAGCGGAGCTGGGCTTCGGCCAGTCCCTCATCATGGCCGGAGGCTCCCCCATGATTTTCTTCGAACGGCCCCTCTGCATGCTCCTCTGGGCCATCACCATCCTTCTCATGATCCCGGCCTTTTCGGGCCATTTCAAGAAGAGCAGGAACAAGGTGGACTGACAAAAGCGGGCCGGCCTTTACGGGCCGGCCCTATGTCTCGTTCCGGGCTCTTTTGCCTCGACATTTCTTTCCCTTTGTGATAGTTTTTTCCCGTTGATCCCAATCCGGCCCGTTTCAAGGAGATGGCATCATGGATAGTGGACCGCAACCTGCACAGGGTTTCGAAACGACGTAGCAGCGCCGCCCGCCCTCCCTTCGGCGGAATTCCGGCGCATGCCGGGAGCGTTTCTCCGCCGGACATCCCGCGACAAGCAACCGACGAAAAGGAAAGGTACGGAGGACGCCTCCCCGGAAGCGCCTCCATACAGGCCATGGGACAGGGGGAAGGGTCATGAAGGACATCCAGAACAAGCTTCTCGCAAGCGTTGAAAAACTCTTCGAACGGAAGCAGTTCAAGAGCCTGAAGGAACTGCTGAGCACCATGGAACCCGCCGACATCGCCGAAGTCCTGGCGGAGAAGGCGCCTGCCGAGCGGGTCTTCCTCTTCCGCCTTCTTCCCAAGGATATCGCCATAGAAGTCTTCGAATTTCTCGAGGGGGCAGAACGGGAAGAGCTTCTCGGGAGCTTCACCGATACGGAAGTGGCAGCCATCATCGAGGAGATGTCCGACGACGACCGGACGGCCCTTTTCGACGAGCTTCCCGCCAAGACAGTAAAAAAACTCCTGGCCCATCTTTCTCCCGAAGAAAGAAAACTGGCCAATGCCCTTCTGAACTACCAGGCGGATTCCGCCGGGCGCATCATGACTCCCGAGTTCATCGACCTGAAGGAGACCATGACCGCCTCCCAGGCCCTGGCCCGGATCCGGGCAACGGCGGCGAAGAAGGAAACCATCTATACCTCCTTCGTGGTCAGCCCGGAGAGAAAGCTCAAGGGAACGGTGCACCTCGAGGACCTGATCCTCGCCTCCCCCGACACTCCCGTCACGGACTTCATGGACGGGCTGCCGGTCTTCGTCACCACGGACACCGACCAGGAAGAAGCGGCGAAGACCATGTCGAAATACGACCTCCAGACCATCCCGGTGGTGGACAGGGAAAGCCGTCTCGTGGGAATCCTCACCTTCGACGACATACTGGACATCGTCCAGGAGGAGGCCACCGAGGACTTCGAGCGCATGGCGGGCATCTCGCCGGTGGACGAAAGCTACCTGGATGCCGGGATCATGACCCTCACCCGCAAGCGGCTTACCTGGCTGCTCGTCTGCATCGTCACCCAGCTTTTCTCGTCCTTCATCCTGGAACGGTACTCCTTCGTCCTCGAAAGCGTGGTGGCCCTCGCCTTCTTCATCCCCCTCCTCATCGGCACCGGCGGCAACACGGGCACCCAGGCCGCCACGCTGGTCATCCGGGGCTTTACCGTGGGGGAAATCGTCAGGGAAGACCTTTTCAGGGTCATTTCGAAGGAGATCGTCTCCGGCTTCCTCCTGGGGATATCCCTTGCGGTGCTGGCCTCCATCCGGGCGTGGACCATGGGGACGGGATACGGCGTGGCCCTCACCGTGGCGGCGTCCGTGGTGGGTGTGGTCATGCTGGGCAACCTCGTGGGAGCCTTTCTCCCCTTCGCTGCGAAAAAGCTGAACATCGACCCGGCGGTCATGTCCGGTCCATTCATCACCACGGTAGTGGACATCCTTGGCCTGCTGCTCTACTTCGAAGTGGCCCGGAGGGTGCTTGTGCTGGGCTGATCCTCCACGAAGAGCGGACATACGGAAAAGGGGCAGCGTCCGCTGCCCCTTTATTTTTCGAGCTTCATGTCGCCGGGCCGGATGTGTCCCGTCCTTCTGAGTATTTCCGAGAAGAGAAGAGAAAGAACGGCGGGGAGAAGGAAGTGAAGCAGCAGGATCCCGGGCCAGGCAGAGGGCCCCATGACATCAAGGGTGGAGACCTGTCCCACCAGGCCGCTGGTTCCCATGCCGGCACCGATGGAGCTGTTCTCCATCCGGAAGAGCACGGTGGAAAAGGGACCGAGCACGGCTGCCGCCGCAGTGGGGGGAACCCAGATCCAGGGGTTCCGTATGATGTTTGGAATCTGGAGCATGGAGGTGCCCAGTCCCTGGGCAATGAGCCCTCCCGTGCCGTTTTCCCGGAAACTCGCCACGGCAAAACCGATCATCTGGCAGCAGCACCCTACTGTGGAGGCTCCCGCGGCAAGGCCGGAAAGCCCCAGGGAGATGGAAAGGGCAGCGCTGCTGATGGGCAGGGTAAGAACAATCCCCATGGCCACGGAGAGGACCATCCCCATGGGGATGGGGTGAAGGGTGGTGGCGGCGTTTATGGCGCTGCCGAGCCAGTACATCATCCGGGCAACTGCCGGTCCGGCGACCACGCCCACAGCACTGCCGGCCACTATGGTGGCGGCGGGAACGAGCACGATATCCACGCCCGTCTTCCCTGCGACCCTTCGGGAAACTTCCGCGCCGGCCCAGGAGGCCACAAGGGCGCCTACAGGTTCTCCAACCGCAGCGACAGGTCCGGAGAAGGTCCCTGCGCCTACGGCCCCGGCGATAAGAGAGGAAAAAATACCCAGGGGCGGAGCACCGACGGCAAAAGCCACCCCAGCGCCAATGGCGGGGCCCATCAGGAGCTGGGCTACACGGCCGAAGTGTTCGAGGTGGGGAAGGGAGAGCAGCTGTCCGCACTGCCGTAGGATAAGACCGATGATGAGGGAGGAAAAAAGACCGAGGGCCATACCGTTTGAGACCTTGATCAGGTATCCCCGGAGAGGAGAAGACGCCGTTCCTGCCATTGGACCACTTCCTTTACAGGTGTCTTGTCACCTGTAAAGAATACACCTTTATATTCTCTCAGGCAAGTAGTTTTTTTCCCCGAGTCCGGCGAGAAGCCGCTCCCATGTCTCCTCGCCGTCCACTTCCAGGGTGTGGAGATGAACGCCCCCCGTCAGGGAGGACAGAGGTTCCCCCGTGCTCTTCCTGATTGACTCCATGAAACGGGCCACGTCGTCCGGAGTGGAGAGCATGAGGTTGCCGGTGATTTCTCCGTAGAGGGGATGCTCCACTATGACGTTGAGCACCTTCGCCCCGCACCCCACCATGATCAGGAGTTCTTCCTCCATGGATTCGTAATCCCTGTGCCTTGTGACCACCGTCTTCACGAGCCTGCCCGTGCTTTCGGGACGCAGCAGGATATAGCCCCTGGGAGTCGCCACAACCGGAAGACCTTCCGCCCTGAGCACCGCCATGTCCTGGACGATCACCTGCCTGCTGACCCCGAACCGGGAAGCCAGGTCGCCTCCCGTGATCGCTTCCCCTTCCCCGGAAAGCTCGGCGGCGATTTTTTTTCTCCGCTCATCGGTTTTCATCCCCGTACCCCCTTTCCCTGATCTCGTCGAGAACTTTCCTGAAACTCAGGAGCTCCGACCGGAGGATTTCCGCCACGGGGGCGCTCCCTTCCTCCCGCCACGATTTTTCCGCTCTCCATGCCGCAGCCCGGACTCTTTCCGCCCCTATGTTGGCCGACATCCCCTTCAGGGTATGGACAGCCTCCGCCGCCGCTTTCCTGTCCCCCCGCTCTTCCGCACCTGTCAACAGAGCGAGGATGTCAAGGGCATCCTGTAGGTATTCCTCTGCCAGGGCGTCGAGTTCCTCTCCGTCGATGCGCAGTCTCCGGACTGTTTCCTCTCTGCAGTACACCCCGTTGTTTTCTTCCGCCGGCCCGGCAGTACCCTCCTTCGGGCGCCGGGACAGGTGAACCGAGAGCTTTTCTTCGAGATCCCTGAACCTGACCGGTTTCGGAAGATAATCGTCCATGCCCGCGGCGAGACACTTCTCCCGGTCTCCCGGCAGGGCATGAGCCGTCATGGCGATCACGGGAACGTCCCCGTTGCGTCCTGTCCATTCCGGGCTCCGAAGGAGGGCGGTGACTTCAATGCCATCCTTTCCAGGCATCTGGACGTCCATGAGAACGATGTCAAAAGTCTCCGTTTCCAGCATACGGAGGGCTTCATCCCCGTCCGCCGCCGCCCTGACCGAACAGCCGAGCTTCTGCAGCATTCTCCCGGCAACTTTTCTGTTCACCCGGCTGTCTTCGGCGAGCAGAACCCTGGCAGGAAGCATGCCGCTTCGATAGCTGCTTTCCGGTTCACCGGCGTTCCGGAACCCCTGCCTCTTTCCCCGGTCAGGCTCAGACGCCGAAAGAATGGCTTCACGAAAGGCCGCCCGACGCACAGGACTGGTTATGCGGCCTGCAAGGCCCTCCCGGAGAAGATCACCGGTCTCCCTGGCTGTCCCGGGTGAATCCACGGAGAAGAACAGGACCCCCCTCCGAAGATCCGCAGGAAGAGCTGAGGGTGACCAGCCCGCTGCCTCTCTCAGCCGCTCTCCGTCCAGAAAAACGGCGCACCGCCCCTCCCCGGATCTCCCTGTCCGCTTCTCGAGCAGACTCCTCAATTCCTCCGGGCTGTCCGCGCTCTGGACGGAGCAGAGCCACGCCCCCGCCTGGGCTGACACTTCAGCCGGCCAGGAGGCCCCGCTTCCCGCCACGATCACTGGAAACCCCAGGAGGCGCTGGTCTACCGGCAGATCTTCCGCATCACCGAACGGCACCCTCCCGAAGGGCAGCTCACACCAGAAAACTGATCCGCCTCCGCTTCGCGGGGTCATTCCCAGAGATCCTCCCATGGCCTCCGCGAGCCCCCTGCAGATGGAAAGGCCGAGCCCCGTCCCCCCGAACCGCCGGGTCGTGGAAGGATCCCCCTGGGAAAAAGGCTGAAAGAGGGTAGGCAGGCTGTTTTCAGAAACACCGATGCCCGTATCGGAAACGGCAAAGCGGAGCACGAGTCCCGTGAGTCCCGGCTCCACGGGAGAGACGTCCAGCCTTACATGCCCCGAGAGCGTGAACTTCACGGCGTTCCCGAGAAGGTTGCCCAGTATCTGCCGGGTACGCAGCGGGTCGCCCCGCAGGATGGACGGAATGGACGGATCCACGGAAAACACCGTATCGAGGCCCTTTTCCCTTCCCCGGACCGCCGCCTCGGTGACGAGGTCCTCCATCATCTCCCTCAGGTCGAAGGGGACCGATTCAAGTTCAACCTTTCCCGCCTCCAGCTTCGAGAGGTCGAGGATATCATCCACCAGCGACAGCAGGTGCTCGGCGCTCCTCCGTACGGTCTCGGCGTATTCTTCCTGCTCCCCGGACATGGGAGAATCCAGAAGAAGGTCGGTCATCCCGAGAATTCCGTTCAGCGGAGTGCGGATCTCGTGGCTCATGTTCGCCAGGAAGGCGCTTTTCACCCGCTCAGCCCTCCCGGCTTCCGCGACCAGGCTTTCGGCCCGTTTCCTCTCCTCCTCCAGCTCCCTGTTCTTTCCCTCAAGTGAGACCACCGCCGCCGCAAGTTCCTCCTCCGCCCTTTTTCTTTCCGAGCAGTCCCGCAGGATCTCCACCACGGCCGCCGTTTCCCCGGCGGCGTTCTTGACCGGCCAGCTCTTCACCTCGAACCATGTATTTCTCTCCGGAATGAACACTTCCCGAAACTGGAACATCCCCGTTTCCGCCGCCAGTCCGGAAAGGCATCCGATGCAGGGATCCTGCCTTCCGAGCAGTTCGAAGCATCTGCAGCCCGCACCTTCTCCCGGGGAAACCCCGAGGAAGGCCGCCCCGGCCCGGTTGAGATAGCGAATGACCAGGTCCTTGTCTTTGACGGTCACGATGTCGTCCGTTTCCCCTATATAGGAGAGGAGAAAGGAGACCACGTCCTCTCCGGGAAAGAGCTGTTCTTCATTTCCGCTCTGCGGGCAGTGTTTCACGGGCCTGACCTCCCTTTCGCGGAGCCCTTCCGGCAAAACCGTCCGCCGGTTTTTTCCGCTGCGGTATTTATGCTACCATATCCCTGCATCCTACAATCGGGAAAGGGGGCATTCAATGAGAATTCATACGGAATATCTGTGGTTCGAAACGAAGAAACGAAAGGAACTGGTCCGCATCACGCCGAAGCTTGAGCAGATTCTCGGGCGAAGCGGCGTTTCGGACGGGATGATGCTTGTATCGGCCATGCACATCACCGCCGGAATCATCGTGAACGATGATGAAACGGGACTTCACGGGGATATTATGGAGTGGCTCGAGAAAACAGCCCCCGAAGATCCGTCCTACGCCCACCACAGCACGGGGGAGGACAACGGGGACGCTCACCTGAAGCGGATCATGGTCCACCACCAGGCGATTCTGCCGGTGACAGGCGGAAAACTCGATCTCGGACCCTGGGAACAGTGTTTCTATGCTGAATTCGACGGCAGGCGCAGAAAGCGCGTGGTCGTCAAGATCATGGGGGAATAAGCGATGATGAAATCCATACTTCTGGGAACGGCGGCTCTTCTGGCTCTCTCCCTTCTCCCCTCTCCGGCCCGTGCGGCCGGCGGGCTCATCCCCATGGAGGATTTCTTCCGGAATCCCGAAAGGAGCGGATTCCAGATATCCCCCGACGGGACGCGCATATCGTACCGCGCTTCATGGGAACGAAGAATGAACATCTTTGTGCAGAATGTCGGAGAGGAAACGGCAACGCGCATTACGTCGGCGACGGAGAGAGACATCCTGGCCTACTTCTGGGCAGGGAACGACCGGATTCTCTACCTGCAGGACTCGGGCGGGGACGAGAACTACCACCTCTACGCCGTGGACGCACTGGGTTCCGAAGCGAGGGACCTGACTCCCTTCAAGGAGGTACGGGTTTCCATCGTGGACCGCCTGGAGGAGATCGAGGACGAGGTTCTCATCGGAATGAACCGGAGGGATCCCCGGCTCTTCGATGTCTACAGGCTGAACATCGCCTCCGGGAAACTGACTCTCATCGAGGAAAACCCCGGGGACATCGAGGGATGGATGACCGACCACGAGGGGAAGCTCAGGGTGGCCATCCGGACCGACGGGGTCAACCGGTCCCTCCTCTATCGCGACAGGGAGGATTACCCCTTCCGGACGCTCCTCACCACCGACTTTCGGGAGAGCGTGTCTCCTCTCTTCTTCACCTTCGACAACAAAAAGCTCTACGTTGCCTCCAACCTGGGAAGGAATACCTCCGCCATCTTCGTCTTCAACCCCGAAAAGGCGGAAAACGAGGAGCTCATTTTCGAGCACCCCGAGGTGGACGTGTACGCCCTGTTCCGGTCGAAGAAAAGGAAAGTGATCACGGGAACGGGGTACACCACCGACCGGTTCCGGTACCATTTCTTCGACGAAGAGCGGGCGGAACTCCAGAAGGAGCTCGAGTCCCGGCTCCCCGGATACGTGGTCACCGTGACATCCATGAACAAAGAGGAAGACAGGGCTCTCCTCCACGCCGGGAGCGACCGGACCCAGGGGACCTATTACTTTTACGACATGAAGACGAAGGACTTCCGGAAACTCGCCGACCTCACTCCCTGGCTGCCCGAGGAGAAACTCGCCCCCATGAAACCGGTGCAGTACACAGCCCGGGACGGGCTGACCATCCACGGGTATCTCACCCTCCCCGCCGGGAGTGACGGCAGAAACCTCCCCGTGGTGATCAACCCCCACGGCGGACCGTGGGCCCGGGACACCTGGGGATACGACAGCGAAACCCAGTTCCTCGCAAACCGTGGACTCGCCGTGCTCCAGATGAACTTCCGGGGCTCCACGGGTTACGGACGGGCTTTCTGGGAAGCGGGCTTCAAACAGTGGGGACGGGCCATGCAGGACGACATCACCGACGGCGTACAATGGCTCATTGACCAGGAAATCGCAGATCCGGAAAGAATCGGCATCTACGGCGGCTCCTACGGGGGGTACGCCGTCCTCGCGGGGCTGGCCTTCACGCCGGAGATCTACGCCTGCGGCGTGGACTACGTAGGGGTATCCAATATCTTCACCCTCCTGGAGACGATACCTCCCTACTGGGAACTCGGCCGCCAGATGCTCTACGAGCAGATCGGCCACCCGGAGAAGGACAGGGACCTGCTGAAATCCGTTTCCCCGGTCTTTCACGCAGACAGGATCCGGGCTCCCCTCTTCGTGGCCCAGGGCGCCAACGACCCCCGGGTCAAGAAGGCGGAATCGGACCAGATCGTGGAAGCCCTCCGCGCGCGGGGAGTGGACGTGGAGTACATGGTAAAGGACAACGAAGGACACGGTTTTCTCAATGAAGAGAACCGGTTCGACTTCTACCGCGCCATGGAGCGCTTCCTTGCCAGGCACCTCGGGAGCATGGCGGAATAATAGGGACACATCGTACAAAGGGCGGGCCTTCCGGGCCCGCCCTTTTTCGCTACTCTTCCTCTTCCCGTTCCTTTTCCTTCAGCCAGTCGATCCAGTACAGGTCCGTCCGGCGGCTTGACAGGTTCCGGACGCTTCCCTGGAGCCGGAGTTCCTTCAGGAGCTCCACGTCGAGGTCGGCGATGAGGGCCATTTCTGTATTAGGAGTCGCCTCCGCCGCCACGGCGTCGTGGGGAAAGGCGAAGTCCGAAGGGGTGAAGATGGCGGACTGGGCGTACTGGATGTCCATGTTCTCCACCTTGGGGATGTTCCCCACGCTCCCGGCGATGGCCACGTAGCATTCGTTCTCGATGGCCCGGGACTGGGCGCAGCGCCGCACCCTGAGGTAGGCGTTCTTGGTGTCCGTCCAGAAGGGGATGAGCAGAATGTCCATTCCCTTGATGGCCAGGTACCGGGAGAGCTCGGGAAATTCCACGTCGTAGCAGATGAGGATGCCCACCTTCCCCACGTCCGTCTGGAAGACCCGGAGGTCGTGTCCTCCCTGGAGGCCCCAGTACCGGTACTCGTCAGGAGTGATATGGAGCTTGTACTGCTGGTCCCAGGTGCCGTCCCTCCTGCAGAGGAAGGAGACGTTGTACAGCCGGTTGTTCCTGAGCTCAGGCACGCTCCCCGACACGATGTTGATGTTGTAGGAGACCGCCATCTCCACAAGGCTCTTCCGGAGTTCCGCCGTGTACCCCGCCAGGGACCGCATGGCCTCTGCCGGGTCCTCCTGGTCGAACTGGGCCAACAGAGGGGCGTTGAACAGTTCGGGGAAGAGCATGAGGTCCGTATTGTACCCGGCCTGGGTGTCCACGAAAAACTCCACCTGCTGCAGAAAGTCCTCGAAGGACTCGAAGCTCCGCATCTGCCACTGGACGACCCCGAGGCGCATGTAGGTCTTCACCTTGGAGATGAGCCTCTTCCGCTCCTCGTAATAGATGTTGTTCCACTCCATGATGACGCCGTATCCCTTGGAGCTGTAATCCTCCGGCCAGTAGTTTTCCACCATCTTCTTGTAGTGGAAGTCGTTGCTGACCTGGAACGTGAGGACGGGGTCGGAGATCTCCCGGTTGTTTACCATGCGGAGGTACTGCTGGGGGGTTTTTTTGTCCGCCCATTCGGCATAGCCGGGAATCCGGCCTCCGATGATGATCCCCTTGAGGTTCAGGGTTTCGCAGAGTTCCTTCCTGGCGTCGTAGAGACGTCTGCCGAGCCGTTTCTCCCTGTAGTCGGGGGAGACGAAGATGTCGATGCCGTAGAGGAAATCCCCTTCCGGATCATGGTTTTTCAGGGTGCCGTCGCCGACGACCTCATTGTAGGTGTGCCTGTCGCCGAAGCGGGAATAGTCTATGACGAGGGAAAAGGCTCCGGCCACCACCCTGCCCTTGTCCTCGATACAGAGCTGCCCCTCGGGAAAGCGGGTGATCATCGACCTGAACTGTTCCCTGGTCCAGGCTCCTCCCATTTTCGGGTATATTCTGTCCATTATCCGCTTCACTTCGTCATAATCTTCAAGGGTGAACTGGCGCAGCTCCAGTTCGTGCTGGTACCGTTTCCGGGCCATGAGCGTCCGTCCTTTCAATGCAGAGTTTCCTTTTTTTCTATTATACGGTGCGCCGGGAAGAAAAACATGCGTAAGGACGAACGCTGAGAAAAAACAACCGCCCCGAAAAAATCCGGGGCGGTTCGGCCGGTTATTCCGGTTTCATCCCGTACAGGGAGCAGCCGGGGTTCAGCGGACGGGCCGGATCCTGGTACCTGGTCTCGAAGCAGAGGCACGAGACCGGAACCTCGTATGGGCCGTGGATCATGCCCACCGGCCTGCAGGCGTAATACCCGGAAGGGGCGGTCAGTTTTTTCGCCGTGTCCACCATGTACCCTTCGAGGATGAACACCTCCTCGCAGAAATCGTGGACCTGGGTCTTCGGGATCCGCACGCCCGAGGCGAACTTCACCAGTCGGGTCAGGTTCCCCGTATCGGGGTCCCAGGAAAGGATCTTTTCAAACACCCCTTTTTCCGCTCCCTCCACCTGTCTCCACTGTCCCAGGGGCAGGGTATCGGTAAACTCCATCTCCGGTTTTGCCATGACAATCCTCCTTATGGATAAATCAGAGCCCGAGGAAATCGGGCAGCCATGTCACCACGGCGGGGACGTAGGTTATGAGCAGCAGCAGGATCAGCAGGGGTATGAGCATGATCACCAGGTCCCTGAACATCTCCCGGAGGGAGGTGCCTGCAATCTCGCAGGAAACGAAGAGACACACTCCCAGGGGCGGGGTGCACATGCCGATGGTCAGGTTCACCGCCACCATGACGCCGAAATGGATCAGGTCGATGCCGAAGGTCTTCACCAGGGGAAGGAAGAGGGGAACGAAAATGGTGAGGGCGCTGGTGGTGTCGATGAAGGTTCCGGCGATGAGCAGAATGATGTTCATCACCATCAGGGCGCCCCACTTGGTGTCGATGACCTGGAGCAGGCTCTGGGTGATGGACTGGGGGATCATCTTCACCGTCATGAACCAGATGAAGAGGCTCGCCGTCATGAGCACCGTGAGAATGACCCCGTTGGTTATGGCCGCCTCGATAAAGGCGTGGGCGATCTTCTTCCAGGAGAGTTCCCTGTAGACGAGCCCGCCGAGGAGAAGGGCGTAGGCTACCGCGATGGCAGCCGACTCGGTGGGGGTGAAGATGCCCCCCACGATGCCGCCGATGATGATCACCGGCATGAGAAGGGCGAGGACGGCATCCTTGAGGCCCTGGCGGAGTTCCGCCGCCGAGGCCCGCTTTTCCCGTCCCACGTAGCCCCTCCGTTTGCTGATGAGCCAGTTGGCGACCATGAGGAAAAAGCCCATGAGAAGACCGGGAATGACGCCGCCCATGAACAGCTTCGCGATGGAGCTGCCCACGATGACGCCGTACACCACCAGGGGGATGCTCGGCGGGATGATGGGCCCTATGGATCCCGCCGTGGCCACCAGGGATGCCGAATAGGCCCGGGAATACCCCTTGGAGATCATCTCGCTGATGAGCAGGGCGCCGATGGCCGCCGTGGCCGCTATGGCGGAGCCAGTGACCGCCGCGAAGATCATGGAGGCCACGATGGCCACCATGCCGAGCCCGCCGGGCCAGTGCCCCACCAGGGCTTCGGAAAAGGTGGTGATCCGCTTCGAAATACCGCCCACGGCCATCAGGTTGCCCGCGAGGATGAACAGGGGGATGGCCACGAAGGCGAAGTTATCGATGCCCGTAAACATCCGCTGGACAATGACTTCAAGGGGCAGCCCCATGCCGAGCAGCCCTGCGAGGGTCGTGGCCCCCAGGGAGAAGGAGATGGGAATTCCCAGCAGGAAAACGCCGAACAGGCCGGCTATCCAGAGCATGGCCCGTCACCTCCCGGCGGAAGAGGAGCCGTTCCCTCTTCCTGCCATAGTCCCCAGGAGCTTCACCGTATCCAGCGCCAGAAAGAGGACCATAAAGCCTACCGTAAAGGGGATGACCATGTACACATAGCTCATGGGGAAAAGGAGGTAGGGGGTCACCTGGTCGGCATTGGCCGTCATGAAGGAAAAGCTGTACCGCAGCACCACGGTCAGAAAGGTGCAGACCACGATGTTGGACAGAAGATCGAACCATGGCTTGAGCCGCGGAGGCAGGACCTGGACAAGGACGTCGATGTTGAGGTGGGCCTTCTTGAAGACCCCTACCGCCATGCCGAAAAACACTGAGTAGACAAAGAAAATCCGGATTATGTCCGTCGCCCAGGGCATGGGGAGCTGGAATACATACCGCTGGATTACCTGGCCGAAGGTCACGGCAAAAACTACCGCAAGGCAGATTCCCGTGAGAACGGAAAAAAACGTCTGTATTTTTTTCACCTGACTCCACCTCGAGCTCTCGAAAAAAAAGCTCCGGGGGAGGTCCCCCCGGAGCCGCGGGGTGCTACTTCACCTTTGCGACTTCATCCTTTATCTTCTGGACAAGGGCCTCGGGAACGGAGTCGGCGAGAACCTTATGAAGATCCTCCGTGGCTTTGGCGAAGGCTGCCTTGTCGGGGTTCTCCTCCACTTCCACTCCTGCCTTCCGGATAACCTCGAAGCGCTCCCTGTCCAGCTCGGCAAGCTTCTGCCGCTGGAAGACGGCCGCTTCCATGGCAGCTTCCTTCAGTATGGCCTGGTGCTTCGGGTCGAGGCCGTTGAACCACTTGGGGTTGGCCACCACGAGAGCGGGTTCGTATGTGTGCCCCGTAAGGGAGAGGTATTTCTGCACCTCGTAGAACTTCATGGAGTAGATGGTGGCCACGGGATTCTCCTGGCCGTCCACAACCTTCTGCTGCAGGGCGGTATAGAGCTCGCCGAAGGGAATGGGGGTGGCTACGGCGCCGAGACTCTTCATGAACTCGATCCAGATCTTGGACTCCTGGACCCTGATCTTCAGTCCCTTCATATCGTCGGGGGTCTTCACGGGCCGGATGTTGTTGGTGATGTTCCTGAAACCGACCTCCCAGATGGAGAGGTTCACGAAGCCCTTGCCGAGCATGATGTCAGCAAGATCCTTGCCCACGGGGCCGTCGATCACTGAGTACACCTGCTCCCTGGTCTGGAAGAGGAAAGGCACGCCGAACACCTGGAGCTCGGGAACGAACCCTGCCATGTTGCCCGCCGCCACGGAGCTCATTTCGATGGTGCCCATGCGGACTCCTTCGGCCAGGTCCCTCTCGCCGCCGAGCTGAGCCTGCGGGAAGATGATGACTTTCATCTCTCCGCCGGACTTCTCCTCCACGAGCTTCTTGAACTGCTCCGCTCCGATCTGGTACTGGTGCTCCAGGCTTCCCGAGTGGGCGAACTTGAACTCCACCGCAGCAAACGCCGCCCCGGTCAGAAGGAACATGAACACCGCAACTGCCGCAAGAAACACTCCGCTCTTCTTCATTTTCTTCCCCTCCTATTTAAGATGGGTCCCGTAGATATCGGGTACCCTGTCATTGAAGACCGTCAGGAAATTCCTGGTCCTGGACACCTCGTCGAGGTCAATGGTGACAAACCCCGCCTCTTCGCCTTCCCCGCCCTCGAAGAGGACCTCTCCCTTGGGGCCGAGGATCATGGAGCCGCCGCCGAAATGGGTGTCCCCGGTGGTGCCGCACCGGTTGCAGGCCACCATGTACATCTGGTTTTCGATGGCCCTCGCCCGGAGAAGGGTCTTCCAGTGATCCGCCCGGGGACTCGGCCACTCGGCGCTCACGAAAAGCACCTCCGTGCCCCGGAGGGCATAGGTGCGCAGCCATTCGCAGAACCGGATGTCGTAGCAGATGACGCAGCCCGCCTTCGCTCCCTCGAGGGAGAAGAGGCATTCCTTTCTGCCGCCGGTGAAATACTTTTCCTCCTCCATGAGGCGAATGAGATGGACCTTGTCGTAGTAGGCCACCAGCTCGCCCCTGGGGTTGATCACCTGGGCGCGGTTCGCGAAGCCGCTCCCCGTGGAGGCGAGCACGGAACCGCCCACGAACCACACCCCGTACTTCTTCGCCAGGCTTCCGAGAAACTCGGCCGCCCCCTTGCCTTCCGGGTCCGCGAGTTCCGCCGCCCTGTCGAGGGCGTACCCCACGTCCCAGATCTCCGGTATGACCACCGCCGTGGGCATGTCGGACGGAACGGACACCGAGGCCATCCACTTCTCCACGTTTTTCCTGTTCTTCTCCCGGTCGCCCAGGGCGACATCAAGCTGCAGCACGCCGACTCGAAGCTTCACGGAACCACCTCCTCAATTGCGGTCGGGAAGGACCCGGACGGAATACTCGTGCCGGATCTCCCTTCCAAGAACGGGATCCTTCAGGGAGAGGACGTACCGCGTCCCGTAGACGATCCCCTCGCCGAGCACCGGCAGGGTGCCGCTGAACAGGGCGAGCCTTCCCGTCCCGGCCGGGGCGTCCTCCCTGGCCAGTTCGAAAAGCTTCTCCGGGGGAAGCATTTTCCCGAGGGTTCCCTCCTGGTAGAGCTTCCCGTCATTCCAGGTTCTCAGTTCGATGGAATCCCAGTGTCCCCTGACCTCGTCCACCCTCCAGAAGAGGGAGCCGATGACCTTCGAGCAGGCCTGCTTCGCCTTGGCCACCGACACCGTCTCGAGAGCCCTGTCCGTATGGTCGCTGGCCACGGTCACGCAGAGGTTTCCCCTCTCGTCCCGGGCGAGGAACACCTCTCCCTCGCCGGAGGAAAATTCGCCCACCACCCACAGCAGGCCCGTGTTCGACACCCGCTCCGGCTCCACCCAGTACATGGACGGCACCTTCTCGGGAGCCGGAACGCCGATCTTCCGCAGCTCCTCCACGTGGGCGAGCACTCCCGCCTGGTCCCGGCCGGTGTACCCCGCCGCCACGCAGGCATCCCAGGAGAGAAGCACCTCTCCGGAGACACCGTCTTTTCTCAGTACAGCACTTTTCATCCGCATGTCGTCAGCTCCCTCTTCCGTATGAGGACGAAACGTCGTCGATCTTCCGCAACAGTATGTCCTCTGTTTTTTCGAGATGCTCCAGGAGGGCCTCCCGGGCAGCCCGCTTTCTGCCTTCCTCCACTGCCGCCAGTATTCTGCCGTGTTCCGCCAGGACGTCGTCATACCGTTTCTCGTTCATGGCCAGCATGCCCAGCCAGATCATCTCCTCGCTTACGGCGTTCCAGAATTTCCGGAGAACGGAGTTCCCCAGAACGAGAAAGAGCACCGAGTGAAACGACTGGTCCGCCGTGATGAAGGAAAACAGGCTTCCCCGGGACTCATTCATCGCCCCGGCCATGGCGGCCATCTTCCGCCCCGCCTCCCGGGCAAGGCCCGTGGCGAGAAGAAGCTCCAGGGCGTCCCGCTCGAGAATCTTCCGCGCCTGGAACACCTCCCGAAGATCAGAAGACGACACCGGGCGGACCTGGATGTTCTTCCGGGAATTCACCCGCAGCCACCCCTCCTGGGAGAGGCGGTGGACCGCCTCCCGGACCGGAGTCCGGCTCATGCCGAGCTCTTCGGCGAGATTCCGCTCCTGCAGAATATACCCCGGGGGATACTCCAGGGAGAGAATGCCCTTTTTGATCCTCTCGTACACCCCGGAGGCAAGATTGTCCTTCCTCAAGTGGTATACCACTTCCTTCCATGGTATACCACAAGAATAATCAATCAAATGCATCCTGTCAAGAGGGCCGGAGGGAAAGGGTACGACAGCGTATGGTACAATTGCTCCGGAAGGTCGCGGGCATGCCTTTCCGGTCGTTGAAGAACAGAGCAAAGGGAGCTGAAGCGGAAATGGAGAGTTGCGGCGGAGTCAATTTCGAACACGTGGTCAACATCAGTCCGGTGGTTTCCATGGTCTGGCTTTCCGGCAGCAGGGACGTGCCGTGCTTCGTCTCGGGAGCCATCGCCTCCTTCGGATATACCCCTTCCGATTTCACCTCGGGGAAAGTCCGCTATGCAGATATCATCCACCCCGCCGACAGGGACGGGCTGGACCTGGTGCCGGACTGCGCATCCAGGGTGTACAGGATCGCCGCAGCAGACGGGAACTGGCGGTGGGTATCCCACAGGGTATGCCGCCTGGAGCACTCCCCCGGCGTTCCCGACGAATTTCTCTGGACTCTTGCGGACATAACGGCCCACAAGGAAGCGGACGTTCGTCTCAGGAAGAACGAAGAGGATCTCCAGGCACTGCTGAACGCCATTCCCGCGGTGCTTCTCGTCGTGGCGGAAGACGGGGAATGCCTCCGGGTCACCGGGTCGCCGGATACCCCCCTTGTGAAGGAAGCGGCCGGACTTGTGGGAAAGAAAGTTGACGAGGTGCTGCCCCCGGAACGGGGCAGTGAACTCCTCATTCCGGTGAAACGGTGTATCGAAACGGAAACCCCGCAGTTTTTCACCTTCGAGATTTCCGTCGGCGGGCGGACTTATTTCCAGGAGGCCCGGGTATCGCCCTTCGCCGGATCCTTCGGGGGAAAACGGTCGGCCATCGTGGTGGCCCTGGATGCCACATCCAGGAAGGAACTGGAGGATGAAATCATGCTCCAGGCAGGCCACGACCCCCTCGGAAGCCCGTCGAACAGGGGGCATTTCAACAGGAAGCTGCTCTTCTCCCTGGCGGACGCCCAGCGGACCAGTTCATCCCTGGCTTTTTTCATGATCGACCTGGACCATTTCAATGCGGTGAACGAGGCCATCGGACGGGACATGGCCGACCTCCTGCTTAAGGGAGTGGCCCGAAAAATTCAGGGCGCCTGCCGCCAGGACGACATCCTCTACCGAATGGAGGGAGTGAACTTCTACCTCATCCTCCCGAAGCTGCGGAACAGGGAGGAAGCCGCCATGACGGCGGACCGGATCCTCGGGGCGGTGCGAACGGCGGCCGTGGGGTACAGCGGGAACATTTCCCTGTCGGCCACCATCGGCATCAGCCTGTTCCCCGAAAACGGACTGGACGGGAAGACCCTCCTCCGGTCGGCGGAAACGGCTCTCTCCTCGGGGAAGACTGCGGGAGGCGACTGCTTCGTCTTTGCAGAACCCGCACCGGCCGGGGAATAGCCTCCTCTCCCCCTCTTTCGATGACAAAGGGCTCCCCCTGAAGGGGGAGCCCTTCTTCTTTTCCCGGAAAAGCCGGCTACCTGCAGAGCAGCACGGCCAGGTCGTTCACGTTTGTCCCCGTGGGCCCGGTTCTGACGAGACAGCCGCAGGCGTCAAGGCCCCGGTAGGAGTCATTCTCCGCAAGCAGGGATTCCGGGTCCATGCCCAGGCCCGCGAGAACCCCGGCGGTATGGCCGTCCACGAGCCCACCCGCGGCGTCGGTGGGACCGTCGGTACCGTCGGACCCCAGGGAAAGAAGAACCGTGTCCTGCAGTTCCCTGATTCCCAGGGCTGCGGCAAGAGCCAGTTCCTGGTTCCGTCCGCCCTTGCCCTTTCCTTTGAGGTGCACCACCGTCTCCCCTCCGAGCACCACCGCACAGGGAGGCTGCAGCGGAGTGCCGGACGCCCGGATCTGCCGGGCGATGGACGCCAAAAAGGATCCGGCCTCCCTGGCCTCACAGTTCAGGGTGGTGGTGAGCAGCAGTGTCCGGTACCCCAGTTCCGAAGCGGTTTTTTCCGCGGCGGCGCAGAGAGCGGACACGCTTCCCGCAATCACCGTGGAGACGTTGCCCAGTTCCTTCGGCGTCTCCTCCCCGAGGGCCTCGAGGAGGCCCGGGCGCAGGGACAGGCCGTACTTTTCCACGATCCGGAGGGCGTCCCGCACCGTGGATCCGTCAGGATGGGCCGGACCGGAAGCGATGCTGTCCAGACGGTCTCCCAGCACGTCGGAGAGCACCACGGCAAAAAGGCGGGCGGGCTCGACAAAGCGCGCGAACCTGCCGCCCTTGACCGACGAGAGTCGCTTCCGGATCGTGTTGATCTCCACGATGTCGGCGCCGCAGGCAAGAAGCTGGTCCGTCACCGACACGAGATCCTCCAGGGTCACACCGTCCCGGGGCTTTTCAAAAAGGGCGGAACCTCCCCCCGACACGAGAAAGAGCACCGTGTCCCCTTCCGAAAGATGTTTCACTTTTTCCAGTGCCCTGGCCGTGCCGCTGAGAGTGTTCCCGTCGGGGAAAGGATGCCCCGCCTCGAAAATTTCCAGTCCTTCTATCTGCCCCATGGAGTGGCCGTACTTGGTGACCACCGTGCCGCCGGAGAGCCTGTCCCCGAGAGTTTCGGAGGCGGCCTTCGCCATCCGCCAGGCCGCCTTTCCGATGGCGACGAGGACAACTTTCCCCCCGCCGTTGGTCCGGCCGGAGAACTCCCCGCCCCGAAGAGCCGCCCTCACCGCATTTTCCGGCAGGACCGTCTCGATGGCCTTCAGTCCGATCTTCATGGCGTCATCGCGAATTCGTTTCATGATCCAGCGGTCACCTCGCTTTTCGAATTTTTCTTCCCGCGGAAGGCGGACAGGACGCCGATGCATCGCTCCATGGTTTCGGGCGCGCCGAACCCGCCGGCCTTGGTGATCAGGGGAAGTCCCTCCAGGGGACCTCCGATGAGCCGTACCAGGGGAATGCCGGGCTCAACCTCGCCGACCAGGGAGACGCCCCTGCCCCCGAGGGCCCGGACCACATGGATGGCCGCCTCGCCGCCGGTGACAAAGACCCCGCCTGCCCCGCACGCCGCCAGGATGCGGGAAACCGCATCCGCCAGCACGGCACAGATGCGCTCCCCTGCATCTGCGTTCCGCCCCGCCTTCACCTGTTGTTCCTCCAGGGAGGAGGTCAGAAGGACATTCTTTCCCTGCCGGAGCAGGACCGCAGCTTCCCGGGCCAGGCGCTCCGCCTCCCCGGGACCGTCGGAGAGAAGAGCGCCGATGTCTGCCGGAACGGGAGCGGCCATCCCCTTTTTAATGACGTGCCCCGCCTGGAGAACGCTCCTGGGACTGAGGCTCACCACCACGAGCAGTACGGGCCGTACGGAAGAAACCAGGGCTCCCGCGAGCCCCGCCGATCCGACCCACAGCACGTCTTCAGCGGGAACGGAGGCGAGAACGCTCCGGGCGATGAGCTCCAGGTCCTCCTCCGTTTCGGAATCGAAGCAGAAATTCCTCCTGAATCCGGCTCTTTCGAGGATGGCGGGGACCATTCCCTTCCGTATCTCGTCCAGGGACACTTGCCTCGCCCCGGCAATCTCCTTTCCCTGAAGGCATTCCGCCAGGGAAGATGTGGCCGCCGGTTTCCTGGGATCCCGCCCCATTTCCGTCTCCGCCACGGGAACGCCGTCCAGAAGCAGCAGGCCGTTCACGGCAGTCCTCCGGTTTCCTGGGTAGGCAGGGGCGAAGACCGTGAGGGAAAAACCCAGGCCGTCCCGGAGCACCGACGTCTCCGCCCTGATATTGCCTCTCAGGGTGGAGTCCACTTTCTTGAAGAAAATACCCTTCCCCTTCAGCGGGGCGAGATGGGGGAGAGCTTTTTCCAGGAGGGCGGCTGCCTCCTCCTCCGGGATGTTTCTCGACTCCGTATCGAGAACCGCCGCCCCGTCCTCTTCCAGTGTCCCGAGGGCGGCAGGATCCAGGGTCACCGAGGAGGAATACCCCGCTTTGAGAAACTGGATACCCGCATCGTTCGCGCCGGTGAGGTCATCGGCTATGATGACGTATCGCCTGTCCATGGGGGCGAGGCACTTCAGCCTTCTAGCGGTTCCGGGCGAACTGCACCGCCGCCCGCACCGCGGACACCATGCTCGATTCGTCCGCCGTCCCCTTGCCGGCCTTGCCGTAGGCCGTGCCGTGGTCCACCGAGGTGCGGATGATGGGAAGCCCCACCGTCACGTTGACCCCTCCCATGAAATCGGTGATCTTGAGAGGGATGTGTCCCTGGTCATGGTACATGGCCACCACGATGTCCGACTCGCCCCGGAGGGTTTTCACGAAGACGGTATCAGGAGGCACGGGGCCCGTGACATCCATCCCCTCGGCCCTGGCGGTTTCAATGGCGGGGATGATCTCCTCGATCTCCTCACGGCCGAAGAGTCCGCTTTCGCCGCTGTGGGGGTTGAGCCCCGCCACGGCGATCCGGGGCTTCGGCACCCCGAGGGCCTTCACCGCTGCGTCGGCGAGGCGGATCACCGTCAGGACCCGTTCCTTCTTCGCCCTGTCGCATGCCTCCCGGAGAGCCACGTGGGTAGAAACGTGGATCACCCGGACGCCCCCGCCCATGAGCAGCATGGCGTAATCTTTCGTTCCCGTCAGGTCGGCGAAAATTTCCGTGTGGCCCGAATAATTGATTCCTCCGGCGTGGAGAGCTTCCTTGTTGATGGGACCGGTGACCACGGCGGCAATCTTTCCCGCAGCGGCGTCGGCAATGGCCCTCTCGATGTAGGCGAAAGCGGCCCTGCCGCAGTGTCCCTGGACTTTCGCGAATTCATAGTCCCCCGTCAGGACGCCGGGGGATACGACGCTTATCTGCCCAGCCTTCGCCTCCTCCGGCCCGCTGACGGCCGCGATCTTTTCCGAACAGCCCACAATAGGGGCCGCCCTGCGGAGGACCGCCTCGTCGCCGTACAGGACAGGAATGCAGGAGGCCAGTACTTCTTCGTTCCTCAGGGTTTTAAGACTGATCTCGGGACCCACTCCCGAGGGGTCTCCGATGGTGATGCCGATTACGGGCTTTGTCATGACGATCTCTCCTCCGGAATAGAATAATAGCTGCCCGGCCCAGGCCGGGCAGGACGATACAGGGGGCTGTTTCGGACCGGCGTGTTCCCGTCACTTCCCCGGGGTATCCACGATAACCGACACCCCGTCGGGGATAACCGTCACGGCGGCGTTCCCGTCACCCAGGATCTCCTCAGCAAGCGCAAGGGCATCCTGCAGGGAGGGAGCCCATTTCATGTTCATGTACTCCGCCGTCTCCCTCGGCGCCGACGTCACCAGAATGACGGTATGGTTCATGAGGATCCTGGCGAAAATCTGGATCTCCCACTGGTCCGGTTCGGTGCTGTCCCTCCCCCTGGCGAGAATGCTGTCCAGCACCCCCCGGGCGGTGGGTATATCCCGGAAGGCATGGTAGAAAGCCTCTCCTCCGTGACCGTCCCTGCATTCCGCCGCCTCGATGATGATCCCTCCCGGCCTGCAGGAGGCCTCGGCAGCGGTCATGCTCTTCACTGCCTGGTAGATGTTCTGGTCGAGGGGATATCCGCCGTTGCCCGTGATCACGATGTCCGCAGGCACAGCCTGCACCTTTGCTAAACGGCTCAGGAAGGCGCACCCCTCTTCGTGGGCTTTCTCCATGTCCCCGCTGAAGGCGGCGGTGATGCGCTTCTGCGGGTCGAGGACCACGTTGCAGATGAAGGCGAGCCCCGCTTTCCTGGCGGCGTAGACCATGTCTTCGTGGATAGGGTTTCCCTCGAGGATCCCCGTCCTCGCCCCGGGGGAGGCGATGAACTCGGCGCAGTGGTTGGCCAGGACCGTCCTGTAGGCCGCCACGCCGGGAAGAACGCTCTTCCGTCCGCCGGAGAAGCCGGCAAAAAAGTGGGGTTCGATGAATCCTTCCGCAACGAGAAGGTCCGCCTCCACTGCGAGGCGGTTGAGAACCAGTTCTCCTCCCGAGGGCAGGGTGCCCACGGATACGAGGCTGTTCTCGTCCAGGCTGTCGTGGACCACGATCCGAACGCTGCGGACAATTTCCGTGCCGTACCTCTCCTCGAGTTCGTCCTCCGTTGTGCTCCTGTGGCATCCCGTGGCGACGAGTATGGTGATGTCGGCCCCGGGATTCCCGGCGCGGATTTCCTCCAGGAGAAGGGGCATGATGACGGCGCTGGGGACGGGACGGGTATGATCGCTGGAAAGAATGACCACGTTCTTCTTTCCTCCGGCGAGCTCCCTGAGAGGAGGGCTGCCGGCGGGACGGGCGAGAGACGCTCTGACGATCGCTTCTCCCGTCTTCTCCTCCGCTTCCGGAAGCTTCGGGGAGAGGATCGCCCGAAGCCTGGAATCAGGTATTTCGCAGGTTATGTGGGAACTGCCGTAGGGAAGGAATACCCTCACCCGGAATCGCCTCCTTTTTTCACCGGTTCCGGACCGGTCACCGGCGGGAAAGCACAGGCCTCCAGAACCTCCGCTTGCCGGATGTTCGGGAAGTATTGTTGCGGAAAACGGGAAAAAGGTCAACGGCACACCGGTCACCTAAATCCGCAGGCAGCGGGGAGCGTCACCGGTGCTCGCTTGGGCCGCCCGGCCCGGGCGCTGTCCCCCAGGGGATGATCTCTTCGACCCTGACGGGTCGAATTCACCTTATCCCCCAGGGGATCCTCTCTTCGCCCCTGGCGGGGCGAATTCACCTTATCCCCCAGGGGGGATCCTCTCTTCGCCCCTGGCGGGGCGAATTCACCTTATCCCCCAGGGGATCCTCTCTTCGCCCCTGGCGGGGCGAATTCACCTTATCCCCCAGGGGATCCTCTCTTCGCCCCTGGCGGGGCGAATTCACCTTATCCCCCAGGGGATCCTCTCTTCGCCCCTGGCGGGGCGAATTCACCTTATCCCCCAGGGGATCCTCTCTTCGCCCCTGGCGGGGCGAATTCACCTTATGCCCGGCGACACTCCCTCTGCCAGGAGAAGCTGCGGATTTAGGGGTCAGAAGAGAGGGTGTTCGTCAGGGGGCAAACGTGTTCCGGGGAGGGAGGAAGCAGATCTTCTTCCCCTGTCCCTTGGTCCTGTACATAGCTTCGTCGGCGTTGACCAGAAGCTGCTCCATGGTCTCGCCGTGGTCCGGGAAGATTCCTATCCCCACTGACAGAGAGAGGGATACGCTCTCTCCCCCGAGAAAAAAAGGCTCTCCGAAGGCTTCAAGGATCCGGCCGGCTACCATTTCAGCCTCGCCTGCGCCGCCGATGTCCGGCAGAATGACGGTGAACTCGTCCCCTCCCAGCCTGCAGACGGTGTCCATTTCCCGCACGCAGGAAACAATGCGGGCGCCCGCCTCCTTTAGGACGGCATCACCCGCAGGATGTCCGTACCGGTCATTCACTTTCTTGAAATCGTCCATGTCCACGAAGAAAAGGGCGGCCTTTCTCTTCTGCCTCTTCGCCCGGGCCAGAACCTGGGTGAGCCGGTCCTCGAAGAGAAAGCGGTTCGGCAGCCCGGTGAGGAAATCGTGAGTGGCCTGGAAACGGATGTGGTCCTCCAGTTTTTTTCTTCCGGTGATGTCCGAGTGGGTACCGGCAATTGTGAGAGGCCGCCCATCCCCGTCCTTCCGGACCACCCTTCCCCGCTCGAGGATCCACCGTTCCTGTCCTTCCTTTCCCATAACCCGGTATTCCGCACTGTACGCCGCCGCGTCCCCGGCGAAACACCGCTCCTTTCTCCTGGAAAGCCGTTCCCGGTCTTCCTCGTGGATAATCCGCTCCCAGGCTTCGGCAGACGCCGATTTCGAGATGCAGAACGCCGGATCTTCAGCACCTCCGCACAGGATCTCAGCTGAAAGAGGGGAGAGATCGGTCTTGCCGGTCGTTCTGTTCCAGATCCAGACTCCGTCCCCCATGCCCTCCACGGCGAGCCTGAGCATCTCCTCGCTCGAGCGGAGATCCTCCTCGGCCCGCATCCGCTCTGCGATCTCCATCTTCATCTCCTCGTTCGCCCGGGAGAGTTCCCTTGTCCTCTGCTCCACCTGCTGCTCGAGGAATTTCCGGTATTCCTCCAGTTCTCTCCGGGATTCCTCAAGCTGGGACATCCTATCCGCAAGGTCCCTGTTCAGCCGCCTGAGATTCCGGTACAGCTCGAAGCTCTCCAGCGCTCCGGCGGCGGCGGAGAGCAGCACCGAGAGAAGGGAAAGGGAATAATCCGACAGGTGCTGCCACTCTCCTTCGAGAATGCCGACGAACATTCCCCTGGTCCGGGATATGGTGGACAGGGCGTGGAGGAGATGGAGGGGTTCAGGTCCGGATACGCCGGACAGGACTGATTTTCTTCTCTTGAGAGCCCAGGCGAACGTACGGTCTTCGATCCTCCGGGAAACGAGCTCCTCCAGTTCCGCTCCCTGTCCATGAGGGGAACACAGGGCCTGGGTGAAGGAGGAATCTTCCGTGACAAGATATACTGCGGCGGATTTGAAGGGCAGGATGGTCGCCGCCCTGGCGAGAATTTCCTCGAGGATGGGCCGGGGATCGTCGAGACGGTTGAGGCTCGTGTCGAAGCTGCCAAGGGTGACCGCCGATTCCAGGTTTTCCACGGCAAAGCTTTTTTCCTTCCACAGGAAGGCGTTCGTCTCTTCAAGAACCCGAAGGCGCCGCTCGAGGCAGGCAATACGCTCTTCAGGGAAGACCACTTCACCGTCCCCCGTTTCCGAGAAAAGCCGCCGTGATGTCGTCTATCTGCCTGTCCCCCTGCCGGACCACCGGCTGGAAGACCCCGGCGGAAAGTCCCGTGGCTTCCCAGGCAGCAGGCTCAATTTCGGGGACAACTGAGGAGCCGCTTTTTCCCATGCCCATGGCGATTGCGAGCGTGTCCGCCACATTCAGAAGGGAGGGCTCGAGGGCGGAGGGAAAACCCGCGGAACCGTGGTGGAAGCGAACCGCCGTTTCCAGGGGGGCGGGAATTTTCCATTCTCTCAGGAGAAGGGCCCCCACCTGGGCGTGGTCAAAGCCGAGGAGCTCTCTTTCCGCCTCGCAGATGGGAATTCTTCTTTCCGCGGAGAGCTCCATGGCCTCCCTGGCCGAGAAGGGAATCTGCCGGTAGAGGACGAGTTTGCCAAGATCGTGAAGCAGCCCCGCAACAAAAAGGCGCTCCTCCGACACCCCCACTTTTTCCGAGGCGAGCAGCCGGGCATAGACACCGCATGCCACAGAATGCCTCCAGAAATTCTTCATGTCCACGAACTCGGGGGGGATATCGCTGAAATACTGGACTGCCGTTATGCCGAGTGCGAGGGTGGACAGTTCCTTCGTTCCGATGACCGCCACGGCCCTGGACACGGTTTCGATCTTGGAGGGAAAACCGTAAAAAGCGCTGTTCACCAGCTTGAGGAGCCTGGCGAGAAGGCTCGTGTCCCTGCTCACCGCCTCGGCGATATGAGAGGCTGAGCTCCGGGCCGAGTTGATGACCTCCATGATCTGATAATAGACGTCAGGCAGTGAAGCGAGGCGGAGTTCCCGGGACACCAGATCGGAGGGGGTAAGGCTCCCCTTTATTTTCCCCGCCGTCCCCTTCTTTTTCCCCTGGGGGAAACCCTTGTCCGCCTGTTCCCCGGCAGCGCCGTTCCGTCCTTCCTTGAGGTCCGCCGCCGCCCGTTCAAGGGCGAGGGCGTAGATTTCCTTCATGGGGGAACGCATCGGAGGAAGGGCAAAAAGGGCCTTCAGTGAGTTTTCCGCCTGCCGGAGGATCTCTGCGGGAATCTCCGGCACCAAGGTGTCAGCGGTCCCGGCGTCGGATTCACCTTCAATGTCGGCTTCCACCACACCCCAGACCTTCATGGTCCGGATGTGTCCTTCCGTCAGCACAGCCCCCTTGGGCAGCAGAAAACGTCCATTGAAAGCCAGGAGATTCTTTTCCAGAATCATTCCGGGCTTCAGTTGCTCCACGTTCAGGAGTCCCATCAGAACCACTCCTTCATTGCATCTCTCGATAGGCTGACTTGTAAGCAATAATTATATCATGCACGAATGAAATTACATTTGAGAGAATGTCACTTCGGCAGCAGCATCTCCGCAATGGCCAACGCCGCCCCGTCCGGGTCGAACGCCGGAGGGCTCCAGTTATCGGGCCTCACCGACCACCGGTTGACGGAAAAGTTCAGGAGAAAGTCCCCTTCCACCGCACCATAGACCCATGTGCCGAACTCATCCCCGGAGGCGGGACCCTTTCTCGAAAGCCGGAGGGAACCTTTCTCCAGGATTGTGATTCCCAGGGCTTTCAGGTGCTCCGCCGTCATGGCCCCGTCAAGGCCGAAACGGGCCCTGTGGAACCGCTTCGCTTCTTCGGCGTCGGGAGCCTGGCGGAGATCAGAGACGGAATAATTGACTACCGTTCCGCCGGAAAAGACCTCCGCAGGCGACCTTTCCCTGAGCGCTTTTCCGTCATTGAAGAAGCCGACCACCAGTTTTTTCCTGCTGTAGGCCAGGGTTCCCGCGATGGCTGCCAGGCGGTTGGGCCCGGGACCGGGCATACTCTTCGCCCCCTTGAAGGCGGTCCTGATCTCCTTTCCGTCGGGGGTGAGGTACACCAGGAAACACTCGGAGCTGAAAATCTCGGTGTTGAGGTAATACCCGTTCGGTACGTCCTCCCTGCTCTTCCGTTCACCTTCCGGGATGCCGGACAGGCCGAAAAGAGCCTGGATCCTTTCGTGGACGCCGGGAACGGCAGGAAGAACTCCCGGCTGGGTCCCGGCGCCGGCTGAAACCACTTTCACGGAAAAGTCCTTCCGGGCTGCCTGTTTCCCCTCAAGGAGAAGGACCGCCGATCCCCGGTAGAGTCCCTCTCTGGAGTATGCATGGACCGCCGAGGGGCCTTCCCCCGCCGTTCCGTCGCCGAAATCCCACCTGATGACGGCGGACGGGGGGACATTTTCCGTTACGGCGGAGAACGCGAGATTCTGCCCCGGTTTTCCCTCCCCAGGGACGGTCAGGGCAAGAACAGGAATCCGGGGAGCCGACGCTGCGGCGGCGAGAAGGGCGCCGAGGGCTTCTTCGGAAGCCTCGAGAGCCCCGCGGGCCGCCCGGGCACGGGGAAGGAGCTCCCCTGCAAGGGTACGGGCTCTTCGCGAGGCTTCCTCCGCTTCCTTTCCTGCCTTTCCGTCGGGGGCCGGGATTTTTTTCAGGTCGGACAGGATGCTCCCCTCCATGCGCAGGAGGGTCTCGAGCCAGGAGCCGAAATCCCCGGGGAGTTTTTTCCCGGGAGGGACTGCGGCCTGCTCGTCCCTTCCGATGACCAGCCACCCGGGGACGCCGTTCTTTTCAAAGAAGTGGGCGTATCCCCTCCGGAGCGCCTTTCTGACCCGATCGAACTCCGAGAGGGCGGACTGCCACGCCTCCCGGTTCCGCTTCATGGCCGCCGCTCCCTCCCGGGAGAGCGCCGCCGCCTCCCGGAGGGCCGCCCGGTCCTCCTCCAGTGCGAAAAGAAGCTCCTCCGCCTCCGAAACCTTCCCGAGAACATCCATCTCCTCAAGGGTTTTTTCAAACAGGGCCCGGTTCCGGGCATGGTCCTCCGCCGCCGTGGCTATGCCCGCCTCCAGCCCGGCGGGCGGGCTCCCGGAGGCAAGGTCCTTTCTGAGCCCATCGATCCTCCGGAGGAGCCCTGCACTGTCGGACTCGGTTTTTTTCAGTGCCGGCCCCCAGTGTTTCGCGCCCCTCTCCATGGCCTTCACCAGGGAAGGAAGTCCGGAGAGCCGGTCCGCCCTTCCCCGGAGGGAGTCCAGCGTCCGGCTTCTCCATATGTCGAGAGACCGGGCCCAGCGCACATTCTGCTCCATGGCCGCGAGGAGGGACTCCGCCAGGGATGCCGTTCTCCGGAGCTCCCGCACAAGCTCCCTCCCCGAGGAAACGGACCGGGCATTCTGCACCTCCACCGCCATCCCCTGGGCGTGGAGCTCGGCGGAGGTGGTTTCGAGGACGTTGATGGTGTCGAGAGCCTCTCCGGCAAGGGATATGACCGTTTCCGCCCCCTCGACGATGGCGCCGCCGGTCCAGCGGCCCGCAACTTTGGCAAACTCGTAGCCGCCCTTCACTGCACCGTAGGCGGTTCCCTTCGCCGCGGCCCCGGCGGCGATCTTCATTTTCACGCCGAGGCTGTCGGGGTCTTCTCCGCGGTTTCTGTAATACTCCCGGAGCCGTTCCACCTCGGCCTTCGTATATTCGGCCGTTTGGGTGGTGACCGCTTCGGCCGTTCCCCGGAGAGTCATGTCCCAGGCGAGGCCCAGGGCGACCTTTCCGTAGTCCGGGTTTCCCGAGGTGCGCCGGTTCTCTTCCATCAGGGCGTTGTACCCGCCGATGGCGGCGGAGACGAACCCCGCCGACCGAAGGAGGGTGCTCCCCTTCGCCCCGGGATCTCCCCGTGGAGTCTTTTCCCCCGCGGCAGCCGTCTTTTTCATCTCCGCCGCCATTTCCCGGGCGAAATCCCTGCCGTGCCTGGCCTCCATTTCCGCAAGGACGTCTCCGGCCCGGGAGGGAGGCAGCACCTTCAGTGTTTCCGCGGCAGCCTTCTGAAGCGCCGTCCGTTTTGCGGGGCTGGAAGATGCATCCGCGATCTCTCCCAGGGTGGAAGCGTAGTTTTTCAGTGCCTTCTCCGTAAGATGACCGCTGAGGGCGTCCACCGCCGCTTCCCCTCTCCTGGAGGCCGCTCCGGAATCCCGTGCTCTCGCGGCGTCCAGGAGTGAAGTGGTTCCCCCGTCCCGGGGAGGAAGGCCGGCCCCTTCCCCGATGCTGCGCTCCAGCCTGTTGATGCGGTCGATGTACTTCGCCTGATGGGATTCCGCCTTGCGGACCTCCGCGGCGAGGAAGCTCCGCTCCGCGGGGTCCGCGGAGGCCGCGTATTGTTTCATCAGGGAGGATTTCTCCCGCTTCATGGCATCGACCCGGGATTTCATCTCCTCGGCGTAGGCCCTTCCCTCGGCGACGCTCACAGGATCCCCCCCGTCGAGTTTTCCCTGGGCTTCGGCAGCGAGGGGGGAGGCGTACATGTTTCCCCCGTCGCCGTTGATGTAGGCGGCAGCCCGTGCGAATTCCCCCGGGCTCTTCATGTCCGCCGGGGAGGGCATGATGTCCGTCTCCGTCCTGGCGGCCCAGTTGGTTCCTTTTTCAACGGAAAGGCCGTTCTCCCGGAGATAGGCCTCCACCCGGGCGTTATAGGCCATCCTCGCCCGTTCCACGTCTCCGGCGGTCAGGTCTTTTCCCCGGAGCTGCACGTCCGTATCCGTTCCCGGACGGAAAGGCCCCCTCTTCCGCCCCTGCTCCGCCGAGAGCCCCGCCTCCGCCGCCGCTCCCGCGGCGAGGGTACGGTTCTTTTTATCGTAGGCACCCTGGACCCTCCTGTAGGTCTCCCCGTCCAGCTTCCCCTCCATGGCCAGGTGGTTCACCCGCCTGTTCTCCATAAAAAGCAGCGCTTCGTCGGAAGCCGTAGCGACGCCCGATGCAGTCCTTTCAGCCGCCCGGAGGATCGCCCCGTCGTCGGCCCCGGAGGCCGCGGCGGGACAAAAGGCAAGAATCAGGAGAAGCAGGACGACCGGCGGTATCCCGGAAAAAGCGGAGAAAGGATCTTTACGGCAGGCAGCCACGGGGCTCATCTTCTTTCCAGCTCCTCCGCCAGGCGGAGGGATTCAGAGACGGCGGGCACGGATGAAGGGAAGGATGCCCGGATCTCTTCGAGCACGTCTTCGGCTGCTTTTTCATACTCCCTCCGCTCGAAGGCATCTCCTGCAACCGATGCTCTTTCCAGGAAAAGGGCGGCCAGGGCGGGAAGAACGTCCTCTCTTCCGTCTTCCCTGAGCTCCAGGATGGAGCGCAGGCATTCGATTCCCCTGTCCGGGTCGCCGCTCACCGCAGAAAAGAGCAGAATCTGGGAGACTGCCCCCGCCGGAGAGACCATGGGGTTCCACGCTCTCCTGAGGGCGGTGTCGAAGGCCTGGCCGAACCGGCCGGACCTGCAGTAGGCGTCCGCGAGTCCTGCCAGGACAGTGTCCGACGGAGAGGCTGCAGCGAGGCCCCTGAACAGGGAGACCGCCAGAGCCAGGGAGGCGGCGTCCTCCATGTCCGAATAGGCTTGCGCCAGTTCCAGGGCCGCCCTGAAGCTGCCCGGATTTTCCCTGAAGGCCGACTCCTTTTCCGCCGCTGTTTTCTCCCCGGTTTCCCGGCCGCCGGGAACGGGCTTTTTTCCGTCCGGGCCGTTCCCCTTTCCGGGAAATTCCCCTTTTTTCACGTCAAAACGGAGGGATACGGAAGGCCGCGAAGCAGGAAGAAGATGGATATCCACCACGTACCGTCCCTCGGGCCAGTTCCCTCCAAGGGAGAGGGAGGAGTGGAAGGTCACGGAGGATTCCCTTATGGGGCTGGTGACGGTCCGCTCACCGAGCCTGACCCTTCCCCTGCCCGGAGGCGAGGAAAACCAGACGAATCGGACGGCCGTACCGGCTTCAGCGTCCCTGACCTCCGCCACTGCGACGAACTCCTTTGCCGACGGGTCGTAGGCGGAGACCCTGCCCACCGGAGAGCCGCCGGCCTCCACGCCGGACGCGAGGTAGGCTTCGGTGATGGAGGGAGCAGCACCCGCCTCCCCCGGAGAGGAGGCTGTCAGCAGCACAAGGAACACCATCGGAATGAACCACGAAGCAGCCTTCTTCACGGGAACCCCTCCCCCAGCTGCGGGTATTTGAGGCTCCGCCGGCAGAAATTCGTCCGGCGGAGCCTTTTGCTGAATTGTATCACTCTTCTGTACGGGAAGAAAGATCAGGAGCGGCCGGAATGCCTGAGAAGGGTTTCAATATAGCGGAAGGCGTCCTCTTTCGAGGCGAGGCCGGGGTGCAGCCTGCGGAGTTTCAGTGCACCCGCGAGCTTTCCGAGGAAGGGGCCCGGGGCAAGGGAGTATTTTTTCATGATCTCGCCCCCCGAGGGGAGCACGTCGTCCCGAAGTGCCCGTACGGCCATGGAAACGTACAGGGCCCTGTTCTCGCTCCATCGGCGGAAATGGGGCTCTCCGGCGCAGTACTGCCGGGAGAGAAGGAAAAGGGAGTCCATGAACGGCATTCCCCGTGCCTCGAACAGGGCAGCCGTCCTCTCCGGGTCCGGCGCTTCCAGGGGAAGGCGCCTGTGCCTGGCGAGCTCCGCAGCCTCCGAGGCTGACCGGGCAGGCCATTTCCAGGCGAGAAGGGCCTCTTCCGCCCTGGAGGGGCCGTCGTCAGACCGGGAAGACCTCCCCCCAGGCACCGAAAAAAGGGCGGCGGCACGGACTTCGAGAGAAGCCCCTTCCCGGGCCAGTCCTTCCTGGATACGGCACAGCCTGGAGAAGTCAAACTCCCTCGCCGGCATCCCCGGAAACAGGGCGTCCAGGAGACCGCATTCCTTCACCGTCTCCAGGAAAATCCGGGGGTTCCCTTCCATGCCGAGGCGGATTTCCCTCCCCACCCTTTCGGGGGCACATTTTTCGAGGGAAGGGCGGGCCTCCCGGCATTCCCGGACCGTTCCGGGATCGGGAACGAACCCGGGAAGCACGGCCGCGAACCGGGCAAGCCGGAGCGCCCGGAGGGGATCTTCCGCCAGCCGTTCCGATGCCGGCCCGTTGAACCGGAGAACCCGGGCGGCAATATCGGCCATGGCCCTCCTGCTTCCCACCACTTCCCCCGTCCTTCGGAGGGCAAGGGCGTTCACGGTGAAATCCCGCCTGGCAAGATCATCTTTCAAGCCTCCCCGGGGGAAGGGGAAAACCTCGCAGTGCCCCTCCCCGAAGGGGAGGAGAAAGACCTGCATCCCCTCGGGGCCGATCAGCCTGCCGGACGGAAAGAGGGAAGCCAGGACGGGCAGGGGGGCGTCGGAGGCGATGTCGGCATCGCAGGGAGCAAGGCCGCAGAGCAGGTCCCTCACCATGCCTCCCACCAGGAGGGCCTCCTGCCCTTCTTCTTCCAGGCGGCGGAGAATCTCCCCCGCTCCGGAAAGAAGGTCCTTCATGACGCCTTCGACTCCTCCCTGACGACGAGGGGTTTGCCGTAGAGCAGGGCCATGCCGTTGGACTTGTGCTTCACCTTGTACCCCACGTACCCGTCGGCGAACACCTTCGGGTGGTAGTCATAGTTTCTCAGCAGGATCTCCTTGTGTCCCCTGGTCTGGACTGCCATGGGCTTCCGAAGGTTTTTGTAGAGCACGAACCTGGGGTGGCCGCCGTACTTGCTCTTGAAGCGCATGGCGTGGAAGCCGCACTTCAGGATGTTCGTGAGGCTGAAGATGTTCTTCGGGGAAACGGTGGTGTGCAGGTGGTACCTGTTCGGGTAGAGGATGTTTTCCATAAAGAGATAGGTGAAAAACTGGATGCTGTTTCCCCGGAAGGCGGAATCGGTGACGCAGAAATCCATCACAGCCGTGTTTCCGGCCTCGGACGGGTCAAGCCCGAGATCCTCCAGCGCATCGTCCACGTACTCCTTCACGTAGGAGACCGCCCGGAGAGCGATTAGCCTTCCTTCGGCGAAGATCCCGGACACCGCCCCTTCTCCCCGGATGCTCTCCACGATGGTGTTGTCCTCGGCGAAAAATCCGGCGTCGCCGATCTCGTCCGTTATGCGCTTGTGGAAGGTGACGGCTTCCCCGATGTCATCCTCCCCAAGAATCCGCAGAGTGCACAGTACTGGGGCAATCAGCCCCACCTCCCGCTTCTGGAGGAAAAACTGCTGGGACGCATAGGCCATTCTCTCACCGGTCCTTTCCTGTCGCTTTCAGTTACCGTCATTCTGCGCCGCCTCCCGGCCGTTCGGACCGGAGGCAAAAAGGGACGCAGATGGTAGAGTATTATTATACTAAACCGTGCAAGGAGGATTATTCATGACAGACATGCCGTCCGCGGCGCTCTTTCGGTGCGGATCCTACGAACGGGAGGAAGTGGAGGACCGTCTGGACATCCTCCTGGAATCCCTGGGAGGAATGGGCCGGTTCGTCCTTCCCGGGGAGAGGGTCCTCCTGAAGCCCAACCTCCTCTCCGCCTCGTCTCCGGAACAGTGCGTCACCACTCACCCGGAGGTGGTACGTGCAGCGGCCCTCCGGGTTTTGGAGGCGGGAGCCCATCCTTTCATCGGGGACAGCCCGGGCCTCGACGGTTTCAGCAGCGTGGCGGCAAAGACCGGCATGGCGGCCGTCGCCGGGGAACTGGGCATACCCTGCGCCGAGCTGGACGACCCCGTTCCCCTTCCCATGGCCGAGGGATCCGTCTTCCAGCGGGTGGAAGTCTCCAGGAAGGCCCTCGAAGCCGGCAAAATCATCAACCTGCCCAAGCTCAAGACCCACGCCCAGATGATGCTCACCCTGGGAGTGAAAAATCTCTTCGGCACGGTGGTCCGGCAGCGGAAGGCCTCGTGGCACTACACCGTCGGGCTGGACAGGGACGTCTTCGCCGACCTCCACCTGGACATCGCCAGAAGCCTCGCTCCGACCCTCACCATCATGGACGGCATCGGGGGCATGGAAGGCCGGGGTCCGGGGAACGGACGGCCCCGCATGTTCGGGCTCCTCGCCGCCTCCGCCGATCCGCTGGCACTGGACCTGCGCCTCTGTACCCTTCTCGGGGCGGACCTCCAGGCCTTTCCCCTGTATCGTTCCGCACGACGGCGGAACCTGGTGCCGAAAGACTTCGGAACAACTGCCGGAGACCTTCCGCCGGACTTCGTCTTTGAAAAGGTTGACATTCCGCGGCTCGATTCCCTCCATCTGCTTCCCGCCCTTCTCGACGGCTTCGGTAAGCGCCATCTTTCCTCCCGCCCCGTCCAGCGCCCCCGGGATTGCATAGGGTGCGGAAAGTGCGTGGAAGTGTGTCCGGCGAAAGCCATGACAAGAAAAACCCCAAATACCATTTACATTGATTATGAAAAATGCATACGGTGCTACTGTTGCCAGGAGGTCTGTCCTGCGGATGCCATCGGTTTTTCCAGGGGTTTTCTCCTCAGGGTTCTTGATTTCCTTGGTAGATGAAAAAATGTAAGCCCGTGATTTCAAAACTTTTCATTCCGAATTGTCCGGCAGAAATTGAGAAAACCGGCACTCCTTCTATAATGGTGGAGCGGGCCGGCCATTCTCCGGCATACACGGTCCGACACCGGGCACAATGTGGAGGAATGAAGATGAACCTGTCAGCCTTTCCGGATTTCACGGAAAAAAGTTTCGATGCCGATTTCCTGAACCTGCTCATGTTCGACATTTCAGGGGGCATGCGCTCGGTGACCATCCCCCGGGGCTACGTCTCCGAAGCGGTCTTCCGGGACGGCATAGGCTTCGATGCCTCGAACTACGGTTTCGCCAAGGTGGACAAGTCCGACATGGTAGCCATTCCTGACAGGACTTCCGCCTTCCTCGAGGAGCGGGATGAATTCCGCACGGTGCACGTGATCTGCGACGTGGTCTCCACCGAGCGGAACACCTTTGACCAGTATCCACGGTCGGTGGCGGAGCGCACCGCAGCCTTCCTCAGGGAGAAAAACCTGGCCGAACGGGCCATGATGCTCGTGGAGCTGGAATACTACGTCTTCGAGTCGGTGGAGTACTCCACGGGACTTGACCACGCCGGCTATTCAATCGGCTCCTCCGAAGGCCTTGGAGAAGAATACGCCTCCGTTCCCCGCTTCGGTCCCCACAAGGGGTACCACAGGCTTCCCCCCGAGGATCGGTACCTCGACTTCCGGAACCGCACCGTCCGCATAATGGAGCAGGCGGGAATACCCGTGAAGTACCACCACCACGAGGTCGGTGCCTCCCAGCTCGAGATCGAGCTTGACTTCATGGATCTTGTCAGGGCCGCCGACAGCGTCTGTGTGGCCAAGTGGATCATCCGGACCGTGGCGGAGGAGATGGGCCTCGCCGTCACCTTCATGCCCAAGCCCCTCTACAAAATGCCCGGCAGCGGAATGCACGTCCACCAGTACCTCGAAAAGGGCGGAAAATCCCTCTTCCCCGGCGACGGCCTTCACGGGCTTTCCCGGGAGGCCTTGGCCTATACGGCGGGGCTCCTCGAACACAGCCTCACGGGAAGCCTTCTCGCCTTCACCAACCCCGGCACCAACAGCTACCGCCGCCTTGTCCCCGGGTACGAAGCCCCCATCAGCGCCACTTTCGCCAAGGGATCCAGAAGCGCCGCGGTCCGCATTCCGGGATACCTGAAGAGCGACGAGGTCAGGATAGAATACCGCACCGGCGACGCCTCGGCGAACATCCACTACATGCTCTCCGCCATGGTCCTCGCCGGGGCCGACGGAATCCTCAGGAACGCCGACCCCGTGGCGGCAGGGTTCGACAGCCCCGAGGCGAAGGAGGACAAGGTCTTCCCGCTGAACCTCTTCTCCGTACTCGAGGGGCTGCGGATGGACAACGGCTACCTGGCCCCCGCCTTCCCCCAGAAATTGCTCGAGCTGTGGACGAAAAGAAAGACCGAGGAGGCGGAGTACGTGTACAACGCCCCCACCCCCCAGGAGTACGAGCTGTACTTCTGATTCCCGGGGCAGAAAAGAGAGGGGCCGCTTCCCGGCACAACCGCCGGAAACGGCCCCTTTTCTTTGCTCTGCCTCAAAAGACCAAAGCGAATTCTTGCAGAGGAGCGTTGCCGCTCCCCGCTGCCTAAAATTGCTCTACCCCAGGAACGCCAGCAGCAGTCCTCCCGCGAGCACCGAGCCGATCTGTCCCGACACGTTCGCTCCCACGGCATGCATGAGAATAAAGTTGTTCCTGTCCTCCGCCGCCGCCATTTTCTGCACGAGCCTGGCGGACATGGGGAAGGCCGAGATGCCCGACGCGCCGATCATGGGGTTCAGCTTCTGTTTCCTGAACAGGTTGATCGCCTTCGCCGAAAGCACCCCCACCGCCGTGTCCAGGATGAAGGCCACGAGTCCCATGGAGAGGATGAGGATCGTCTGGGGCTGGATGAACCGCTCCCCGGTCATGGTGGCCGAGATGGCAAGCCCCAGGAGGATGGTGACGATGTTGGCCAGTTCGTTCTGGGCCCCCTTCGCGAGCCTGTCAACCACGCCGCTCTCCCGCAGCAGGTTGCCGAACATGAGGAAACCGATGAGGGAGGCCGACGGGGGCGCGAACATTCCCGCGACGAGGGTGACCCCGATGGGGAAGAGAATTTTCATCTTCCTTGAAACGGGCTTTTCATGGTAGGGCATGGGGATCTTCCGTTCTTCGGAGGTGGTGAGCAGTCTGATCACCGGCGGCTGGATCACCGGGACCAGGGCCATGTAGGAATAGGCCGCCACCGAAATGGGACCCAGCAGGTGCGGGGCGAACTTGGCGGAAACATAGATGGACGTGGGACCGTCCGCCGCGCCGATGATGCCTATGGAGGCCGCTTCCTTCAGGTCGAAGCCGAAGAGAAGGGCCAGCCCCATGGTGAGGAAAATTCCCGCCTGGGCGGTAATGCCGAAGATGAAGGTCACCGGGTTCTGGAAGAGGGGGGTAAAGTCGATCATGGCGCCGATGGCGATAAAGATCAGCAGGGGGAACATTTCGTTGGCGATGCCCGCGTCGAAGAGGATACTGAGGGCTCCGTGCTGCAGGTGGTCCCCCGCCATCTGCGTCAGGGCGGATGAGAACGGAATGTTCACCAGCAGCGTCCCGAACCCCATGGGAAGAAGGAGTGACGGCTCATACTCCTTTACTATGGCCAGGTAGAGCAGGACCGCGCCTACACCCATCATCACCGCCTGCCTGCCGGTGAGGGCCAGAAAACCTTCGAAAAGCTGCTCCATCGTTTTTCTCTCCTTCGTTCAGATGAAAATGACCCCCAGCACAGGATATTCCCCGCTGAAGGCCTCTGTCCAAAATCCCGGCCGGGGCAGAAACCGGCACGGGACCCACGGCGGCATCCGGTACGCTTTTTCTCTCCCGCCGGCTTCATTGTATCCGGCGGAGGAGGATTGTCAATGACGGCTCATGGACCTCTCTCTCCCGTCTCACGGGCGGGTTCTTCCGGGCTGTCCCCCTTTCGCGCTATAATGGTGACGCGGAACACAGCGAATTTTCCGGCTGAGAGGTATTCCCATGAAAAAAATTGTAGCTGCCCTTCTGGCATGTGCCCTCGGATCCCTTGCCTTTTTCCTCGTCTCCGCCACAACTGAGGAAAAGGAGGTCGTCCTTGCCCCGGAAGCCCCGCCGGCAATCGAGAAGAAAATAACCACGGCCCCTCCCGCCGAGTCCTTCCTCTCCGTTCCGCTGAGCATCAGTGCCGAGGAGGCGGAGCGGCTCCTCGGAGACGCCCTGGGAAACCCCCTGTACAACGTGAAGGGACAGAAACTCGACGACAGCTACGGTGAATCGGCAGCCGACGTGCTCGTGGAACGGACCGGCCCCGTGACCGTTTCCATGGAGGACGGCAGGACCTGCGTCACCCTCCCCTTCAGGTTTGAAAGCCTCGTCCGGTGGAAGGGGAACATTCTGGGCATCACCTCGAGCACGAAACAGGAAGTTTTCGGAGGAGGCAGGCTCCGTCTCAACGTGAAGCCCCGGATAGACAGGGACTGGATGATCCGTCTCGACGGTTCCCTGTCCGTTGAATGGAAGGAAAATCCGGCCATCACCATCCTCGGGCAGAAAATCGGGATAGCCCGCTTCCTGTCGTCCCTCCTCGAAGAACGTTCGGGCGACCTGCTCCGCCGCGCCGAGGAGGAGCTCAACCGCTCCGCCCGGCTGAAGGAGCGCGCCAGGGAGCAGTGGGAGAAGCTGGACTCCCCCATCCCGCTGACGGATTCTCCCCGGCTGGCCCTTTCGGTGCGGCCCCTTGCCGTATCCATTCCCCCATTTACAGCGAAGGGGGGCGTTCTTTCCGCCAACCTGGCCCTCCGCTGCCTGCTCATGGTCAGCTCCGGCGAGCCTGAGGCAGTCTCCTCCCGCCCCCCTCTTCCCGAACTCTCTCCCCTGCCTCCGAACCTCGACCCGGGGGTGCTCGTCAACCTTGACGCCTTCATATCCTACGGCGCACTGGAAGAGTTTCTCTCCGGCCGCCCCATGGACCCCCTCGACCTGCCCGGCGGAGGCAGCGTCACCGTGGAGAAGATTTCCCTTTTCGGCAGCGGGGAAAAACTGGTGGCCGCCGCGGGCATTTCGGGAAAGGCTCCCTTCGGCGCACCTTTGAAGGGAAAGGTCTACCTGGCTGGAAAGCCTGTCTTTTCCAGGGAAGAACAGGTTCTGCGCATCGAGGGGGTGGACTTCGACGAAGATTCCACCCGCGGCCTGATGCGCGCGGCGTCCTGGGTTGTCAGGCCCCTGCTGGCGAAGGAGATCGGCGATGCCCTGGTCTTCCCCCTGGGGGAGCTCCGGGAGAAAACTCTCCTTTCCCTCGGCGAAGCGGTCCGGGGACGGCAGGTCTCCGACGAACTGGTGATGGACGGCTCGGTGGGCTCCCTTGTCCTGGAGCGGTTTTCCCTGGCAGGAGACGGACTCCGGCTCTCCTTTTCCATGGGTGGAACGGTTTCCCTGAAATACACTGGCAAAAAGGAAGGGAAGAATTGACAGGCTCTCCTTCCCTTTCTATACTCAGGCGGAGACAGCGCAACCGGAGGCTGCCCGCAAACTACAGGAGGAGATGAAGCAATGAAAAAAATCGTTGTCCTGGCTGTTCTCGTTTTGCTGTGCGTCACCATGATCGCGGGGAATTCCCTCGCCGCCGAAAAGGTGAAGGCTTATACCACCATGGAGGAGCCCCTGGCGAAGGCCCTTTTCGAGCAGTTTGAAAAAGAAACCGGCATCGTGGTGGAATGGGTCCGCCTGTCCTCCGGCGAGGCGGTGGCCCGGATCGAGGCCGAAAAGGCCAACCCCCAGGCGTCCATCTGGGTGGGCGGCGTGGGCACCCTCCACATCGACGCCAAGAACAAGGGGCTGACGGCTCCCTACAATTCCCGCATGGCAGGCTCCATCCCCGACCAGTTCAAGGATCCCGAGAAATTCTGGATCGCGGCCTGTACGTAGGCCCCATCGCCTTCTGCATCAATACCAACAGGTCCGCCGAGCTGAACCTTCCCCTGCCCGCATCCTGGGCCGACATCGTGAAACCCGAGTATGAGAAGAAGGTCCGGGTCGCCAACCCCGGCACCTCCGGAACGGCCTACAACATGATCACCACACTGATCCGGGTCTTCGACAACGACGAGGACAAGGCCTTCGACTTTCTCAAGAAGCTGGACAGGAGCATCGACCAGTACACCCGCTCCGGGTCGGCCCCCGGCAAGAACTGCGCCATCGGCGAAATTCCCGTGGCCATCGGCTACCTTCACGACATGGTCAAGCTGAAGGTGGAAGGCGCCCCCATCGAGATCGCCGTTCCTTCCGACGGAACGGGCTTCGAGACCGCCGCCCTCTCCCTCCTGAAGGACGGTCCGGACCCGGTGAACGCGAAGAAGCTCTACGACTGGATTCTCGGCCAGTCCGCCATGGACATCATCGCCACGTGGTACGTCATTCCCCTGAGCGACAAGGCTTCCCCGGTGGAGACGGGCTTCTCCTTCTCGAAGATGAAGCTGGTTAACCAGGACGACGTCTGGGACGCCGCCAACAAGGGCAGGCTTCTCGACCGGTGGAACAAGGAAATCGGCGCCTCCCGGTAAAGTCGGCCTGCAGTCGGAAAACTGGAAGGGGTCCTGCCCGGGACCCCTTCATTCTTTCACCGGAAAGGAGGAGATGACCATTCCTTCCAGAAAATTTCTCTCCCTGGCCCTCTCCGTTCTGCTCTTCGCCGCCCTGCTCTTCTGGATGTACAACGCCCTGGCCGGCTCCTTCGGCGCCATCGCGGAAAACCATTACAAAAAAGCCGCCGAGGTCGCCATGGGCTCGGTTCCCTCGAAGGACGAGGCCATTGACGGCTGGATCCGCAGGATCAGCGGCCCCTCCAGGGATTTCGAGCTTCTCTTTCTCAAGGGCTTTCCGGAGGACAAGGGAGGCATGAAGGTCTTCGCCCCCACTCCCGCTCTCGGGGAATTTTTCGCCCTCCACGGGAAGGACCGTGATTTCGCCAGGGGAATTGAGAGCGCCATGTACGACGAAATATACCAGCCCGCCCAAAGGTTTCTTCTCGGCGGGGAGGAACGGCGGGTGCTTTTCGCTCCCGCCCATGACGGCGAGACGGGAGACGTCACCGGGACGGCCGTGTTTCTCTTCTCCCCGGGAGGCTTCGACCGGTTCCTTTCCCTCCTGCGGGGGCTCTTTCTCCTCGCCCTGGTCCTCTTCGCCGCGGTCTTCGCCGTGGCAGGCTACAGCAGGGATCCCATCACCGGCTATGTCATCCTCGGCCTGTTCACCATCGTGGGAGTGTTCGTCGCCTATCCCCTCTTCGAGGCGGTCCGGCTGACATTCCTCAAGGACGGGAAATTTTCCCTCGAAACGTGGAAATCCATCCTCACCACGAGGCAGTACGTCACCGCCCTGAAGGGCAGCATCACCCTGGGGGCCTTCACCGCCACAGCTTCCACCATGGTGGGATTTCTCTTCGCCTTCGTCATTTCGAGGACAAAACTGCGGGGGAAGAAATTCTTCTCCGCCATGGCGACCCTCCCCATCATCTCGCCCCCCTTCTCCCTCACCCTGTCCATCATCCTGCTCTTCGGCAACAACGGCCTTATCACGAAACAGATCCTCGGCCTGGAGAACTTCACCATCTACGGCCTCGGGGGGCTGACCCTTGTCCAGACCATGGGCATGTTCCCCATCGCCTTCCTTACCATGGTGGGCATCCTCGAAGCCATCGATTCCACCCTGGAGGACGCGGCGCTGAACCTCCGGGCCACCCGGTGGGAGACCTTCAAAACGGTGACCCTTCCTCTCTCGGTGCCCGGGCTGCTCAGCTCCTGGCTCCTGGTGTTCACCAACTCCCTGGCGGATTTCGCGAATCCCCTGATCCTCTCCGGGAGCTTCCGGGTGCTCTCCGTGGAATCCTACATGGAGGTCACGGGGATGAACCGCCTCGGCCATGGGGCCGCCCTTTCCCTGCTGCTCCTCCTTCCAACCCTGTCGGCCTTCCTGGCCCAGCGGTACTGGGTGAGCCGCAAATCCTACGTCACCGTCACGGGGAAACCCTCAGGGCGGATGACGGAGCTCGTGTCGCCGGGAGTGAAGCGAGTTCTCGTCACCCTGATGGTCCTCATCGTTCTCTTCCTCTTCAGCCTCTACGGCACCATCATCGCCGGGTGCTTCGTGAAGAACTGGGGCATCGACTACACCTTCAGCCTGGCCAACTTCAGGGAGGCCTTCGAACGGGGCTGGAGGGTACTCCTTGACACCATGACCCTCGCAGGGGCGGCCACGCCCATAGCGGGCATCCTGGCCATGATCGCCGCCCTCGTGCTGGCCAGGAAAAAATTCCCCTGCAAGCGGCTGCTCGACATGCTCATCCTGACGCCCTTCGCCCTTCCCGGCACCCTGGTGGGCATCAGCTACATCCTGGCCTTCAACAAGGCCCCCCTCATCCTTGTGGGCACGGCGGCCATCATCGTGATCAACTACGTCATCAGGGAACTTCCCGTGGGCGTGGAGGGAGGGCTCGCCTCCCTGAAGCAGATCGACCCGGCCATCGAGGAGGCGGCCTCGGACCTCGGCGCGGATACCCCCACAGTATTCCGCACCATCGTCCTCCCGCTCATACGGCCGGCCTTCATCTCCAGCCTCTCCTACACCTTCGTCCGCTCCATGACGGCGGTGAGCGCGGTCATCTTCCTCATCTCCGCCAAGTGGTACCACCTGACCGTTCTCATCTACAACTTCTCGGAAAACCTGCGGTTCGGCCTGGCGAGCGTCCTCGCGACGACGCTCATCGTGATCGTCCTTCTGACCTTCGGGCTCCTCCGGCTGGTGGTCAGGAAGAACGAAAATCTCGCAAAGACCATGAGCATCTAAGGTGGGACAAACCATGGAAAACATATCGAAATCAGTCACCCTTGAAAACGTGTGGAAGGTGTTCCAGGATCCCCAGTCCGGAAAGGATATCACCGCCGTGGAACAGGCGGACTTCGTCATCGCCCCCGGCGAGCTGGTCACCCTTCTCGGGCCGTCGGGGTGCGGCAAGACCACCACGCTGCGCATGATCGCCGGGTTCGAGCTGCCCACCAGGGGCCGGGTCCTCATCGGGAGCGAGGACATCACCTTCCTCCCCCCGAACAGACGGGACACTGCCATGGTCTTCCAGAGCTACGGGCTCTTCCCCCACATGAACGTCTTCGACAACGTGGCCTACGGCCTCCGGCTCAGAAAGATGCCGGAGAAGGAGATCACGGAGAAGGTCATGCGCTTTCTCGGCATGGTGGGCCTCGACGCCCTGGCGAAGCGCCCGCCTTCCAGGCTCTCGGGGGGTCAGCAGCAGCGGGTCGCCCTGGCCCGGTCCCTCATCGTGGAACCGGCGGTCCTCCTGCTGGACGAACCCCTGTCGAACCTGGACGCCCTGCTCCGGGAGCAGATGCGGGTGGAGATCCGACGCATCCAGAAATCCCTCGGCATCACCGCCGCCTATGTGACCCACGACCGGGTGGAGGCCATGAGCCTCTCCGACAGGATCATCGTCATGAACAAAGGGAAGATCGTGCAGATAGGATCGCCCCACCAGGTCTACCGCGACCCTGCAAGCGCCTTCGTGGCGGGTTTCATCGGCAAGGTGGCCTTCTTCCCCGCCGAGGTGGCGGGGGTGGACGAACACTGTACCGTCAAGGTCAGGGGAAGAACCTTCACCCTTCCCCGATTCTCCCCGGGCCTCAAAGCCGGAGATTCCGCCCTGGTCATGTGCCGCCCGGAATCGCTGACCCTTCTACCTCCTGGAGAGGGGATCCTGGACGGACGGGTGACCACCAACGTCTACCTCGGGCACAGCATCGAATCCTTCGTCTCCACTGAGCTGGGAGAGATCCTCGTCCAGGTGGACAACCCCGACGCCCGGCAGATCTTCGCCGAGGGAGATGCCGTCTCCGTCTCCTTCATTCCCGAGCTTACCAAGGCCCTGCCTGCGGGGAAGGAATAGAATGCCGGAATATCTGAAAGTGGAGGTCTACATCCCGGAGGAGTACGTCCCCCCTCTCCGCAGTGCCCTGGACCGGGAAGGCTTCCTCCGGGAGGGGCATTATGCCTGTGTCATGGCCCTGATGTATGTAACGGGGACATGGATGCCGCTGGAGGGCGCCTCTCCCTATGACGGCGAGATCGGAAAGCTCTCCGCAGCGCCGGAGATCAAGGTGGAATTCCGGTGCCGTACCGAAGACCGCCCAGAGGTGGAACAGATCATACGGATGGTCCACCCCTACGAGGTACCCGTGATCAATTTTATTCCGCTGGCGGAATGAAAAAAAAATCGCCCCGGCGGCATAGGCGCGCCGGGGCGATTTTTCGTGCAGTATCCCGTTCGGTTCTTACTTCAGGATTCCAGCCTCTTTGAAATAGCGGAGCGCGCCGGGGTGGTAGGGAATCAGCATCTTATCGGGCTCGGCCACGAGGTCGGGGCCGAAGCCGCGGACCGCCGCCGCCACGCTGCGGACTCCATCCAGGTTCTCATAGAGAGATTTCGTCATCTGGTAGACGAGGTCCTCGGGGATGTCTTCCCTGGTGATGATGAGGTCGGCGGGGTCACCGCAGGTTTCCACGTCGTAATCCTGGTTCGGGTAGGTTCCGGCCTTGAGGACTCTCTTGTCGATGAGGGGATTGATCTTCTTCAGGGCCTGGTATCCCTCTTCCGCGATGGGAAGAATGATGACCTTGCCGGTAACCATAAGTTCGCTGATGGCGGAGGCGCCGGGAGTGAAGCCGAGAATGGCGCCCTGGATCAGGCCGTCGGACATCATGTCCACCGCCTGGCTTGCTTCCACGTACTCGGGAGTAATGTCCTTGTAGGTGAGGCCGTAGGCCGCGAGAATTTCCCGGGCGTCAAGCTCGCCGCCGCTGCCTACGGGGCCGACGGCGACTCTCTTCCCCTTGAAGTCCTTGATCGAATTGATGCCCTCGTCCTTCAGGGCCACCACCGTCTTGGCGTCGAACATGACGCCGCCGGTAAGGGCGCGGAGCCAGGTGTGGGGCTTGCCTTCGTATTTCTCAAGGCCGTTGAAGGCGCGGTAGGCTTCATTGGCCCTGCAGACCGCCACTTCGATATCCTTCGTCCGGATCATGTCGATGTTCTGGACGGCACCTGCTGTGGCGATGGCGACAGCCTTCATGTCCTTGATGTTGGCGTTCCAGATTTTGGCCATGGCCATGCCCACGGGGTAGTTCATGCCGCCCACTCCCGCCGTTCCCATGGTGATGTGGGTCACGGCGAAGGCCGCACCCGCAAACAGGAACATGAAAAGAACTCCAGCCGCAACGATCAGGTTTCTTCTGCCTTTCAACATGTCTTCTCCTCCTTTTGGGCCGCAGCCCTCTTTTGTGGTATTTTCCCACGAATTTGCAACGACAGGCTCCGCAGATCTGCTCATTTCTATTCCCTGCGGCTCACCTCCCTTTTCCTCAGGAACAACGTCCCGGCAAAAGCTGCTGCGGTAAGACCAAAGCCGATCAAGTCAGAATGCACTCCGGGAGCGATGAGCGACAGGGCGGCTCCGAAGAACAGAACCCTGAGTATCCACGGCAGGGGAATGAAAAGGAATCCCTCCACCGCCACCGAGAGAAGTGCCGCACCCATAAGGCCGGATATGGCCGCCCAGGCGATAACCGCCGCACTGTCGGCGACAAGCAGGATGGCAGGGGCGTAGATGAAGAAGAAGGGCACGATGAAACCGGCAAGGGCAAGTTTGAAGGCGGCCCAGCCGACTTCGTTGGTCCCCGCGCCGGACATGCCCGCCGCCACGTAGGAAGCCAGGGCAACCGGCGGGGTCACCGTGGAGAGGCAGGCAAAGTAGAAGACAAAGAAGTGGGCCTGGAGACCGGGTACCTGCATCTCATGGAGAATCGGCACGGCGATGGTGGCGGCGATGATATAGCAGGCGCTCGTGGGAAGTCCCATGCCGAGGACGATGGAGACCACCATGCAGAGCACCAGGGTGACGAAGAGGCTTCCGTGGGAAAGGGCGACTATGTTGTCGGCAAGGATGATGCCGATTCCCGTCATGGACAGAACGGCCACCACGAAGCCGGCATTGGCCATGGCCACGCTGAGGCTCAGGCATGATCTGGCTGATGAAACCGCGAGAGGAATGAGCTTGTCGACTCCCATGCGGGTTTCTTTCCTGAGGAAGGAAAGGACCCAGGTCACGAGGATCGAATAAAATGCGGCGTAGAGCGGTGTGAAATGCTGCATGAGCAGGACCACGAGGATGATGATGGGGAGGAACATGTGCCCATACCGGAGAATAGTCTTCTTCACATCGGGGATGTCTTCCTTCGCCATGCCCGTCAGGCCGATCTTTCGGGCCCTGAGGTCAACCTGAAAATAGACCGCCGCGAAATACAGGACTGCGGGGATGATGGCGGCCGCCGCTATGGAGATGTATGGGATGCCGAGGAATTCCGCCATGATGAAGGCACCGGTGCCCATGATGGGGGGCATGATCTGGCCGCCCGTGGAGGCGGCGGCTTCGATGGCCCCGGCGAAGTAGGGCTTGTATCCTATCTTCTTCATCAACGGTATGGTGAAGGCTCCCGACGTGGCCACGTTGGTGGCCGCGCTGCCGCTGATCATGCCCACAAGACCGCTGCCTATGACGGCAACCTTGGCTGGGCCGCCCACGAGCCGCCCGCCGAGGGCAAGGGAAACGTCGTTGAACAGGGTGCCGAGACCGCTCTTTTCAAGGAAGGACGAGAAGACGATGAACAGGACGAGGTAGGTGGCGGCAATACCGATGGGAAGGCCGTAAATGCCTTCGGTGGTGAGGTACATCTGGTAGATCACCCTCTGGATGGTGTATCCCCTGTGGGATAGAACCCCCGGAATGTACCGGCCGAAAAGGGCGTAGAGAAGGAAGACGATGGCCAGGATGAGCAGTCCCTTCCCCGCGACCCTCCGGCAGGCCTCCAGGACAAGGAGGATCGCCACGGCGCCGAAGTAGTAGTCCCGCTGGAGGGCCACTCCTCCGCGAAGGGCAAAAGCGTCCACGTTGAAGACCGTATAGCCGCATACAGCAATTGAAGCTACGATAAGTACCATGTCCACGGCGCTTGGTCTTGACTGGACCGACCGTTTCGAGGCGGGGTAGTACATCCACACCAGGCACAGGATGAAGCCGAGGTGAATGGCCCTGTGCTTGAACATGGGCGGCATGCCGAACCTCGAGGTGATCAGGTGGTACAGGATGAAAACACAGGACAGAACGATAATCGCCGTAGTCCAGAAAGGAGCCATCTCCGTCCTGTAGCCGCACTCCTTGGTGGCTTTCCTCAGGACCGCCTCTCCCTGGGTTGCCGGTTCGCACTCGGTAACGCCGAATTCCCTTGCCATTCAATTCCCTCCAAAGTGGTGTTTAAAAATGTTGACACAGTGCCCCTTATATTAGATGCATAATATATTCTATACGTACCCTCCGGGAAAAGCAAAATGTATAATGTATTCATGGGTCGGGTGCGGGATAAAAGACTCCCCACCCCGACAAGGGGATGGGGAGTCTTTTGGGACTCGGAAGGTCTCTTTTACACAGAAATATTCCGGTACCCTGGAAATCCGGCCTATTTCAGCGCGTCCCGCTTCAGGCCCTGCTTCTGGAGGAACCAGATTCCGGCGAGAACCACTGCGCCGCCGATGTCGGTGAGTGTTCCGGGGAAGATGAGGGAGATGGCCGAACCGAAGAGTACCAGCCGCTCGATGATGTTCAGAGGCCGCATCCAGAACCCGGAACCTGCCAGGGCAAGGGAAAAGGCTCCCAAGATGGAGGTCGCCGCGATAAGCACCACGTCGAGGGGTGTGGTGTCGATGAGCAGGATGCCCGGATTGTAGACGAAGATATAGGGGATGAGGAAACCGGCCATGGCGAGACGGAGGCCCGTAAATCCTGTTTTCATGGGGTTTGACTGGGCTATGCCCGCGGCAGCGTAGGAGACGAGGGCCACGGGAGGCGTCAGGTCCGCCACGATGCCGAAGTAGAAGATGAACAGGTGGGCCGCCATGATCGGCACGCCGAACTTCATGATGGCCGGGGCCGCCATGGAGGCGAGGACGATGTACTTCGCCGTGGTGGGAAGGCCCATGCCCAGAATGATGGAAGCGATCATGGTGAGGAAGAGGGTGAGGAAGAAGCTGCCTCCCGAGAGCACCACGATGCCGTTGGCGATCTTCAGGCCCACGCCGGTGAGAGTGACGACGCCGATGATGATGCCGGCGCAGGCGCAGGCGGCAGACACGCCTATGGCGGACCGGGCGCCGCTCTCGAGGGCGTCCAGAATATCCTTCACGTTCAGGCGGGTGCTTTTCTTCATCATGGCAATGGCCACGGTGACGACGATGCAGACCAGGGCCGCCCGGAGGGGGGTGTAGCCCTTCACCAGAAGGTAAACGATCACAAACAGGGGAAGGAGAAGATGCCAGCCTTCGGAGAGGACCTTCTTCAGGTTGGGGAGCCTGTCCTTCGGAATGCCCTGGAGCCCCAGCCTCTTGGCCTCCATGTGGACCATGAAACCCACCGCGAGGTAGTACAGCAGCGCGGGCAGGGCAGCGGCTATGGCGATCTCGATGTAGGCGATGCCGATGAACTGGGACATGACGAAGGCCGCGGCGCCCATGATGGGAGGCATGAGCTGGCCGCCGGTGGAGGCCGCCGCTTCCACGGCGCCGGCGAACTCAGGCTTGTAGCCGATGCTCTTCATCAGGGGGATGGTGAAGGTTCCCGTGGTCACCGTGTTGGCCACGGAGCTTCCCGAGATGGTGCCGAAGAAGCCGCTCGCAAGGACGGCCACCTTGGCGGGGCCGCCGATCCTGTGCCCTGTTGCGGCAAGGGCCAGGTCGATGAAGAACTTGCCGAGGCCTGTCTTGTGAAGGAAGGCCCCGAAGAGGATAAACATGTAGACGAAGGTTGCTGCCACACCCACGGGCATGCCCAGGATGCCTTCGGTGGTGACATACATATGGGTGATGATCCTGGTGTAGGAAAAGCCCCTGTGGGCGAACATTCCCGGGAAATAGGGCCCCCAGTAGGCGTAGGCCAGGAAGAACATGGCCACAATGGTGATGGGTATACCCACAACTCTCCGGGAAGCTTCCAGAACGAGAAGAATACACAGCGCGCCGAAGACGATGTCACCCGTGGTGGGAAGACCGGCCCGCATCATGAGGTCGGTATACTCCACCACGACGTATGCTCCCACGGCAAGACCGAGAAGGGCGAAAAGGACGTCCAGCCATTTGACCCCTTCCTTGCGCTTGCTCAGGCGGGCGGGATAGAGCAGGTACACGAGCACCAGGGCGAAGCCGAGGTGGATGGCCCGCTGGATCTGGGCCTCGAAAACGCCGAAGGCGGCCGTGTAGAGCTGAAAGAGAGAAAAAGCGATGCAGACAAACCGCACCACGTTCTGCCAGAAGGTGCTGAGAGTTCTGCTTGCCGACTCCCTGTCGTATTTCTCAAGGATCTTCTCCACGTCTATGGTTTCAGATGCCTTTTCCGCCGCCGAAGAATCCAGAATGTCCTCCTGCGGTTTGATCTCGTTGTTTTCCACCATGACCGTTCCTCCTCAGAAATCAATCAGTAAAAAAATGAAAGCAGATAAGGGCGCCTCTCGCCGGAAAATCGAAGAGACCGGCCCGGTTTTTCAAAATTCGTGAAGGGAATTTCCCTCCCCCTGATCAGGAGCTGGTAGTCCGCGAAGCGTCCCACGCGAAACACGATATCTCCGAGGGATCTGCGTATGCCCGAAATCCTGTATTTCCCGTTCCCGCTCGAAAATACCGCCCCCTCTTCCACGAGAAACGGCAGGCCGGCGCCGAAATCATGGTACACCGTCTCTCTCAGCTCGATGCCCTGCCGGAAATCAAGGCGGAACACTTCGATGACGGGAGTCTTCTGCACGGAATGGATGTAGCGGACGGCAAACTCCTCTCCGCCTCTCAGGCTGTAGCGGGCGAGGCCTGAGCCGTCGCCGTCTCGGAGTGTGAGAAAATGAACCGGGGAACAGAACAGAACGGTGAAGAAGAGGACGAGAGGAATAAGTACGAGGTGCTTTCCGTTCAGGGTTCACACACCCTCCTCCTGCAAAAAAGAGCGAAGGGAGGCCTTCCGGAGAAGGCCTCCCGGCTAAAGGACTATCGGTTACTTCATCAGCCCGACTTCTTTGTAGAACTTGACCGCTCCCGGATGCACCGGAACGGAAATTCCGTCGAGAGCCTGGCTGATCTTCACGCTCTTGCCCTTGTGGTGGGCGTTCCCCAGGGCCTCAAGATTGGAGAAGAGGGCCTTGGTGATGGTGTAGACGACTTCCTCGGAGAGTTCCTTGCGGGCGGCGAGGATCGCCTGGACGGCGACGGTCTCCACGGGTTCGTCCTGTCCGCGGTAGGTCTTTCCGGGGAGTACGTCCTTGGCGAAGAAGGGGTACTTTTCGATGAGCTTGTTCCTCATCTCACCGTCGATGGGAACGAAAACGATGTCCTGGAGGGTGCTGATGTCCTGGATGGACGGATTGGGCGTTCCCGTGGTGTAAAGGAAGGCATCCACAAGGCGGTCCTTGAAGTGGTCAGTTGTCTCGGCGTAGGAGATGAAATGGGGCTTGATGTCGTCGTACGTGAGGCCGTAAACGTCGAAGATCTGCCGGGCGTTGGCTTCGTTCCCGCTTCCGGGGGCGCCGACGGAAATGTTTTTGCCCTTGAAGTCGGCGAAGGTCTTGATGCCGCTGGCCTTGGAGGCGACCACGTGGATGGTCTCGGGATAGAGACGGGCGATGGCGGTGAGGTTGCCGATCTTCCTGTCCTTGAAGAATTCAGTGCCGTTGACTGCGTAGTCGGAAAGGTCGTTCTGGACGATGATGAGGTCCACGTCGCCGGCGGCGAGGAGGTTGATGTTCTCGATGGAGGCTCCGGTGGACTGGGCGGTGATGTTCACCGTGCCGTTCGAGTTGTCGCTGATGATCTGCGACATGGCGCCGCCGAACGGGTAGTACGTGCCCGCCGTTCCCCCGGTGCCCATGGTGAGCTGCTGGGGAGCGGCAAATGCCGCGGAGGCGGTGAAGATCACTGCGAGTCCGAACAACGCGAGTACCCTGATACCCTTTTTCATAGAATCCCCTCCTGATCGAATATATGTGTTTCCCGGTCAATCGTATGTTGTTTTGGCAGTTTCGTCAACCATGTACACGGTATACTCCAGAAACTGCCCCGTTTTCCCGCCGGGTCAGCGCCCTTTCCTGAGGACTTTGCCGGGCATTTTCCCGGTGGTGCCATCAGCCCCGGCCACCTCCACGCCGTTGACAAGGACCGAGCAGATTCCCTCCGGGTACAGTTCCGGCTCCTCGTAGGTCGACCTGTCGCCCACGGTATCGGGGTCGAAGAGCACCAGGTCGGCCCATTTTCCCTCCTCCACCGTTCCCCGGTCACCGAGGCCCAGAATCTTCGCGGGGAAGGACGTAATCTTCCGCACCGCCTCCTCCAGGGTGAAGGTGCGGCTCTCCCGGACATACTGGCGGAGAAACCGCGGATAGGACCCGTAGAGCCGCGGATGGGGACGGCCTCCGTAAATACCGTCGCTGCCCACGGTGGCGCAGGGATGGGAGAGCACCTTCCGGAGCACGTCCTCGGAACCGTAGAAGCTGATCATGGTCACGGCGAGCTTTTCCTCAGCCAGGAGGTCGCATACGGCGTCCACGGGGTTCTTTCCCTGCCGGTCGGCAATGGCCTGACAGGAGAGCCCCTCCATCCACCGGTTCCTTTCAAGATGCACCGCCGTGACGATGATGTTCTCCCACCCCACGGAAATCTGCCGGTTGTGCCACACGTCGAGTCCCTTGGTGAACTCCTCGTGTATTTTTTTCCTGTAGGCCGGGTCGGTGAGATTGGAAATGAGTGCTTTCGTTCCCTCGTTGAAGGTCCAGGTGGGGAGAACCGCCGTGAGGGTTGTACATCCTGCCAGGTAGGGGTACCTGTCCCAGGTGACGCTCCCCCCATCCTTCAGAAAGGCGTCCGCCTTGGCAAGGACCTCGTCCATGATGGGCCAGTTGACCCTTCCGTACGCCTGGAGGTGGGAGACGTGAAGCCGGACCCCCGAGCGGCGGGAAATCTCGCAGATTTCGTCGAAGGAGCGGGAAAGATGGTATCCCTCGTCCCTCTGGTGGACCACGAAGATTCCGTCGAAGGCGGCCACTTCCCGATTCAGCTCCGTCAGCTCTTCCATTCCGGCATAGGGGCAGGGCGGGTAGATCAGCCCCGAAGACAGGCCGAAGGCACCTTCCTCCATGGCTTCCCTGATGAGGGAACGCTGGACGTCCAGTTCCCGTGCCGTCGCAGGCCGCTCGTCCATGCCCATGGCTTCGATCCGGACAGGGCCCTGGCTGAGGAGGACGGCCGCGTTGTTCGGCAGGCCGCACCCTTCAAGGGCGTTGAGATACTCCCCGAAGGAGCCCCAGGTCCATTGTTCGTCCTCCAGGACGCCGTTCAGTCCCGAGAGGATGTCGGCAAGGAGTTTCCTGTTGGCCGGCGAAACCGGCGCCGCTCCCAGTCCGTCCTGGCCCAGGAGATCCGTGGTGACTCCCTGGCGGATCTTGGCGTCGGGCTTCCGGTCCCGGAGCAGCTCCAGGTCCATGTGGGTGTGCATGTCGATGAATCCGGGGGAGAGAACCTTCCCCGTCCCGTCGATGACCCGGGCGGCCTCCCCGAGATCGGCCCCGATGCGGGCGATCCGCCCGTCAACGATGCCGGCGTCGGCCCGGAAAAGCTCCCGGCCTGTTCCGTCGGCAACAAGCGCTCCGGTGATGAGAATGTCAAACATGATCGTTCCTCCGGTCTGTCAGAAATTAACACATCTCGACAGAGGGAGAGTCGCCGGGCGCTGCGCCCGGGCCGGGAAACCGACAGGGACGTCGGTTTCAGGCGCAGTTGTCATGGAAGACAATGTGCGCCGGCGGCCCAAGCGAGCACCGGGGACGCTCCCCCCTGTTTCAGATTCGAAATTTACGATCCCTTGTATTTTCCCCGCCTGCTGGTAAAGGCGCCTCCGGCGGCAAGAGCCTCCGCCAGGCGGACCCCGGCGGCGATCCCGTCGATCACCGGTATGCCCAGGGCCTTCTGCAGCCTCGTGTCAAGGCCCGCGAGGCCCGCGCATCCCAGGGTGATGACCTCCGCCCCGTCGCAGTCCCTGGCAAGCCGGGCAGCCTCGAGAAGCCGCTCCTCGAGGGACTCCTCCCCGTGCTCCCGGATGGCCCTCACGGAAGAGCACCGGTCCTGGAGACCGTACTTCCGGACGAGTTCCCGCTTTGCCTGCACCGATCCCTCGGTGGTCTGGATGACCGAAAAACGGGCGCCGAGGGGGAGGGCGAAGAGCATGGAGCTCTCCCCCGCCCCGACCACCGGACCGGCGGCCATCTCTCTGAGCGCGTCCAGGTTGGGGTCGCAGGTGCAGGCGATCACGAAGGCATCCGCATCACCGTGGCGGCTGACGAGCTCCATCATCCCCGGAGCGCAGAGAAGCTCGTCCCTGGAGGTCTCGATGAAGGCGGGTGCTCCGGGGGCGCTTTCGCACAGGATGTCCGTTCCCGGCGAGGCGGCCTTCCGGGCCGCTTCCCCTATGAGTTCCGTGAAGGCCCTGTCGGAGTTGGGATTGATCACCAGGATTTTCACGGTCTGACCTCCATGGGACAGTACCGGCCGTACCCCGGCCTGTTCACTATCTTGTCCGGTGCGCCGTCGTCGTAGACGAGCTCTCCCCGGACGAAGGTCTTCACGACCCTGCCCCGGAATGTCCTGCCTGTGAAGGGGCTCTGCTTTACCAGGTGCTGCAGGTCCCCGGCCTCGAGAACCCACTCCCTCTCCGGGTCGAGAAGAACGATATCCCCGTCGTGGCCCGGTGCGATCCGGCCCTTCCGCCCCCTGAGCCCGAAGAGGTCCGCAGGCCGTTCCGCCATGAGCTGCACGAGCCGCTCCCAGGAGAGGCCCCTCTTCCGGCCTTCCGTGAGCACCACGGGGAGCATGGTCTGGATGCCCGTGCACCCCTCCGCCACGGTCCAGAAGTCCGCCTCCCTCTCCGTTTTTCTCGAGAAGGGATGGGGAGAGTGGTCGCTGGCGACAATGTCCACCGTCCCGTCGAGCAGATATCCCCAGAGCCTTTCCACCGCTTCGGCCGTGCGGACCGGGGGGTCGCACTTCGCCAGGGCGCCGATGGCCTCCAGATCGTCCTCGCTCATGCCCAGGTACTGGGGGCAGGTCTCAGCGGAAAGGTTGTCCATCCCCTCGCCCCGGCAGCGGCGTAGGAGTTCCATCCCCTCGGGTATGCTCATGTGGGCGATATGCACCCGGCAGCGGGGCGCCTGCTTCGCCAGGAAAAATACCCTCTGCACCGCCTCGAGTTCCGAATAGGGGGGATGGGAATCCAGGAAGGCCCTCGGGCCGTTTTTTCCCTCCGCGACGAGGCGGTCCGTCAGATTCTGGATGAGTGTGTCGTTCTCGGCGTGGACAGAGAGGATTCCTCCCGTTTTTTCGAGAATCGTCATACCTTCCAGAAGGGTACCGTCGTCCGTCATGGGATAGTTGGAGCACCGGCAGGTGAAGGACTTGAAGGCCCCAGCCCCCTCCTTCACCATGGATTCCACGTGGTGAAGGTATCCCGGGACCACTCCGCCATAAAGGGCGTAGTCCACGTGGCTGGCCGAGCCGGAGGAGGTGATCTTCTCCCGGAGGGTCTCAGGCGTAAGGGTGGAGGGATTGGAGAGGGGCATGTCGATGAAGGTGGTGATTCCCCCGGCGGCACACGCCCGGCTGTAGGCCGTGAAGTTCTCCCTGTCGGGATCTCCGTGGCCGGCGTGGGAGTGGGCGTCTATCAGTCCCGGAAGGACCATGAGCCCTTCGGCGTCCACCGTGCTCTTCCCCGGAAGTTCCGTTCCCGCCGCCGCAACAGCAGCCACGGTTCCGTCCGATATGGCCACGCTGCCTTTGAACACCCCGCTCCCCGTCACTATGGTTCCGTTTGTAATAACCAGGTCGAATACCACCGTACCGCCTCCTTCGCATAAAAGAAAAGCCCGGAGAGATGTCCGGGCCGTTTCGTCCTATTTTACACCGTTTCGTGGGCTATGAACGACGCGAGCTTGTCAGGGTCGATGTTGCCGCCGGAGAGGAAGAAGCAGATCTTTTCCCCGGGCCTGACCTTGAAGCTGCCTTCGAGGGCCGCCGCCACACCCACCGTCGCGGAGGGCTCCACGAGCAGCTTGCTCTTGAAGACAATCTCCATGAGAGCCTTGTAAATGAACTCGTCGGAGGCGGGAACGATCTCGTCCACGTACTTGTCGATGAGAGGATAGTTGTGTTCGCCGGTCATGGTGATCATGAGGCCGTCGGCAAGGGTGGCCCCCATGGGAACCTCCACGGGTTTCCCGGCCTTCCGGCTTTCGGCATACCGCTGGATCCCGGCGGGCTCAACGGCGACGACCCTCACGGAGGGCCGGGCCTCCTTGATGGCCGCGGCCACGCCCGCGAGGAGTCCGCCGCCGCCGAGGGGCACCACCACAGTGTCCACGTCGGGAAGGTCTTCCATGATCTCGAGGCCCGAGGTGCCCTGGCCCGCGATGAGCTCGGGGTCGTTGTAGGAATGGACGAGGGTATAGCCCTTCTCCGCCTTGATCTCGTAGAGCTTCTTGTAGCGCTGGATGGAGTCGAAGCCGTAAAGGACCACCTCGGCACCTAGGGCCTTCGTTCCCTCGATCTTGGACTTGGGGGCGTTCTCGGGAAGGACCAGGGTGGCCTTGATGCCCAGCATCTTCGCTGCGTAGGCCACGCCCTGGGCATGGTTCCCCGAGGACGAGGCGATGATGCCCTTCGCCCGCTCCTCGTCGGTGAGGGAGAGGATCTTGTTGGTGGCTCCCCGGATCTTGAAGGATCCCGTAAGCTGGAGATTCTCCGGCTTGAAGTAGACCTCCGCGCCCCACAGAGCGTCGAGCTTGTCTCCCCGAAGGATGGGGGTCCGCCTCACCCTGCCGGCGATTCTTCCCGCGGCCGTTTTTATGTCCTGAAGTCCGATAATGCGTGTCATTGTACTGCTTCCGCCTCCTTGCGCCCTTTTCGGGCGGTCATTTTCAACGGGACAGGGGCGGCCGGAATTTCTTCCGCCGCCCCGACTCCCGTCCGCTTATTCTACTCCTCGATCCAGAGCGCCATGTCGGGACAGTTTATCTCGCACCGCTTGCATTTGATGCAGTCGGATTCCCGCACTGCAGCCACCACGGTGAACCCCTTCTGGTTCGTCTCGGAAGAAATTTCGTACACGTTCTTCGGGCAGACGGAAATGCACAGGCCGCATCCCTTGCAAAGCCGCTTGTTTACATGCACAGCCATGATCTCATCACCCCAGCTTCCGGATTAATTCCACCACCTGGGCGGGAGAAGTTGCCAAAGAGGCTCCCGCTTTTTCCAGGGCTTCCATTTTCGACGCCGCAGTTCCCTTGTTTCCCCGGATGATCGCTCCCGCGTGACCCAGGGATTTACCCTCCGGTGCCGCCCGGCCCACGATCAGGGAGACCACGGGCTTGCGGACCGATTCGGCGATGTATTCCGCTGCGGCGATCTCCGTTCCGCCGCCGATCTCGCCGAGGAGGACGATGATCTCCGTCTCGGGATCCTCGTTGAAGAGCTTCACGATGTCCCGCTGGGTGGTTCCCCAGATGGGTCCGCCGCCGAGGGCGACCACGGTGGACTGGCCGATGCCGGCGTCGGTGAGGGTTTTTCCCACTTCGTAGGACAGGGCGCCGCTTTTCGACACCACGCCGACCTTCCCCTCGGTGAACATACGGGCGGGATGGGCGCCGAGCTTGCACTTGCCCGGGGAGATGACCCCGGCGGTCCCGGGGCCGAGGACCCTCACGCCTCTGCCGGAGGCGTAGGAGAGGATGTCCAGCACGTCATGCTTCGGAATTCCTTCCATAGTGAGGACGAGAAGTTTGATTCCGGCCTCCATGGCCTCCATGGCCGCATCCTTGGCGAACAGGGGAGGAACGAAACTGATGGCGGCGTTGGGGGACACCTGCTTCACCGCGTCCTCCACGGAATTGAACACGGGAACCCCTTCCACGGAGGTGCCGGCCTTTCCCGGGGTGACACCGGCCACCACCGCAGTGCCGTAATCAATGAGGGACTTCGTCTGGAGAATGCCGGATTTTCCGGTGATTCCCTGGACGATGACCCGGGTATCGCGATCCACTAGTATGGCCATGTCAGTTCCCTCCCGCGGCGAACCGCACGGCGTCGGCGACGGCGGTTCGAAGATCGTCATAGACGGGAAGGCCCGCCTCTTTCATGATGGCCTTGCCCTCCTCCTCCATGGTGCCGCAGAGCCGCACCACCAGCGGAATGGAGACAGGGTGATCCCGAAGGAAGGCCGTAATGCCCTCGGCCATTTCGTCCATGCGGTTGAAGCCGCCGATGAGGACCACGAGAAGGCTCTTTATGTCCTTCTTGTCCGAGAAGACCTGGTCCATGGCGGAGTACATCACTTCGGGGCTCGTCAGGCCGCCCATTTCGCAGAAATCCGCCGCATCGCCTCCGAGATCCCGGATGAGGTCGAGGGTGAGCATGCCGGTGCCCGCCCCGTCGGAGATAAGGCCCACGTTCCCGTCGAGGGGTACGTAGGTGATGGTGCCGTGGTCCGCTTCGCCTTCAGTTCCGGTGAGAGCAGACTGCTCGGAGAGATTCTTCTCGAAAAGGTCCTTCAGCAGAGGCCTGGCGTCGTCGTCGATCTCGATCTTCGAGTCGAGGGCCACAAGGCCCGAGTCGGTGACCACCAGGGGGTTGATCTCCACCAGCACTGCATTCTTTTCCCTGAAGAGGTTCCAGACCTTCCGGGCGAAGGCGGCGAACTCCTTTTTGTTCTCATAGCCGAGGAAGTCGGCCATGGCGCGCAGCTTGTAGTCGGTGAGCCCCCACAGCGGGTCCACGGGGAGCTTGAGAATCTTTTCCGGCGTGTGCTCCGCCACCGACTCGATATCCATTCCGCCGGAGGCGCTGGCCATGAACAGAGGCGTCCCGGCCTCACCGTCGAAGGTGACGGCGAGGTAGTACTCCGCCCGGATGTTCATCTTCTCCTCCACGAGAAGAGCCCGGACCGGCTCTCCCTTCAGCTCCATGGAGAGGATGGAGTCGGCTGCCTTTTCGGCTTCCTCCTGGGTTGAGACGAGCAGAACACCTCCCGCTTTTCCCCGCCCCCCGGAGAGGACCTGGGCCTTCACGGCAGAGGGGGCGAAGAGCCCCGAGCGGTCCGCGGCGGTGACCACGGCACCCCGGGGCACCGGAATGCCCGCTTCGCGGAACAGGGCCTTTCCCTGGAATTCGTAGAGCTTCATGCCCCTGTATCCTCTTTCGCCATGCGGATGCCTTCTTCGAAGGCGGCGGTGTTCATCTCCACGTATTTTTTCTTCACAGACTCCTGGATGGCCGCCAGGAGGTTGTCCCTGGAGACGAGGCCGGTTTTTTCCTGGATGAAGCCGAGCATGACCATGTTGCCCGCCATCTTGCTGCCCAGGCGGATGGCCGTCTCCGTGGCGGGAACCTTCCACACGGTTATGGAGGGATCCACCTCGCCGAGATCGGGCACAAGGCCGCTGTCCACGAACAGGGTGCCGCCCTTCTTCAGTTCATGCCTGTGGCTCATGTAGGCCGCCTGGAACATGGCGACGAGGATGTCGTTCCGTTCATTGGTGGGCGTGCCGATGGGGTTCTTCGAGAGAACAACCTCTGACTGGCACTGGCCGCCCCTGGCCTCCGAGCCGTAGGACTGTGACTGGGCGGCGTAGATGCCTTCCTTGGTCACGGCCGCCTCGCCGAGAATGACGGAGGACAGGATGATCCCCTGGCCGCCGAAGCCGCAAAAACGGATGCTTGTCTGTTTCGCGTTCATGCCTATGCCTCCTTCCCGCCGCAGCCGCAGGACGACGGGGTATACACAGTGCTTCCCCGAAACACCGGCTTCTCCACGTTCACGAACTCGCCAACGAGGTATTTCCCCGCCGTCTGCTCGGGAGACATTTTTTCAGCGGCGGACGCGGGCACGGTGTGGCTCTTGATCCACTCGACCAGCCCCTTGGGGCTTCCGCTTCCGAGGGCGTACCGGCCGAAATGGGTGGGGCACTGGGAGAGAATCTCCACCACGGAGAATCCCTTGTGATTCAGGGCATTCTTGATAAACGTCGTCATCTGGGCGGGATTGGAGGTCAGGGTCCGCGCCACATAGGTCGCACCGGAGGCGGCCGCGAGCCTGCACAGGTCGAAGGGGGGCTCGCTGCTTCCGTAGGGGGTGGTCATGGTGACCGATCCGTCCGGAGTCATGGGCGCCACCTGGCCGCCCGTCATGGCGAAGTTGAAGTTGTTCACCACCACGAAGGTCACGTCGAGATTGCGCCGGGCGGCGTGGATGAAATGGTTTCCGCCGATGGAGAGGGCGTCGCCGTCTCCGGCGAAGACCACCACCTTGGTGTCCGGCTTGTGGAGCTTGATTCCCGTCGCCCAGGCGAGGGTTCTTCCGTGGACTCCGTGGAGGCAGTCCATGTTGATGTACACCGGAATCCTGGCGGTGCAGCCCACGCCGCCGATGCCCACCATGGAGCCCAGGTCGAGGCCGAGGGACTCCGTGGCCCGGAGAAAAGCGCTGACAACCTGCCCGCAGCCGCAGCCGGGGCAGAAGAAATGGGGCAGTTTGTCCTGCCTCATGTATTTCAGCAGGGGATTGCCGTTTGTGTGCAGTTCGGGAGCGCTCATGCCCGCACCTCCTCGATGACGGAAAGAATCTCGTCCGGAGTGTGGGGCGTACCGAGGTTCTTCGTCGCCCTCGCGGTACGGCACTTGCCGCACACCGCCCGCTCGATCTCTCCGGCATACTTGCCCATGTTCATCTCCACGGTGACCACGGCACCCATGTTGGAGGCCAGGTCCCGGATCGCCTCCTCGGGGAAGGGCCACGGGGCGTCAAGCTTCATCACGCCGGCCTTGATCCCTTTCTCCCGGGCCATCTCCATGGCGTCGATGGCAGGGCGCACCTCGCTGCCGAAGGCAACCAGGGCGATATCGGCATCGTCGAGGCCGAACCGCTGGACCGTGGAAATCTTCGTGCGGTTCTCCCGGACCTTGCCCGTGATCCTCTTGTAAAGACGCTCGAAGGCGTGGGGTTCCCACTCGATGTCTCCCCTCTCGTCGTGGGGATTGATTGAGTGGATCACCCTGTAGCCCGTGCCGAGCTCGGCGAAATCGGGCACGCCGTACTCGGAATCGGCATGGAAGGGAAGGTAGTCCGCAGGGGACTTGGCGGTCCGTTTCCTGTTCACCACTGGAATGGCGGACGCTTCGGGAATATCCAGGCGTTCCCTCATGAGGGCGAGGGACATCTCGGAAACCACGATTACAGGCGTCCGGTACTCTTCGGCGAGATTGAACGCCCGGACGGTGAAGTCGAAGGTCTCCTGCACCGTGGACGGAGCGAGGACGATCATCTCGTGGTCGCCTGCGGCGGCCCACCGGACCTGCATGATGTCCGACTGGGTGGCGAAGTTCTCGCCCCGGCAGCGCATCACGTCTACCACCACGATGGGGGCCTCCACGGCCACGGCGTACTCGATGCCCTCCTGCATGTAGTCATATCCGGCGCTTGCGGTGGCCGTCATGGCCTTCGCCCCGGCGAGGGAAGCGGCGGATATGGCATAGATGGAACACAGTTCGTCCTCTCCCTGGAAAAAGACGCCTCCAACGGCGGGAAGCCTTCTGGCCATTCCCTCGGAGACTTCGTTCGCAGGGGTGATGGGATACCCGGCGAAAAAGTCGCATCCCGCGGCAATGGCGCCTTCGACTGCAGCATAGTTTCCCTGCATGAAATGGACGCCGGTCAGAACCCGGTCTTCAAGTCCCATTCATACACCTCCATTTTGTATGCCCGGACATGGTCCGGGCAGAATACACCATGTAGAAAGATTACCACGCAAATTATATTATGTCAAATATCAGACCAACTTTTTATCCACGGGCAACAATATGGGTTTCCTGTGTCCGCCGGTGCGGTACACAGGAAAAAGGCGGCCCGGAGGCCGCCCGCTGAAAGGTTTTCCCGTCAGATGGCGAGGAAGGGGAGAATGGGTTTCCCGAGGATTCTCTCCGCAGGCTCGAAGAGTCCGGCGGAGCGCATTCCTCCCCCGAGAACCAGCTCCCTCCGGGACGCGGTGAACAGGACGGCGTTCATCCCGGGCTGGAGACAGTCGCTGGGAATGACCCTCCCGGTGTCTCCGTCGAGGATGGTGATGAGATCGGGGAAGGTGGCAAGGCGCTCCCCGTCCTTTTCGAGGGTCATGTATTCCTTCCAGAAGGTTACTTCATGTCCGCCCAGAAAGACCGTCCCCGTATCTATGCCTCCGGCGGTGAACCGGTCCACCGCCTCCACCTCCCCGCACCGGATAACCGTGGCGGACAGCATCTCCGCCGCCGCCGCGATGACAGCCTCAGGCCCCTTTTCTGCCGCCCCTTTCATGGCCTTCCCGATGCGGATCGCCTGCTTCACCGCCCCGGGGGCACCGTTCTCCCTGACGAAGGCGACGCTCACAGGGTTCCTCGCCACCGCCAGGATGCCGCCCACCACGCAGGCGTCCTGGCGGATCATGTTGGACACCGTATCCACGGCTCCCCGAAGGATGCCCTCGATGTAGGCTCCCTTCGCCGGGTTTCCGCCGGCGAAGGACTGGGAGGACACGTATCCTTCCACGAGATGGAGCCCCATGGAACCCATTTCCGGCGTGGGGTGGGCCCGGCCGTTGCACGGGGCGTCCACCAGGGGGATTCCGAGGATGGCTCCCTCGATCCAGCCGTTCACGATGCCCGTGCTGCCGCACTCGTTGGGAATCAGCCCGGATGGCCGGGGGGCGCCGCTCTCCAGCAGAAGCTCTATGGAACGCACCCTCGCCCTGGGGGAGATGAAAGGATCCTTCCGGTGAGGGCACGTGACCGTGGAACAGGTGACGATGGTTCCCCATGCTTCCAGGTCTTCCGGATCAACCAGGTGCAGGGGACCGAACTTGAGCGCCGTCTCCCCCACTTCAAGAGCTTCCTCAACCGTGCCCCCTCCCCCTCCGCCGAGGATGGACGCCCCGAGCACGGCGGCTTCGAGCAGTTCCCGCGTGAGTTCCGTCTTTGCCATGATACCCCCCCTTGCCCTCAGTTCCGCTTCCGGAAAAGGACGATGCGCACCTTTCCCGCCTGCTCGTCATGATCCACCGACACCGTATCGGTCAGGATGCCCACAAGGTAGATCTCCTGGCCGGTACTGATGTCCCCCGACAGGGACCAGGAGTATTCCTCCATCTCCCGTGCCCGGGGCATCCGGAGGAGCCGGGTCATCTCCCGCAGCTTGCTTCCCTGGCTGCCGGCGTAATCCGACTCGATGACGATCTCGTGTCCCTCGTCGCTCCGGGTGACCCTGGACTGGAACTCCCGGGCCCCCATGGAAAAGAAAAAATTCATGAGCTCGCTCACGATCCGGGACACTACGAGCCGTTCGTGTCTCATCTCTTCTCCCTCCCTCGGAAGGCCTCGATGAGGGGGACCAGGATGGCGGCCACTATGCCCCCGGCGAAGCCGTTGTTGTACAGGTTGAAGCCGGCGTGGAGCACCCCGACGTTCAGCACCACCGAAGAATGGACGTACCCCGCCAGAACGCCGGCAATCCAGCCGAACTCCCCCGCTATGGGGGCCAGGGTGGTTCCGAAAAGTGCGGCGAGCTGGATCGGCGGATCGGTCAGGCTCCAGTCTTTCGTGACGCTGCCCAGCATGACGCCGAGCAGGATGGGCGTGATGTTGAGGGGAGTCTTTCCCATGGCGCTGAACCCGGCGATGGTCAGAAGCCCCCCCAGGGTCGGCCCGTTAAAGTCTCCGCCGCTGAAGTAGAGGTAGGCGGTTGCCGCCAGGCCCGTCAGCCCCATGTTTATAAGCGTGGCGGGAAAGTCGAACATGTCCACGAAGTCCGCCAGGAGGCGGCCGGAATGTCTCCACAGAGACCGCAGTGCGCCGGGCGATTTGCCCCCTCCCAGCAGCAGTCCCGCCGCGGCGAGGAAAAGGAAAAAGGCGGCGCAGACGGGGAACAGCAGCCCATTGTGTCCTGTGGACCAGATTATCCTGCTCGCCGTGATGAATCCGTGGGAACGGAAGACGGAAACGTAGAGAGTCCCCACCATTCCGGCGGTGAATCCCACGTTGTAGAGATTGTAGCCGTGGTGGACCGAGAGGAAGGCGGCGGCCAGGGGAGGAAGCAGGAAGCCCGCGGAAAGCCCCGCAGCCGAGCCGAGAAAGATTCTGAGGTAGGGAGGAAAATGGAAGCCGAACATGAGCTGGCTTACCAGCGGAGCCAGGGCTGTGCCGAAGAAGGCGATGTAGATGAATTTCAGGAAGGGTTCTTTCTGGCTTCTGGCGTAAAGCCAGACTCCGCCAACGATGAACCAGACGTTCAGCAGATTTTTACCGAAGAAGGAGAATCCTGCCACGGTAAAGACGGCGGCTATGGATATGCCCCTGATATGGACACGAAGGAAAACGAGAATGGACGTAAACAGCACGGTGAGCAGCCCGCTGTTCACGAAGGCCGCTCCCATGCCTCCCACGTCCATGTAGTCCGAAATGAGATAGTCCGGCTCGATGAGAATCCGCCACAGGCCTGACAGGATATCCTGGAAGGAGTCCCTGGAAAGGCCGAAAAGGCAGAGTGCGATTCCGAAGGAAAAGAGGAATGCGACTTTTCCGCCCTCACCCACAAGGGCCTTTTCAAACCCGATCTTCCCTGAGGACTTCATGCCCGGAAGCCTCCCGGCGGGGCCTGCTCTCCGGCGGGCTTCCGTCTGTTTTCCATTGCGGATTCATGCTTTCTATTCATAAAAAACCTCCCTTTGCAACTTCGGCTCCGTTTCTACCAGCTATTATACAGAATCGGAAAGAGGTGCTGCCGGCCCCGGAGGAGGCGACATCTCGTCAATCTGCTGGTCCCGCCTCATGAGGGCGAACTCCCGCTTCAGGAACCAGGCTCCCAGGAGCCCTCCTCCCAGGTCGGAGAGGGGAATGGCCAGCCAGACCCCGTCTGTCCCAAGGAGAGGCGGAAGGAAGTACAGTGGGACGAGGATGAAGAGAAAATGCCGGGAGAGAGTGAGAAAAATTCCCTTTTTCGGCTTCCCGATAGCCTGGAAGGTATGAGAGGCGATGATGCTCACCGAGGCGAAAAGGACGCCGCTGTAGCCGATCCGCAGCCCCCGGACGGCCAAAGCCAGCAGTGCCGGGTCGTTGTCGTTGAAGATGCGGATCAGCGGTTCCGGCACTGTCATGATGAGCAGGAAGCTCCCCGCGAAAAAGGCGAGCCCCAGGAGCATGGCGGACCGCACGGCGGAGATCACCCGGCCGTAGTCCCTCGCTCCGTAGTTGTACCCGATGAGGGGCTGCACTCCCTCCGCCAGACCGAGAACAGGAAGGAACAGCAGACTGTCGAGACTGAAGAAGATCCCCATGGCGGATATGGCGAGGTCGCCGCCATAGGTGCGAAGAAAGCGGTTGAAAAGCGCCATGACGAAGGTGAAGCTCAGCTCCGTAAGAAAAGGCGCCGCGCCGATGGCCAGTATTTTTCCGACGATTATCCGGTCGGGACGGAGGTTTTTCCTCCGGAACCGGAGGGTTCCCCATTTCCGGATATAATAGGCGGCAGCCCATCCGAGGGAAAGCACCTGGGAGGCCACCGTGGCCAGCGCCGCCCCGCGGATGCCCATTCCGAGGCCCAGGATGAGGATCCCGTCCAGGATGATATTGGCAAAGGCACCGACGAAGAGGGTGTACATGGCATAGCGGGGATTCCCCTCCGCCCGGATGAAATAGTTGAGCCCGAAGGCAAGGGTCGAAAAAGGGATGCCCCAGACGATGATGTCGAGATATTCCTTTGATAGGGGCAGCATGGTGGGGCTCGCGCCCGAAAGCTCCAGGACCGGGGCGCTGTACATCCCCCCCAGGACGGCAATGACGACGCTTCCGCCGATGAGGAAAACGAGGGCGTTTCCCATGGTCTTTTCCGCCCGTGCCCGGCGCTTCTCACCGAGGGATATGGACACCAGGGCTCCCGCCCCCACACCTATGAGCAGGCCGTAGGCGATGACCAGCAGCATGAAGGGAAAGGCCACGCTGATGGCGCCGATCCCCGCCGGGCCCACGGTGCGCCCCACGAAGATGCGGTCCACGATGTTGTACAGGGCGTTGGCCAGCATCCCGCCGATGGCCGGCAGCGAAAACCGGACCATCAGGCGGGGAATGGAATCGGTCCCCATGACGTTGGTTCTGTCTGGTGAATGTGCCATACTCGAAGCCTCCGAAGTTATTTCCGTCAGGAGTATGATTATAGGGAAAAGAATAATATAGTAAAGCCGAAACAGAGAATCCAAATCCGCAGGCAGCGGGGAGCGTCACCGGTGCTCGCTTGGGCCGTCGGCCCGGGCGCTTTTCCCGGCGACACTCCCTCTGCCGGGAAAAGCTGCGGATTTTGGGAAAACGCCGGCCATAGAAAGATACCCGCAGTTTTGGACCGGCACGTTTATCCGAAGGAGACCCCATGAACATACGGCCCCTTTTCCCCGCACGGTTTCAGGACTTCTGCGCACCGGCGCCCCGGCCGGGTGAATTTCTCCTTGAGCGGCGCTTCGCGGAAACTTACGCCTCAGCCCGGGGGATACCCCTGGATTTCGACGGACTGCTGGAGGAGATCAGGCAGTGGTGCGAAGCTTCAGGCATCGGCGGCCACGGCGGAAACGTCTCCTTCACCGGCCGCGCTGACGGGAAGGAATACCGCGGAACGGCCACCAGGTTCCGGGACGAACTGAGCATCCTCATCCACGCCGAAGGGGAAGGCCGGAGGCGCTACCGGGTTCCGGGGCTCTGGTCGGACTACTCATGGCTCGTCCTTTACCAGGAGCCCCTTTCGGGAGAGTGGCGGTCATGGCCCGGCGCCGCAAAGGAGCCCTCCCTCATGGAACGGGACAGGACCACGGAAGAAAAGGCACGGGAAGGTTTCGAATGGGTCTGCAGAAGGCAGGTCATCTCGAGGGTGCGGCTTTTTCGGGGGAACAGCCTGCTGAGAGAGTACTTCGCCCGCCCGGAAAAATCACGGGCCGGGGAATCCCCCGGCCCGCGGCAGTCCTGACCGGTTACTCCTGCACCGGGTAGCCCATCTCGTCCAGGGCCTTCCGCAGCGCCGCCTCCGCTTCCGGAGGAAGCCTGTCCATGCCGCCCTTCTCGGTCTCCCTTGACTTCACGAAAGCCAGCCTGTCCCGGAACCGGGCGAAGAACTCCCTCCGGTACTTCTCGTCCGAAAAATCCACGGGGAACCGCTCGAGCTCCATGGTCTCCATGTCGCTGAAGGGACCGAAGGGCACGAAGCGGGCCTTCTCCTCGATGATGGCCTCGAGAATCCCCAGGGTGTCGGACGGAGTGACCTTCTTCCCCATGAAATCCCCCGTGTTGAGGATATAGCAGTCCACCCCGTCCACGAAGAGGGTCCTGAACCGTTCGTAATCCAGGGCGAGGGGGTAGGTCCGGAAGGGATTGGCGTAGCACTCGATCACGAGCGCATTGGGGTCTATGCCGGGAGCAAGCCGCTCCGCGGTGGTCCGTTTCGTGGCGAGGGTGGCCCCCATCACGGCGGCGAGGTCGGGCCCCCTGAGACGAAGAACAGGCGGCAGGGACTGGTCCTTCATGAGCCAGAACACGGCGTTGATGGGCTCGTCGATGCGGTCCACCCGGACCGGCGACCAGAGCTTCGACTTGATGGCCCGGCCGTTTCCGTTCCGCAGGTCCTCCGTCACCGGGTAGAGCAGCCCGTCCTCTCCCCTGGTCACGCCGCAGTTCTGCAGGGAGATAATGAACTTGTTGTCCTCGCACCCCATGGGATAGTCCTGCACCTTGTCGAAATAGGAAGGCTCCAGGGCGATGGCGTACTTCTCCTTCACGTTGATGATGAAGGCGTCGTCGTGGAGGACGGTGATGTCGTACCTGCCGCCGTGGCGGGCGTGGGTGAGGGTTGATTTCCCCGATCCCGACAGTCCGAACACGGCGGACACGAAGGACCGGCCGCTCTTCAGGTTGTACCGCTTCAGTCCCCCGTGGCAGGACGCGAAGCCGTTCCGTACGGCGGTTCCCCAGGCGAGGGTGAGGGTTCCCTTCTTCAGCTCTCCGAAATAGCGCATGCCCAGGACGGCGGCGCAGTTGTGGACAGGGTCGAAAAAGGCGAGCCCGAAAGGATACTCGGGGGACGTCCAGTCGGGGTCGGCAAACATGAAGATGTCGCCGTCGGGAAGAGACCGGGATTCCCTGTACATGTCCATGTAGGTTTTGTTCAGGTACTGGAAGTTCAGCATCCAGTTGTACACCAGGTTTTCGTGGTTCTTCGGCGCAAGGAGATGGGCCTTGACCATGAAATCCTTTTCGAGGCCGATATAGGCCTCGGCGGAATAGAAGGTGCGGAACCGGCTTCCGTACACCGCCTCCCGGAGAAGGGGAGCAAGCTCTCCCATGTTCACTCCCGGCTCGCCGACGATTTTCCGTGCGGCGGCGCACCGACCCACCACGGCGCCGTCGTTCATCAGCAGGACGTTGCTTCCGGAGGGCAGTCCCTGCCCCTCGGGACGGTACACCGGCATTCCCGTGAGCTCCACGGTTCCGGGGCTTGTCCGGGCAAGATCGTAGGCTTCCCGGAGATTTGCGACCGGGACCACGTTGTTTCCGAAAAAGGCGGTTTCAATGGTGGTTCGCGCCTGGGACTTGATGGAAGAGAAGCTACCGGGATCCTTATAGAACTCCAGAGTTGACATGGCGACTCTCCTTTTCCCTCGGGCAGGGGACGGATATTTTTGTCCGGCGCAGTCTCCGGACGGGGTCATTGTACCACGGGCCGTACCACTGGACGAAACGAAAATGAAGCCCTCTTATAAGATTATTATGAAAAATAACCTCAGATGCTTCCATAGCATCAGAATCCTCTCCGTGACCGGATTGCCTCGTAGGCTTCCTGGATCTCCTGGAATTTTTTCGAGGCGAGCTCCACGAAGTCGGCATCGAGATCCTGGCCGATGAATTTGTCGGGGTGATATTTCCCGAGCAGCTCCCGGTACCGCTTTTTTATCTCCCCGTCCGAGGACGAGGGAGGACATCCCAGGACAGCATAGGGATCCCTCCGCCCCGCCCTGCGGGGTCCGGCCGCTCCCTGCCGGTCTCCTTCGGGCGGGCGGTCATAGGCTCTTCCGGCTCCCTGCTGCGTCCGGAACATCTCCCGCACCGCCCGGGAAACAAGAAGAAAAAGAAGCAACGGCGCCGCCTTCAGCAGCAGCTTCAATATCAGGGACATGGAAACCTCCTTGAAATACCCCGGCAGCGGTTCATTCCGCCGGCACGGAGAAGGACATTCCGGCGATCCGGCCGTCCTTCCTCAGGTCGAAGACCAGGCAGAAGGGAACGTCCCGGCCGGAATAGACCACCGACCTGGAATTTCTGTCACTCGGCTCTCCCAGCAGGTCAGACACCCTGGAGAAGAGATCCCCAACCCGGATACCCGGATCCGGTCCGAAGGGGTGGCTTCCCGTCTTCACCGCAGCGGACACCAGCCGTTCGGCGCCCGAACTTCCGGAAAAATCCAGGGAAAGCCCCGGCCACATCATGGTGAGCACAGGCCTGCCTCCCGGGGGATCAGAAGGCTGCGCCACATTTCTCCTCCTCACCGCTCCCGGCTCGCCGAACCGCAGCCTCGCTTCGGAAGGGCTGCCGCCGAACCGCGTAAGGGTGGACTCCATAAAGACCCCGAGGGGGATGAAGTCCGTTTCGTCCGCAGGGACAGGAACTTTGGGCAGAGGAGCGTCTCCAGGGGTACCGAAAAGCCGGAGAAGGTCTTCCACCGATCCCGCCCCCAGGGGAAGTCCGCCTCCGGAAAGGAGAGAGGAAGCCCGGGAGTTGACGTGAAACACCCATCCCCTCTTTTCTCCCGCTCCGGCCCCCTCGGGCTCGTACACGAAGCCCACCAGCCATTTTCCGTTGCCGAGAGGGCGGGCCATCCATCCGTAGTCCTTCCTGACCCCCGTCCTGCCGAGTTCCCTGGAAATCTCTTCCAGAACTGTACCGCCGCCTGACAGGGCTTTCGCCTCCTTCACCCAGCGGGTGACCCTGTCCCTTTCGGAAACGGCCGGGGTGCTTCTCTCGAAGCGGTCGTCGATCAGAGCGACATAATGCTCCCCCATGGACCGGGTGACCCTCCTGGCCTCACCGCTCCCTGGGGGAACCTCGAAGAACCAGCCCTTGAAATCGCCCTTCCCGTCGAGATAGATGTACGACACGAGGAAACCGCCCTCCCGGGTCCTGTCCACGAGCCACCCCACGGTATCCCGGGCGTTGGCCGCATCCTCGTAGGCGTTGATGAACTCCTCGTTGCTCAGAAGGGGGGAGAGGTCCCTGGAGTTTTTGGTGATCTCCAGCGCCCGGGACGGGGTGAGGCTGGGGTACGGGTTGAAGAGGAGATACAGGACCGCCGCACAGGAAAACAGAAGGGAGAGGGTCCCGGCAGCGCCTCTTCCGGGGCTTCCCTGGGCTTTCTCTTCTCCTCCCGCCGCTGTCTGCCCGGCGGTGCCGCCTCTGCCCGAAAAGGGGCCGAATGGATGCCGCATTGCCGTTTCTCCTCCCAATTTTTCCCTGCCCCCCGCTGTCTGCGGGGGCGACAGTTCCGGCCGATGCTGCGGCCTGTAACATTATATTATAATACCTTTTCTTTCCTGCGGAGATTTCTCTCTTCCCGAAGGGGTGATATCATGGAGCCGCAAAGGAGGGGAATCGCCATGGAAACAGTCTCCATCGGAGGGTATATCCCGACCGGCTTTCTTGACTACCCCGGGGCGGCGGCCGCAGTTATCTTCCTGAAAGGCTGCCCCTTCCGCTGCCCTTTCTGCCACAACCCCGGGCTGGTCCTGCCGGGAACGGGAGGTGAGTCCTTCGAACCAGATGAAATTATCGGGGACCTGGAGAGGCGGAAGAACTTCCTCGACGGTGTCTGCATCACCGGCGGCGAGCCGTCAATCCAGGAGGGACTCGTTCCCTTCCTCGGGGAGCTGCGTTCCCTCGACCTGAAGGTCAAGCTTGACACGAACGGAGCCCGGCCTGACGTGCTGGAGGAGGTGCTGGGCCGGGGCCTGGCAGAATACGTGGCCATGGACATAAAGGCCCCCCGGGAGAAATATTCCCTTGCCTCCGGCTGGGACGGAGATCTTTCCCTGGTGGAAAAAAGCATCTCCCTCCTGCTCCGGTCGAAAATCCCCTTCGAGTTCCGGACCACCCTGGTGCCGGGCATCCACGGGCTGGAGGACGCCCCGGGAATCGGAGACCTGGTCCGGGGTGCCCCCCTCTACGTACTGCAGCGCTTCCGCCCGGGGCTCACCCTCGATCCGGCCTTCGCGGAAACGCCTCCCCTGCCGGTGTGGTTTGCGGAAGCCTTCAGGGAAAGGGTCCTCCTTTTCGCGGACGAGGTCAGAATCAGGGGATAGCGTCGCCGAGAAAGCGAAGGATCTCCCGGATATCCTGCACCGTGTTGTGTCCCGGCGTGCCCTCCGCAAAGCTCCTGTTTCTGAGGAGGTAGCTGGGATGAAAGAGCGGACGCACCGTCAGGGGAATCCCCTCCCACAGACAGGTATGGAACCTGCCCCGGAGCGTGCTGATTCCCTCCCGGGTGGAGAGGAACGCCCGTGTCGGCACATTGCCCACGGAAAGGAGAAGCCGGGGCCGGAGCCGGGCGACCTGGGCGGCCAGGAAGGGCCTGCAGGCAGCCAGCTCATCCCTGGCGGGAAGGCGGTTTTCGGGAGGACGGCATTTCACCATGTTGGTGATGAAGATCTTCTCCCGGGACAGCCCCTCCCCCTCAAGAAGGGAGGTAAGGAGTTTTCCCGACCGTCCGGAGAACGGCCGGCCCGTTTCGTCCTCCGTGGCGCCGGGAGCTTCGCCCACCAGCATTACCTCCGCCGTTTCCGGCCCTTCGCCGAAAACGGCCCTGGAGCGCTTCTCCGAGAGGGGACATTCCGTGCAGGCGGAGGTTCTCCGCCGCAGTTCATCAAAAGGTTCATGGAACATCATCGTCATTCCTTTCTCTCTCTGCCGGGAGAGTCCGGTCCGCCTCGCCGCGAACCATGGGGGAGGCTGGTATTCTGCTTTGCACAAGGAGAGGATCCGCCATGGCATCCGACAGGAGGTTCGCCGTCTTCGACCTTGAGACCAACGGCTTTCGGGCTGCATCCGCCGTTTCCGCGTCGTCCATCGTCTTCACGGGGGACGGACGGATCCTGGATTTTTTCAACCGGTTCTATTACTCCGAGGAGCGCCCCGACCCCCGGACGGAATCGGTTCACGGGCTCACTCCGGGCAGGATCGGCCATTTCCGGCGGGAGGAGGAGTACGGGCCCCATTTCCTGGAGGACTGGACAAGCCTGGCCGCCTTCTGGGACGGCTGGAACCCCGAGGGGATCGTGGTCCACAACCTGTCCTTCGATATTTCCTTTCTTCCCCCCGAGGCGGTCCGGGGAAGGAAATGGTGGTGCTCCATGAGGGGACTCACCGAATTCTGCCGGATTCCGGGAAGCCCGGAGCGGGGAGGCCGCTGGAAGTGGCCGAAGCTCGGAGAGGCTTCCGCCCGGGTGAAGGGCGGCATCTCCCCCACAGGTGCCACGGAGGATGCAGAGGAACTGCTGGGACCTCCCCTGGCCCACTTCGGCCTCAGCGACTGTTTCGAGCTCTACGGCATCTTCAGCAGGGTCTGGAACGCCCAGCCTGACCAGGTCAGCTTCCGGGCCGCGTCCACCCCGTTTATGCCTCCCCGGAGGCAGCCCTACCCTCTGCCGGCGCCCCTGGGAGACCGGTTCACTTCGGAGCGGCTGGCGTACGCTGCCAGGCTCGCCGCCGCATCAGGGTGCAGGGAGCGGGAGGAAAGGCTCCTGGGGCTGGCCTGACAGCCCGGACATTCCGGTGAGGAGGAAGGGCCGCCAGGCAGTCCCCCGCACCGGTCTGAAAGCGGGAAATAACTGAAAGAGGCGGTCTTCCTTCTCTATGCTCCTTCGACGACGAATTTCTTTCCCACGCACAGGGGAGAGAAGGCCGTCCCGAAGGCCTGGAAGAGTTTGACCTGCATGGGGAATCCCGTGCAGTGCCCCGCGGCGATCCATTTCGGCCCGATCTCCCGGATGCCCTCCAGGGTCTTCTCCATCTTCTCTTCGGATCCGTTGACCAGGTGAAGCCCCCCCGCGACGCCTTCCACGGGCTCGTCGGGGTACAGCTCCCGGACCCTTTTGAGTATGTTCACGATCCCCGAGTGGCTGCAGCCCGCCACCACCACCACTCCCTTTCCTTTCACCCTGGCGGTGATGCCCATGTCGTCGGGAAGGGAGTCAGGGGCCACCCTGCCGTCCTCCAGGGTGAGAAAGGCCTTTCCGGGACCTTCATAGCCGGTCACCCGGGGAATCTGCCCCGTAGTGGCCAGGCCATCGGCCAGGGGAAAGGGGTCGGAGGAGAGAAACAGCCGGCCTCCGGCCTTCTCGATGGCTTCCCGCTCGTCACCGGTCTGGATCCCCTTGGAGGACAGGACGGGATCCGCCTTGAAATGGGGGCGGAACAGGGCCGGGTGGGCCACCACGGGAAAATTGGCCTTTCCGGTGGAGGCGACGAACTTCGCCACACCGCCGGTATGGTCGTAATGGCAGTGGGAGAGGACGAGGAAATCGATGGATTCGGGGCGGATCCCGAGGCCCTTCATGTTGTGGGAGAGCACCTCGGGGCTCTGCCCCACGTCCAGAAGCCCCCGGACGATTGTGCCGTTCTTCTTTCCGGTCAGAAGGAAGGACAGGCCGTGTTCGGCGACGAAGGGACCGTGCATGGGCACGGAATCCTCCACCAGCGTGAGAATTTCAAGGGAATCAAGCATTTCGGCACCACCTCCATTGCAGGATATTTTGTATAATGAAGCCTGCCGGCCTTTCTGGCAAGAGGTTTTTTCATCAGAACCACCGGGCTGCGGGGAGCGTTACCGGTGCTCGCTTGGGCCGACGGCGCACATTGTCATCCGTGACAACTGCGCCTGAAACCGACATCCCTGTCGGTTTCCTGCCCCGGGCGCTGTGCCCGGCAACCCTCCCTCAGCTTCCATGCTGGAAAATAGGAATGGACGAGAGGAGAGAATCGAATGTACTACATCGAGGGGCAGAGCCACGACCCCGCATTCAACCTGGCCATGGAGGAGCACCTCTACCGGACCGTGGACGGGGGACACCCCGGCTACTTCCTGCTCTGGCAGAACGAACCTTCCATCATCGTGGGGCGGTTCCAGAACACCGCCCAGGAGGTGAACCGGGCCTTCGTGGAGGAGCGGGGAATCCGGGTCGTCCGGAGGATCTCCGGCGGAGGGGCGGTCTACCACGACCTGGGAAACCTGAATTACACCTTCATCGTCCCCAACGACGAAGGCACCCCCTTCGACTTCGCCCGGCACGCCATGCCCGTGGTTCGGGCCCTGAAAAAACTCGGCGTGACGGCCGAGTTCAACAGCAGGAACGACCTGGCCATCGACGGGCAGAAGTTTTCGGGGAGCGCCCAGCACATGGACAAACGGCGGCTCCTCCACCACGGAACTCTCCTCTTCGACTCGGACCTTTCCGTTCTCGGTCAGGCCCTCGCCGTGGACGAGGAGAAGTTCACCTCCAAGGGGTTCAAGTCCGTGAGAAGCCGCGTGACCAACATCCTCCCCCATCTCCCGGTGAAACTCTCCATGGCGGAGTTCATCGCCGCCCTCCGGGACTCCCTGTCGGGAACGGAGCAGCGCCCCCTCTCCCCGGACGAGATCGTGGCCGTCGGAACGCTCAGGGATACGAAGTACGCCACCTGGGAATGGAACTGGGGAGAGTCCCCGGAGTACACCGAGAGGAAGGTCCGCCGCTTCCCCTGGGGAAAGGTGGAGGCGCTGCTGAACGTGAAGGACGGAATTCTAGCCGAAGCACGGTTCTTCGGCGACTTTTTCGGGGTGGAAAACCGGGAGGAGCTGGAAACATTTCTGGCAGGCTGTCCGTTCCGGAAGGAGGACCTCCGGGAGCGCCTTTCCGCCGTTCAGCTTGACCGGTTCTTCCGGGGAGCGGACCTGGAGGAATTCCTGGCCTTTCTTTTCGGGTAAGGCGAAAAACTGCGGTTAGATTTTGCGAACTGGGGCGGCCCCTGACGGGCCGCCCCAGCGGCTTATGCCTTTTTCGGCAGCGACAGGGCCTGCCCCCGGACCGCCATGGCCCCTTCGAGCAGGGCCTCCCCCACGGTGGGGTGGGCGTGGACTGTGGTCAGGATTTCGTCCACGGTGGCCTCGAGACGGAGTGCCAGGGCTCCCTCCACGATGAGGTCCGTGGCCCTGGGCCCGATGAGGTGCACCCCGAGGATCTCGTCGTATTTTTCGTCCACCACGTACTTCACCATGCCGTCGGTCTCGTTCATGATAAGGCTCTTTCCGTTGGCCATGAGGGGGAACCGGCCGACCTTCACCCGGAATCCCTTCTCCAGGGCCTCCTTCTCGGAAAGTCCCACTGAAGCGATTTCCGGAGCGGTGTAAACGGCGCTCGGGACGGTCTTGTAATCCATTTCGACCGTGTGCCCCAGAATGTTCTCCGCCGCCACCTCTCCCTCCCGGGAGGCCACGTGGGCCAGCATGATGGGCGAGGCGCAGTCGCCGATGGCGTAGACGCCCTTCACGGCCGTCTCCATTCTTTTGTCCGTCTTTATGCGGCCCCGCTCCACGGCGACGCCGATGGATTCCAGGCCGAGTCCCTTCGTCACCGGGCGGCGCCCCACGGAGACGAGAACCTTCTCCGCCTCGAGGACCGCCTTGCCTTCGGGGGTCTCCACGGAAACCGCCAGCTTCTTTCCCTTCTTCTCCACTGCCGTCACCTTCGAGGAGGTGTGGAAGACAACGCCCTTCCTCAAAAGGACCCCTTTCAGGATCGAAACTATCTCGCCGTCGATCATGGGAAGAATCTCGGGGAGCATTTCCACCACGGTAACCTTCACCCCGAAGGTGGAAAAGATGGAGGCGAATTCCATGCCGATGACGCCGCCGCCCACGAGGACCACCGATTCCGGCAGACCGTCGAGGGAGAGGGCTTCGGTGCTCGTGATGACCCCCTCCAGGTCGAAGCCCGGAATGGGGGGAACCGCAGGTTCGGAACCGGTGGCGACAATGACGGCGTCCGCCCTGACCGTCATCTTCCCGCCATCGTTGAGGGCCACGTCGATCTCTTTGGCGGAGGCGAAGGAGGCCGTTCCCCGGAGGACGGTGATCCCGTTGCTCGCCATGAGGGTGCCCACGCCGCCTACAAGGGTTTCCACCACGGCCTTCTTTCGCGCCATGAGACCGCTCCAGTCCACGGAGACGTTCTCCGCCCGGAGCCCTATGAGGGCTCCTTCCTTCGCCGCTGTGTAGGCTTCCGCTGTATGGAGGAGCACCTTGGTGGGAATGCACCCCACGTTGAGGCACACGCCGCCGAGGGCGCCTTTTTCGATGAGGGTGACCTCGGCACCGAGCTGGGCCGCCCGGATGGCCGCCACATACCCTCCAGGACCGCCGCCGATGACCGCCACCCTCTTCGTGCCGGCGGGGGCAGCCTGTGCAGCGGCCGGAACGGCCTTCGGAAGTGTTTTTTCCTCATCGGGAGAGTGGGGATCGGTCACCGGAACATCTCCCGTCTCCCCTTCGCCGATCCGGGCTATGGGAGCCGACACGGCGGCGGCGTCCCCTTCCCTGACCAGTATCTCGGACAGCACGCCGGATTCGTTGGCCTCCACCTCGAAGGTCAGCTTGTCCGTCGCCACCACGAGAAGGATTTCCCCCTTCTCCACCCGGTCCCCAACCTTTTTGTTCCACCGGGAGACCGTCCCTTCGTTCATCGTCAGGCCCAGCTTGGGCATCGTCACAACAGCCATTTCTAAAAACCTCCCGTTCTGTTCAATAAAAAAACCCGGCGGGACGCTATATCTCCCGCCGGGCAATCCGCATTTCGTCCTCCCGGCCTACAGAAGAAGAAGCCAGGGGTTTTCCGCCAGTTCCCTGACCCTGGCGAGGAACCGGGCGGCTTCGGCGCCGTCGAGGATCCTGTGGTCAGCCACCAGGGAGAGCACGGACATGGGCCGGATGACCACTGCCCCGTCCACCGCCACGGGCTTTTCAGTGATGGTGTTCACGCCGAGGATGCACGCCTCCGGCGGGTTGACGATGGGGGTGAAGCTTTTCGTCCCGAACATTCCGAGATTCGTAATGGTGAAGGTTCCGCCCTGCATGTCTTCCAGGGCCAGCTTTCCGGACCTCGCCTGATCCACGAGCCGTTCGGTCTCTTCGGCCACCTCGAGGAGGCTCTTCTCCTGCACCGCCTTCACGTTGGGAACGAGAAGCCCTCCGTCCACCGCCACGGCAAGGCCGATGTTCACGTTTCCGTGAAGAACGATGGCGTCTCCGTCAAAGGAGGAGTTCGCCAGGGGGACGTCCTTCACTGCCGCCGCGCAGATCTTCATGAGGATATGGTTGTAGGAGATTTTGACACCCCGCTTTGCTCCTTCGGCCTTCACCTTCGCCCGGAATTCGGCGAGGGCTGTGAAATCCACATCCATATCGTAGGCCACGGAGGGGATGGTGGCCTTGCTCAGGCTCATGCGCTCAGCGATGACCTTCCGCATGGGTGTCAGGGGAAGGCGGACATCCTTGGGAGCAGCCTTGACGGAAGCAGGAGATGCGGCCTTCAGGACGTCGGCTTTCATGACCCGTCCGTCCGCGGCTATGGAGGAAACGTCCACGCCGAGATCCGCAGCGGCTTTCGCGGCCGCCGGGCTGGTCTTGATCTTTCTGCTCTCCGGGGCGGAAGCTGCGAAAGCTTCCACGTCCTTCCGGACAATTCTTCCCTCCGGCCCCGAGCCGGCAACAGCCGAAAGATCGATGCCCTCTTCCCTGGCGATTTTCCGGGCCAGGGGTGTGGCCCTCAGTCCTGCGGGCAGGGCGGCGCTGCGGGAAGAAGCCTTCTCCGCCGAAGCGACAGACGTTGGCGCCGCAGGGGCGGTTCCTGCCGCTTCAGGAGCCGCGACTCCGGAAACGGCCTCACCGGCCTGTCCGAGATAGGCGAGAACTTCCCCCACGGGGACGTCCTTTCCTTCAGGGACGACGATCCGCAGCAGGGTACCAGCTTCAGGGGACACCACATCGAAAGTCAGCTTGTCCGTGGCGACCACCATAAGGATCTCGCCCTTCGCGACGGATTCCCCCTCCTTTTTGTTCCACCGGGAGATCACCCCCGTGTTCATGGTCAGCCCGAGCTTGGGCATGGTTACCGGTGTTGCCATTGTTGAACCCTCCTTCTGGAGAACGGCGCTAAAGCGCACAGATCGGAACGCTGTGTACGAACATACTGCCTACATCATCCCCATGAGCCTGGGAAGGAAGAGCGTGATCCCCGGGAACGCGGTGATGATGACGAGTGCGATTACAGTCGCGATGAGCATGGGAACCGCGGGCCTGCTGATCTGCTCCATGGTCAGGCCGCTGATCCGGGCACCCACGAAGAGGTTGACCGCCACGGGGGGCGTCACCTGCCCGATGGCCATGTTGATGGTCATCATGACGCCGAACCAGATGGGATCCCACCCGAAGATCACAATGATGGGGGCCAGGATGGGCAGGAAGACATAGGCGATGGAAATGGCGTCGAGGAGCATGCCGGCGAAAAGAAGGATGATGTTGATCATCAGGAGGATGACCGCGGGATTCTCCGAGATGCCGAGCAGTACGGCCGCCACCTTGTCGATGAGTCCCACCGTGGCGCCGAGCCATGAATAGAGGCCTGCGCAGGTGACCACGATCATGACCACCGAGGTTCCCGCCACGGTCTCGGCAAGGATCTCGTAGAGCACCCGGAAGGTGAGCGTCCGGTATATGAACACGCCGACGAAGAGGCCGTAAAAGACCGCCACAGCCGCGGCCTCGGTGGGAGTGAAGACGCCGCCGTAGATGCCGCCGAGAATGATGACGGGTGTAAACAGGCCCCAGAAGGCGTCCCTGAGAGACTTCAGTACCACGGATGCGCTTCCTCTGGGCTCGCCCCGGTAGCCCCGCTTCCTGCTGACAAGGTAGACCGCCACGCAGAGACAGCACGCCACCACGATGCCCGGAATGACGCCCGCCGCGAAGAGGGTTCCTACCGACTGCTGCATGATGTCGCCGTAGACGATGAAGGAAATGCTCGGGGGAATGATGATGGCCAGCCCCGAAGCCACAGAGACCGTGGCGGCAGCGAAGGCCTTGTCGTATCCCGCCTCGGCCATGCCGGGAATAAGGATGAGGCCGAGAGCCGCCACCGTCGCGGGACCCGAGCCGCTCACGGCGCCCCAGAAGGCAGCCACTATGACTGTTGCCACGGCAAGGCCGCCGGTCATGTCACCCACGAGCTGCTTGATGAGGTTGATGATCCGTTCGGCGATGCCGACTTTTTCCATGATGACCCCGGCGAGGATGAAGAAGGGTATCGCCAGGAGGGGAAATTTCGCGATGCCGGCGAAAAAGCTGTAGGACAGCATCTGGTACCCCATGTTCCAGTTCCAGACAACGAAAATGGTTCCCATGCCGAGGGCCACCGCGATGGGAACCCTGAGCAGGAGCGGCAGGATGAAAAGGACGATCGTCCAGAATGCGGGTTCGCGGATCAAAGACTCCATCTCTCGTCCCTCCTAAAATTCGTTCCTGCGGATGGTCGCAAGAGCCGCCTGCACGATGCGCACAAAAATAAGGACGGAAAAGACCGGCAGGGCAATGGTGTAGTAATACACGGGAATCGCCAGGGATTCGGTGGTCACGCCGAGGTCGATTTCATCAACGACCTCGAGATACCCGAGATAGGCAAGAAGGGCGAAAAACACCAGGGACATGATCGTGCCGATGAAGAAGCAGGCTTTTTTCCCTTTTCGGGGAAGAAGGTCGTAGATGAAGGTCATGCTGAGGTTCGTTCCCTTTTTGAAGGCGATGGCCGTGCCCAGCATGACGAGCCAGACGAAGAGGTTGATGGTGACCTCCTCGGTGAACGCCAGCGCCTGGAAGATAAAGTACCTGGTGATGACGTTGGCGAAGGTGATCACCGCCATCACCATGAGGATCAGCGATCCGAGAATCTCTTCAAAATGATCGAAAATTTTCTTGGCCATATCGGACAATCCCTTCTGAAGAAAAGACAAGGAGAATTCCCCATTTCTCCTGAAAGGAGAAGAGAAAGCCCCCGCGGGGACCCGGGGGGAGGAAACCTCCCCCCGGAAGTCTCATCTGCTTCCGCTTACTTCTTGACCACGGAGGCCATATCTGCCTCGGCGGCTTTGACGAGTTCATCGCCCACCTTGGACTTCCATGCTTCAAGCACGGGAGCGGTCTTGTCGGCGAAGGCCTTCATCTCTTCGGGGGTAAGGATGGCCACATCCATGCCCACGCTCTTCAGGGTGCCGTACCAGTCGGTGATCTCGGGAACCTTGCCGATGCTCTCGAGGTACTTCTGGGCAGTGCCGTCGTCGAGGCCGATGCGGGCGAGGGCGATCATGTACTTGCCCGCTTCCACGGCGGCTTCCTGGATCATCTTCTGGTCCTCGGCGGAGAAGGAGGCCCACACTGCGGGGTTGACCACGTAGAGGGTGGGATCGACCACGTAGTGCCAGTCGGTCATGAACTTGTGGTAGTCGTGCATCTTCACGGGATAGAAGGTGCTGATGGGGTTCTCCTGGCCGTCAACGACGCCCTGCTGGATGGCCGCCATGGTATCGCTCCAGTTCATGTTCACGGGGTTGGCGCCGAGAGCCCTGAAGGTATCGAGGAACAGGGGGCTGCCCACAACCCGGATCTTCATGCCGGTGAGGTCGTCGGGGGTCCTGATTGCCTTCTTGGAATTGGTGAGCTCACGGAATCCGTTCTCGCCGAAGGCAAGGAACTTCACGCCTTTGTCTTCGATGGCCTTGATGACCATTTCGCCGGCTTTTCCAGCCTTGACGGCGTCAAGGGCGGCATACCGGTCGGGCTGGTTGGCGATGAAGAAGGGAAGGGCGAAGAGGTTCAGCTCGACAAGCTGGGGCGAATAGTTGATGGAAGACTGGACGGCGAAGTCGATGGTGCCGTTCCGGACGAGGAGGAAAGCGTTGGTCTGCTTTCCGGTGGTGAGCTGGGATCCGGGATAGACCTTGATGTTGATCTTGCCGCCGCTTCTCTCTTTCACGAGATCGGCGAAGTACTGGGCGCCCATTCCCCATGCGGTGGTCAGGCTCGGCACGATGTCGAGCTTGTACTCGTCCTTGTAGGCGGCAAACGCCGGCACGGACACCGAACACAGGACTGCAACAGCGATAAGCAGTGCTACGATCTTTTTCATTCCCTCAACCTCCTGAGTATGTGGTATGAAACCTTCTCTTGACTACAGCGCGTTGTGGTGCCTGTTCGCCCTACGGGACCGATCACCTCCCGCCGCAACAGGATGACCCCCGCCCGGCCCGATCAGGGACCGGCGGGGCGGACCTTGAACAGCACGAACCCTGTTTCTTCGTCGAAAGAGCGGACGAATTCCGCTCCGGAAAAACCATTGATCACAACTTCCGCGGTGGCGAGCACCCGGTTTTCTCCCCTGTCGGCGAGATGTCCCGCCACGGGTTTCATGTCGCTTCCCGCGAGAACGCCGTGCAGGTGGACGGAGAGTTCTCCCCTGTCATCCTCACCGATAATGCCCGCGACGGTGATCAGTTCGATGCAGCCCTCCATGCGGAGCGGTTCGAGGTAGACCGCCCTCCCCGGGGTTTCGGGGTCCGGGGTCACGCAGACCACGTCCGCCGACCGGAGGCTGCCGATCATGGTGGCGATATGCCCCGACCGGATACCGTGGCGGGTGCAGATTTCCCTGACGGCGGCAAAAAGGTCCTCACCCGGGGCGATTCTCCCGAGAACCGTCGCCGAGATGGTGCCCGGGGCCGAGGAGACTCTCTCCGCTGACACGTTCGTTTCCCCCTCTTACATCATTCCCCGGACCGCCGCGGCGATCTTGTCGGGGGTGATGCGGTAGGCCTGCTCCAGCGGCCGGGCAAAGGGCACCGGGGTGAAGGGAGCGCCCACCCGGACGATGGGGGCGTCGAGGCAGTCGATGGCCTCTTCGGCGACAATGGCCGATATTTCGGCGCCCACGCCGCCCTGCTTCACCGCTTCGTGGGCGATGGCGAGCCGGGACGTCTTTGCCACAGAATTGAGGATCGTCTCTTTATCGATGGGAGAAATGGTCCTCAGGTCGATGAGCTCCACGCTGATCCCCTCTTTTTCAAGCATGTCGGCTGCCTTGACCGCAAGATTCATGGTCATGGAATAGGACACGAGGGTGACATCTTTTCCTTCCCGGACCACCTTCGCCTTGCCGATGGGAGTGACATACTCCTCCTCGGGAACCTCCCCCTTCATGGAGAAGAGAGCCTTGTGCTCGAAGTAGATGACGGGGTTGTCGTCCCTGATGGCTGCCTTCAGGAGGCCCTTGGCATCCGCCGGGTTGGAGGGGATGACCACTTTCAGGCCGGGAATGTGGCAGAAAAAGGCCTCGAGGGACTGGGAGTGCTGGGCAGCGGCCTGGTTCACGAGGCCGTCCGGGGCCCGGAGCACCATGGAGACGGGCTTCTGACCGCCGAACATGTAGTATATCTTGGCCATCTGGTTGTAAATCTCGTCGAAGCAGACCCCGGCAAAGTCGGCGAAGTGCATGTCCGCCACGGGACGCATTCCCGCGAGAGCGGCGCCGATGCAGGCACCGACGATGGCCGTCTCGCTGATGGGGGTGTCCATGACCCGTCCGGTTCCGAACTGGGCGGGAAGGCCCTTGAACTGGCCGAAAATTCCGCCCTGGCGGGCGATGTCCTCGCCCATGACGAACACCCGTTCGTCCCGGGCCATCTCCTCCTGCATGGCTTCAAGGGTTGCCTGGGAAAAAGTGATTGTCTTCATTCTGTCCACCGCCTTACACATAGAGCCCTTCATACAGGGCAGACACTTCGGGTTCCGGAGAGGTACGGGCGAACTCCAGCGCCTCGGCAAGCTCCTTCTCCACCCTGGTCCTGATGGTCTCAAGCTCTTTTTTCGTCATGGCCTTGGCCTTGAGAACCCTGGCCTCGAACCGGGGGATGGGGTCCGTCTCTTCGAGGACCTTCTGGACCTCTTCCTTGGTGCGGTACATCTCGGGGTCGCCAACGAAATGGCCCTTGATCCGATAGGTCTTGCACTCGAGGATCGCAGGCCCTTCTCCCCTGCGGGCCCGCTCGATGAGCTCCTTCGCGGCCTCGTACACGGCGAACACGTCGTTGCCGTCCACGATCACGCCTGGCATGCCGTAGCCCTGGGCCCGGTCGGCGATGTCGTCCACCGAGGTGGTGGTCCGGTAGGGGGTGGTGGAGGCCCACTGGTTGTTCTCGCAGAGGAAGATCACGGGAAGTTTCCATGCCGCGGCCATGTTGGCGGCCTCGTGGAAGGTTCCCCTGTTGGAGGCGCCGTCGCCGAAAAAGGCCACGGCGACGCCGTCGGTCTTCTGCATCTTCTGGGCGAGCGCCGCGCCGGTGGCCATGGTGAAACCGCCGCCCACGATGCCGTTGGCGCCCAGCATGCCCACGCTGAAGTCGGCGATGTGCATGGAGCCGCCCTTGCCTTTGCAGCTTCCCGTGCTCTTTCCGAACAGCTCGGCCATCATGTGCTTCAGGTCGGCGCCCTTGGCGATGGTGTGGCCGTGCCCCCTGTGGGTGCTCTGGATATAGTCGGTCTTTCTCAGGTTCGCCATGACGCCCGTGGCAGTGGCTTCCTCGCCGATGTACAGGTGGACGAACCCGGGGATCTCTCCGTCAAAGAAAAATTTCTCCACGGTGAGTTCGAAATTGCGGATCTTCACCATGGTCTCATAGAAAAACTTCAGCGTTTCTTTATCGTACCGTGCAAGAGGAAGAGTCGCCTCTTTCCGTACCGGCATTGCACACATGAAGATCACCTCGTCAGAATTCTGGTCTTGGTTCCTCTGCCCCCGGCGGACAGGCTCCGCCGCGCGCCGCTCACCGCAGGAGTACGGAGCGGCGAAAAGCACCCCCCTTTCTGAAGCTGAACCCGGAATTGAAATGCTATCAGTAGAAAACTCGATGCCACAGCGTTTAAACAACGGGACCGTCACACGACGCTCTCGATATTTCCCGGAATGGAAAGAACATTGTTTTTTCCCGTGATCAGGTGGGCATGCATGGCCGAGGCAGCCTTTTCACCGTCGCCGTTCCGAACGGCATCGGCGACGGCACAGTGTTCCGCGAAGGAGCGCTGGACGCTCCCCGGCCGCCTCAGCACGTTGGTTCCCATGGAGTAAAACCGGTCGAGGACACGCTGTATGGTGTTGAAAATCAGGGAATTGGCGTATAAACGGAAGAAGAGGTCATGAAAATCCTTGTCGTGCCTGAGGTATTCCAGGACATCGTTCCGTTCCATGGCTTCCTTCTGGCGGGAAAGGTACAGGTCCATCTCGCCGATGTTTTCCGGGGTCATCTGCGGCGTCATCTCCCGGATGACGAACTCTTCGACGGCCATACGGAGGGCAAACGTCTCGTTCACCTCGACCACCGAAACCTCGGGAATAACCACGCCCCGGTTCGGGTGAATCTCGATAAAGCCTTCCATCTGAAGGCGCTGCAGGGCTTCCCGGATGGGAGTGCGGCTCATGCGCATTTCCGCCGCCAGGGAATTCTCGGAAAAAGAGAACCGGTCGGTGGACCGTCTCTGGAGGACCAGTTTCCGGATTTCTTCATACGCCTGGTCTTTCTTTTTTTTGCGCACTCGGAACGCCCCTCTCGCGGATGGTGGACCGCTCTTTCTTGTATGCAAGGAAAATACAACCTATATACATTTGATAGGATACCCTCATAAGAACATAAATGTCAAGCTGAAAAAGAAAAATGAACAAAAAGTCCCTTTCCGGGAGTTCCCGGAAAGGGACTTTTATTCTTCTGCTGCTGCGGGGCAGAAACTATAGGCTCCCGCTCCTTCTTCCTGTCCGCCGCCGGCTTGGTTTGCGGAGAAATCAAAATCCCGGCGGAGACAACGTCTCTTAGCCCAGGGGATGAAATAATTCAGGGGAAGCTCCTTCGCAGGAGCTTCCCCTGTTCTTCACCCCGGTACGGTCCACATTTTCTCGTCGCCCCGTCTCTACAGCCCTTCCGGAGCGGAGCGTTCCCCCGGTCCGAAGAGCCTGTACTCCGACTTGCCGTCTGCCGAAATCCGCACAGATCCCTCCACCGGGCAGTTCCCCTTCAGGATGTACGGTACGAGGCGAAGGTAGGTCGGGTGCATGTCCTTCATCGAAAGGCTCTCGTCGATATCCATCCACTCGACGGTCCCCTCCTCGCTGCCGCGGGGCTCCCCCCTCGAAGTCGCGCGAGATGAAGTAGACTGAGAGGTACTCCATATCCCGCCCTTCGACGAGCGCATGGAGCATCCCTGCGTACTCCATGCTTCGCACCCTGCATCCTGTCTCCTCCTCCATTTCGCGCACCAGCGCCTCGCACAGGGTCTCCCCACGCTGCTTCCGCCCCCCGGGGACGGAGCGCTGCCCCTTGTAGGGGTCGTTCGCCCTGCGGACGATCAGGACCTTGTTCTCCCGCACCAGGTATCCGAAGACGATCAGCGTGGTATACGCGCACCCCTTCCACGAATCCATTCCGCACCCTCTTTCCATGTACTCCCGGCGTCGCCGGCGCTTTTCGCTGTTCTACGCCTCAGAGTAAGACCTGAAGCGGCTTTTCGATCAGCTCAATCAGCAGGGCGAGAAACTCCGCCGCCGGGGCGCCGTCTATGACCCTGTGGTCGTGGGCCAGCGAGAGCGCCATCATCGGCCGCACCACGACCTCTCCGTCCACTGCGGCGGGCATGTCGTTCGTCCTGCCTATACCCAGAATGGCCGATTCCGGCTGGTTGATGATGGGCGTGAAGAACTCCGTGGAACGGTATCCACCCAGGTTGGTCAGCGTAAAAGTGCCTCCGGAGATCTCCTCCGGAGCGAGCGCGTTCTCCCTCGCTCTTCTGGAAAGGTCCTTCAGCTCGCGGCTGATGCGGGTCAGGCTCTTTTCGTCGGCGTTCCGGATCACCGGCACGATCAGCGCCCCTTCGAGCGCCACGGCGACGCCCAGGTGCACCTCGCGGAACGTGACGATGCGCTCGCCGCGCAGCGAGACATTCATGAAGAGCTTCTGCCGGAGCGCCATGGCTGTGATCTTCACCAGCATGTCGGTCACGGTGAAGCGCTGCTCCTTCTCCAGCATTTCATTGATGGAGGCTCGCAACTCCAGAAGGGCCTTCGCGTCCGCCCGTGCGTGATGGGTCACCTTGGGCGCAACGCTCCAGCTCGAGAGCATGCGATCGCCGATGATCCGCCGGACCCCGGAGTACGGACGCTCGTCGACGAAGCCCGTAAGGGGCTCATCCGGGGAAGTCGCTCCGGGGATCGGCGCCCCGTCGAATCCGGCTGCGGGAAGAAAAGCCTGCGGAGCGGCATCCGGAGATGCCAGCACCGCCTCGATATCCTCCTTCGTAATTCTCCCGCCGGGTCCGGTTCCCCTCAGGTACGCATATTCGATGTTGTGCTCCAGAGCCATTTTCCTCGCCACAGGGGATATTCTGACGGGGGACGGCCGCTCCCCGGCCAAACCTCCCGATGCGCCCTGCGGAACCGGCCCGGCGGCGGGCTCCTCCTTCGGAACGGCGGCGACGGACGGCAGGCCGGGAACCTTCTCGCCTGCCGCACCGACATACCCCATCACTCCGCCGATGGGGAGCGAGGTCCCCTCCGGAGCGACGATGCGCAGCAGCACGCCGTCCGCCGGAGATTCGACGAGATTGGTGATCTTTTCGGTGAGCACTTCCGCGACGCGCTCCCCTTTCGCGACAGCTTCGCCCTCCTTTTTCAGCCACTTTCCGACGGAACCCACGGTCATCGTCAGCCCCATTTTGGGCATCACAAGTTCAACAGCCATCTTCTTGCCTCTCTTTCAGTCCGCCGGCGGACGGAGGCATCTCCCGCCGCCGCCAAATGCCCGGGGCCGCTCAATAATCAAGAGGAGACCCCGGGCAGAGTGTGTGCGCAGCGTCAAAGGGGCGCAAGCCGCCGCAGACGCACCGCGTCGCGGAAAAAACCGCTCTCCGCCGCCCAGCGCAGTGCGGCGGGCACGTCCACCACGCGGGGACCGTCCCTGTCGAGCCGGATGGAGGCAGAGTCTCCGGCGTGCAGATCCACTTCCCGCTCGCCGTCGAGAGCTATGATGCTGGGGACCGGAGCTACCTCAATCTCCTCGCCGGACCGGAAGGTCCTGAACGACGCCACCCCCGCGGGCAGAAAGAGCCCCGGCGCGATAGGGGCAAAGACATCCGCGCGCTGCGGATCGAACTGCAGAAAACCGCCGTGCGGATCCTCCGGCGTGATCGGGGAGAGGTTTCCCACGACGGAGGCGACACCTATGTTGTGCGGCTCTCCCCTCGTTACCGCACAGCAGCGCATGTTTTCCACCTCCCACATCGCACGGCTGCCGATGAAGCGGCTCTGCAGCACAACCGCGTCTATGAGGGCGATGTCCGAGGCTTCCCCGTTCTTGAAGATAGTGAGCTTCTTGCTCCTGCGGACCGTACAGCCCTCGCCGCAGCCAAGCGCCGCCACTCCGGCGGCGAGCCCCGCCGTCGTCCCCTCGATGAGCAGGGGGAAAACATTGTTCGTCCCCGTGGAGACGGGCATCAGGGGGACATCTCTGCACCCCTTCGCGACCATCCGGTTCGTTCCGTCCCCTCCCAGCGTGACGATGCAGCCGCACCCCTCCGTGCAGAGGAGTTCCGCCGCGCGCTGCGAGTCGATCTGCGTGCCGGTGAGAGGCATGTCGAGCATCTCGACGTCGAGGCGCAGGGGGCGGTCGGAGCGCACCCCTTCCGCCGCCCTGCGGACGATTCCGTAGTAGTCCGGCATCGCAAGCACGCATCCCACGCCGAGGGCGTCGAGGGCCAGCAGGATCCGCCGGACAATGTTCACCTTCTCCTGATTGTCGAAGACCGTGCCGTAGGCGACCAGGCGCCGGATATCCTTTCCCGACGCGGGGTTGGCGATGATTCCTACAGAAGCGTCTTTTCCCATGATGAAGCGTCTCCCCTTTCCCGGCCGCCTGAGGGGAATTAAAAGAGTTCCTTGACGGTAAGGACGACTTTTTCCGCGCTCGGTATGTAGAGCTTCTCCAGCCGCGCGTTGAACGGAACCGGCGTGTCGGGCGCGGTGACCCGCTTCACCGGCGCGTTGAGGCTGTCGAAGGCCTCGTCGGCGATTATGGCTGCGATCTCGCCGCCGAAGCCGCCGGTACGGCAGGCCTCGTGGATGACGACGGCCCGCCCCGTCTTGCAGACGGAGTCGAGAACCGCTTTCTTGTCCAGCGGCACGATGCTCCGCAGATCGACCACCTCGGCGGAGATCCCTTCCTTCTCCAGAATGTCCGCGGCGGCGAGCGCCCTGTGGACCATCGCCGACCACGCTATCAGGGAGACATCCTTCCCCTCTCGGAGCACGGCCGCCTTCCCCGGAGGCACGACGTACTCCCCTTCGGGCACCTCGCCCGAGAGCCCGAAGAGCCCCTTGTGCTCGATGAAGAAGACGGGATTGTCGTCACGGACGGCACCTTCCATCAGCCCCTTGGCGTCGGCCGGAGTCGCGGGCATGACCACCTTGACCCCGGGAATATGGGCAAGCCAGGCCTCCAGCGACTGCGAATGCTGCCCGGCTGCGGACATTCCCGCGCCGCACGTGGTGCGGACCACCATCGGGAGCTTGGCCTTTCCGCCGAACATGTAGCGCATCTTGGCGGCCTGGTTGTTGATCTCGTCCATGCAGACACCCATGAAGTCCATGAACATCAGCTCGACGATCGGACGGAGCCCTGCTGCGGCAGAACCGACGCCGAGTCCCAGGATCGCGGTCTCCGTGATCGGGGTATCCACTACCCGCTCCTTGCCGAACTCGTCGAAGAGGCCCGCCGTCTGGCCGAAACACCCGCCGAAGAACCCCACGTCCTCTCCGGCGAGAAAGACGTTCCTGTCCCGGCGCATCTCCATCCGCATTCCGTCCCTGAGCGCTTCCATATAGGTCATTTGTGCCATTTTCGCCACTCTCCTTCAATCATCCGCGCCGGTCAGCCGGCCCACACGTCGGTGAGAAGTTCGTCGTCCCCCGGTTCGGGGCTGTCCTCGGCGAACTTCACTGCCGCCTCGATCTCCTCGTTGACCTTCGCCCTCATCCGGTCGAGATCGGCCTGCGTCGCCATGCCCAGTTCGATCAGCTTGGCCTCGATGCGCGGGATAGGATCCTTTGCGAGCCACGCTTTCTGCTCCTCCGGATCCTTGTACTTCGCAGGGTCACCCTCGAAATGACCGCGCTGGCGCCACGTCTTGCACTCGACGATGCTCGGCCCGTCGCCTCGGCGGGCGCGCGCCACCGCTTCCGAGGCCGCCTCGTAGACGGCGATCACATCGTTCCCGTCCACGCTGACCCCCGGCACACCGTACGCCCCTGCGCGGTCGGCGATGTCGCTGATATTCATATGGTGCTTCTGGTAGTTGGAGATGCCGTACATATTGTTCTCGCAGACGAAGACGACCGGCAGCTTGAAAGAAGAAGCCATGTTCATCGCTTCGTGGAAAGTGCCGCGGTTGGAGGCGCCGTCTCCGAAGAAGCAGACCGCAACGGCGTCCGTTTTCCTGTACTTGCAGGCGAACGCCGCCCCGACGGAGATCGGCTGCCCGGCCCCGACAATTCCGTTGGCCCCGAGGATGCCGAGGTCGACGTCGGCGATGTGCATCGAGCCGCCCTTTCCCTTGCAGTATCCCGTTGCCTTCCCGTACAGTTCCGCCATCATCAGCTCGGTTTTTCCGCCCTTGGCGATCACGTGCCCGTGCCCCCGATGCGTGCTCGTGATGAAATCCCTGTCCGTCAAAGAGGCGCAGACTCCCGTCGCCACAGCTTCTTCGCCCACATAGAGGTGAACGAATCCCGGCATCCTCCCCGCCGCATAAAGCTCCGCGGCCCTCTCTTCGAATCTCCTGATGGTCAGCATCTTCCGGTACATCCCGAGTAGCGTTTCCCTACTGATCTCCATACCCGTTTTCCCTCCTTGCGGATAAAACTAAATTACCAAATCTGACAGTAAATTTTTTCTAGAAGAAATTATCTGATATATTGAAAACTGTCAAGATCGGGAATCCGCCCTGAATTCCCATGCCCTGCTGGTTCTTTTTCGAATTTCGATGTGGATTTTCCCGCGTTTCTGCTCCTGATCAATGCTCCGCACCGGGAAGGTTTGTTTCTTCTCAGGCAGTTCCTGATCACTGTTCTGCTATCAGTCCAAAGGAGTTTTTAGGCTGCGGATTAAAAAAAGCGTCCCTTTCCGGATACTCCCGGAAAGGGACGCTTTTTTTATTCAATGCGAAGCAGAAACCTCAGGCTCCCGATCCTTCTTCCTGTCCGCCGTCCGCCAGCTCCTTCATCATGCCGTTGAGCTTCAGTCCCGCTTCGAGGTGCTTCTTCTGGATGACCCTCAGCTCCGTCATGTCGCTCCTGTACTCCTCTTTCCCGTAGGCAGCCCCCCTGCTCCGCTCCCCGAGCCTGCCGCAGATGAACCGCAGCTTCCCGACCGCACTGCCCATAAGGGAAACGTACCCTCTGAGGGCCCCGAGAAAGCGGGTTTCCTGCAGGGATGAGTCAGGAACATCGTGCCGTATGGCCGACTTGACCCCGGCGAGATCCTCCAGGAGTCCCTCGAGGATCTCCCCGTTTTTTTCGTAATCCACCGGCTGGTAGATTCCGGGAATCCTGAGAATCTTCCGGAGGGACGGCCGGAACAGGTCATCCTGAACTGCCATGTAGGCTTTCACCATTCCGTTCACCCTTTGGGCGATCCGGACCGTTTCCTCGTTCGTCGTCACGGCGATGCGCTCCCTTCCCTTTGTTGTGGAGGTTCGGGGCGGTAATCGGTGATGATTTCGGAGAGCAGTTTTTCGAGGGTTTCAGCGGCCGCATCGATGGTTTCTCCCGGTGCGGAGTCCGCAAGAAGCTGCCGGACCCGTTCCGCCCCGTCCTCCAGCTCCCGGACGATCGTCTCCACGTCCTTCCGGGCATCCCCGGAGAGGGAGCCCAGCTGGGACCTGGCCACGGAAACGAGTTCCCCGGCGATGGCCGCAGCCCTCAGTGCCCGTGCCGCCCCGTGGTTTCCGCCTGTCTGCCCGTCTCCGCCGTTTCGGCCTCCAAGGGCCAGGACGAGGAGCACCCCAACCGCCGCCGCAGCGAGAAAGAAAACTGCCGCTCTCTTTTTCATCCGTTCCGCTCCTTTCAAATGTCCATTGTATCACCGCAGAGGGAAGGAAAGAAAAAAAGCCCCCGAAATCCAAATCCGCAGGCAGCGGGGAGCGTCACCGGTGCTCGCTTGGGCCGCCGGTGCAGATTGTCGTCCTTGACAACTGCACCTGAAACCGACATCCTTGTCGGTTTCTCGGCCCGGGCGCTGCCCCCCAGGGGGTCATCTCTTCGCCCCTGGCGGGGCGAATTCACCTTATGCCCGGCAACACTCCCTCTGCCGGGAAGAGCTGCGGATTTAGGCGAAAGGGGGCTCGGTTTTCAGCGAAGGGAAAAGAGGCGTTTCAGCTTATTTTCGGCCTGCTGCCGGGCTTCACCAGGGGGATTCCCCTTGCGCAGAGAGGGCACTCCCCGGGCTTCCAGAGGGGGAAGTCCACCTTCCACAGGGACTCCGGCGCCGAGGGCAGGGAGGATTTTCCCCCGCTCCGGTCGATGACCGCTCCTGTCCCCACCCATTCAGCCCCGCCGGCGGCGAGCACGGCGCCCACTTCGCCGCTGGAGACGCCTGTGGTCACCACGTCCTCGATGACCACCACCCTTTTGCCCTCCGGGAAGGGGAAACGCCGGAGGGTCATGGCGCCGTCCTGCCGTTCGCAGAAGATGAAGGGGACGTCCAGGGCTTTGGCTGTTTCATGGCCGATGATAAGCCCGCCGAGGGCCGGTGAGGCGATGATATCGGGCGAGTATTTCGCAATCTTTTCCGCCAGGGCTTCCCCCGCGAAGGCGGCGTACCGGGGGAAGCGGAGCAGCAGGGCGCACTGCATGTAGTCGCTGCTGTGGTTTCCCGATGTGAGCAGGAAATGGCCCTCGAGGTGAGCGCCGCTTTCCTTCATCATTTCTTTCAGCTGTTCGAGCATTTCCCGCTCCTCCAGGACAATCCCTCCTCCACGGCGGCGGCGATGCTTCTCACCGCGGCGATCCTGTCGGGAGCGTTCATTATGGGGCGCCCCACCACGATATAATCTGCTCCGCTGCCGATGGTTCTCTGCGGGGTTGCCGTTCGGGCCTGGTCGTCGTTCACGGACGCCGGACGGACGCCGGGCACCACGGTGAACAGCCCCTTTCCGGCGGCGGTGACCACGGGGAGATCCAGGGGAGAGCAGACGATGCCGTCCATGCCCGTCTCCCTGCACAGGGAGGCCCGCTTCTCCAGGGCCAGCGGGAGGGAGCACCCCGGAGCCACTTCCTCCCATGAGGCCTCGTCAAAGCTGGTGAGTACGGTCACTCCCAGCAGGTTCGTTCCCGAGCCCGCCTTTTCCTTCGCCCTTCTGGCCTCCTCGAGCATCTTCCGTCCTCCCCCGCAGTGGAGGGTCAGGGCCCACAATCCCTCCGACGCCAGGGCGTCCACCGCCATGAAAACGGTGTTGGGGATATCGTGGACCTTGATGTCCAGGAAAACGGCATAGTCCATGGCCATGATCTCCTTCAGGAAGGAAATTCCTCCCCGGGCGTAGAGCTGGTGGCCGATTTTCACGTATTTCAGTTCTCCCCTGAGGGCGGAGAGCAGTTCCCTGCCTTCCTCCACCCGTTCCACGTCCAGGGCGAGAATGAGATGATTCAGTCCTTTGCCCATCTTCTTCCTCCCGTCTTTCCCTTTATTTCCGTCCGAGACCCACGAGACCCGCAAGGTCCGCCAGTCCTTCTTCCGCCAGATAGCCGGCGAGGCCCTCCGTAATTTTCCGGGGAAGGTCGAAGTCGGTGAACAGCGCGCTTCCGACCTCCACCGCGGAGGCCCCGGCGAGGATCATGGCCGCCGCGTCCTCCCACCGGGACACGCCGCCGCACCCCACCACGGGAATGGACACGGCCCCGCAGACCTGCCACACTGTCCGGAGCGCCAGGGGGAACACCGCCGGCCCCGAAAGGCCTGCCGTCACCCGCTGAAAAGCCGGCCGCTTCCCTTTCAGGTCCATGGCCATGCCGAGCCAGGTGTTGCCGCACACCAGGGCGTCCGCTCCTTCCGACTCCGCGGCTTTCGCCACGGCGGGAAGGTCAGGAGCCTGGGGGGTGAGCTTGACCCACAGGGGCCCCTTCCACTCGCTCCTGGCAATGGCCACCGCCCGGGCGGCGCTCTCCGGTGAAATGCCCCAGGCCATGCCGTCGCAGTCGGCGTTGGGGCAGGAGATGTTTAGTTCCACCGCCTCTATGCCTTCAGGGGCATCCCGGAGAAGGGCGAGGTTTTCCCGGACTTCCTGTGCCGATTCCATGACGATGTTCACGAGGAAGGGACGGCCCGAGTTCCGCACCACGGCGAGGGCGTTCTTCAGAAATCCGCGGACGCCGGAGTTTTGAAGGCCGATGCTGTTCAGCATGCCGCAGGGGGTTTCCCAGACCCGCACTCCCCGGTTCCCCTCCCGGGGCTGAAGGCTCACGGCCTTGGTGCAGAGGGCGCCCACTCCCTCCAGCCGCTCCGGAGACCAGAGGGCGGGATCGTAGGGCCACACCCCCGAGGCGATCACCAGCGGAGTTTCAAGGTTCAGTCCGCCCACGGCGATTGAAAGATCAGCACGAAGAGAGTTCATTCCACTTCACCTCCTCGGCCGTAAAGACGGGCCCGTCCACGCACACCCTCCGGTTTCCCGATACCGTGGGGATGACGCACCCCAGGCATCCGCCCATGCCGCAGGCCATCCTCGATTCCAGGGCTGCCAGTATCCGGCCCCCGTCCCGGGGATACTTCGCAGCTATGGCCCTGAGCATGCCCTGGGGACCGCAGGCCCAGAGTTCCGTGTCTCCGGGCAGCGTATCGGGAAGGCCGGAAAGCACCGTTCCCTTTGTCCCGGCGGTGCCGTCGTCGGAGTACAGATCCACGCCCGGGAAGGCCTCCTTCAGCCACTCGGCGAAACCTTCCCAGCCTTTTCCGGCCACCCCCATGACGGTCCTTTCAATCCGGGACATGCCCAGTCTGCGGGCGGCGAACAGCAGGGGAGCCGCCCCCACGGAGCCGCCGGCAAGGATCACCTTCCGGGGAAGGGGCTTTTCTCCCCTGGCGGAAAAGAAGCCCCTTCCTATGGGGCCCCGCACCGTGACGGGGTCCCCCTGACGTTTTGCAGCCAGGAGGGCGGTCCCCCTCCCGACAACCCTGTAAATCATCTTGAACACATCGCCTGCGGCGTCCACCACCGCGAGAGGGCGCCCCAGGAAGGGATCGTTCCCCGTTCCCGGCCGTATCAGAACGAACTGGCCCGGCTCCGCGGACGATGCTATCTCCCCGCACCTGACCGCAAGCAGCCCGGAGCCGTCGCCGAGGGGGCGATGCCCGAGGACCGCCGCCGCATAATCCCGCGGGGAACCGCCGCCGCAGTTCATTCCTTATCCTTCAGCCTGTTCATGACGACCTTACCGTCCACCATCGCCATGACGGGCCACCCCTGGAGCATTTCGCCGTCCCAGGGGCAGACGCGCGCCTTGCTCTTCCACTGGTTCACGTCCACCCTGTGAATCGCTTCAAGGTCGAGCACCGTGACGTCGGCAGGGGATCCTTCCTTCAGCGCCCCCAGGGAGCGCCACTGACGGGAAAGCAGGGCGGCGGGGCCGGAGGTGAAGAGCCCGAGAAGACGCTCAAGAGGAACGGGCTTTCCTGTCTTGGCCCAGGTGTCCAGAACCACAGCGACAGCACACTCCAGGGAGGCGATGCCGCTCAGGGCCTCCTGGAAGGGGACATCCTTGTCGTCCAGGTGGTAGGGTGCGTGGTCGGTGACTATGGCGTTCACCGTGCCGTCGGCGACGGCGTCCCACAGCGCCTTGACGTCCTTTCGCGTTCTGAGGGGCGGATTCACCTTGTAGGCCGAGGAATACCGGCTGACAAGGACGTATGTCTCGTCGAGGGAAAGGTGGTGGGGAGTCACGTCACAGGTAACGGGAAGCCCTTCTTTCTTTGCCTGCCGGATGGCCTCTATTCCCAGCTCCGTGCTGACGTGGGTGAAATGGATCGGGCTGTCCGTCTCCCGGCTCAGGATAATCCCCCGCTGGATGTCGATGACCTCGGCGGAGGCGGGGCATCCTTTCATGCCGCTCGCCGCGGAGACCGCTCCCTCGTTCACCTGGGACTTCGCGCTCAGGGACGGCTCCTCCGGGTGCTCCATGATTCTCACGTCAAGGTCTCTCGTGTAGAGAAGGGCTGTCCTCAGCAGTTTCGCGTCCGATACCGGGGCGCCGTCGTCAGTGAAAAACGCCGCCCCGGACTCGGCCATGGAGGCAAGTTCCGCGAGCTGCTTTCCCTGGCGCCCCCTGCTGACGCACCCCGCCGGAAGCACTCTCGAAGCCCCGGCCTTCTTTCCCCGGGCTACCAGGTATTCCACGGTCACGGGATTGTCCACCGCGGGATCGGTATTGGGCATGGTCACCACCGTGGTGTAGCCGCCTCCAGCGGCCGCCCGGGCTCCGCTTTCCGTATTCTCCCGCCATTCATAGCCTGGATCCCGGAAATGAACGTGAAGATCAATGAATCCGGGGCATGCCAGCTTCCCCCCGAGGTCGAACACCTCGGCTCCCTCCGCGGAGAGGTCCGTGCCCCTGCGGGCGACCACGCCGTCCTTCAGGAGAAGATCCTCGCATGCCTTCCCGAGGTTTTCGCCGTCGAAAATTTTGGCATTCCTCAGCAGTATCATCTATCGCACACCTCCAAGGCAAAGGTAGAGAAGGGCCATCCGGACCGCCACTCCGCTCCGGACCTGATCGAGGATGACGCTCCGGGGGCCGTCCGCCACGGACGACGCTATCTCCATTCCTCGGTTCATGGGCCCGGGATGCATCACCACGGCCCTGGGCGAGGCAAGGGACACAAGGCTGTCGGTGGCGCCCCAGCGGCGATGGTATTCGTCAATGGATGGAATGAGGCCGTCTTCCTGCCGTTCCCGCTGCATCCGCAGGAAGTAGAGAATATCCGCCCCTTCGGCGGCCTCCCGGGCGTCGGAAACATACTCCACGCCGAGGGACGCCGTGTTCTCCGGCATAAGGGTCGCCGGGCCGCTGAGGGTCACATGGGCGCCCATCTTCCTGAAGGCCTGGATATCCGAGCGGGCCACCCTGCTGTGGAGCACGTCCCCGATGATGGCCATCTTCGCGCCTTCGAGGTTTCCCAGTTTCTGCCTCGCCGTATACAGGTCGAGCAGCGCCTGGGTCGGATGCCCGTTGGTTCCGTCCCCCGCGTTGAAGATGGAAGCCTTTGTGAGCTTCTTCGCGAGATAGTCGGGAACCCCCACCTCTCCATGGCGTACCACCACCGCGTCCGCGGCCATGGCCTCCAGGGTCCACACGGTGTCCCGCAGGGTCTCGCCCTTGCTCGCGCTCGACCCGGAGGAGGACCAGTTTATGACGTCGGCGGAGAGCACCTTTCCCGCTATTTCGAAGGAAGCTCTCGTCCTGGTTGAATTCTCGAAGAAACAGTTCATGACGATCTTCCCGCGAAGGGCGGGAACCTTCTTTATGGGCCTGTTCAGCAGTTCCTCCATGTACTCCGTCTGGTCGAGAAAAAAGCCGAGATCCTCCCTCGTCCACCCTTCAAGGGTGATGAGATTCTTATGCCTCCACTCCACTTTCCGTCCCTCCCGTACGTTCGCAGATAACAACCCTGTCCTCGCCGTCAAGTTCCTTCACGCGGACTTCCACGTTCTCCGCCCTGGACGTGGGGACCGTCTTCCCCACGTAATCGGCCGCGATGGGCAGCTCCCGGTGTCCCCTGTCCACCAGCACGGCAAGCTGAACCCGCTCGGGCCTTCCGAGGTCCGTGATGGCGTCCAGTGCAGCCCGTACCGTCCGGCCTGTGAAAAGGACATCGTCCACGAGAACCACCTTTTTCCCCGTGATGTCGCCGGGAACGGAGGTGCTGTGCACCACCGGCTGGTCGGCGAGGACGGAGATGTCGTCCCGGTAGAGGGTGATGTCCAGTTCGCCCGTGGGAACCTTCACCTTCTCCGCTTCCTTCATCATCTCCCGGAGCCTGGCCGCGAGATAGACGCCCCTTCTCTGGATGCCCAGCAGGATCACCCGCTCCAGCCCTTTGTTCCGCTCAACGATCTCCACGGCGATCCGCCGGAGCACCCGCTCCATGTCCTCCGCACCCAGGACCGAGGCTTTTTCCGCCCATCTGCGTTCTGCCTGTGCCGTCACTTCCCCATCCCCTTTCGTATGGTAAAAAAAGAGCCCTTCTCCCGGCGGGAGAAAGGCATGAGAACATTTTCGACAAAGCGGAAAAGGGCCGGGCAGCAATACCGGACATCCTGTCTGTTCTTCATGGCACCCGCCTCCTTTTCCTGAACTGGAGGAAGGATACCACAAAACCCAAATTGATGCAAGCGGTTGCATCAAAATATGTTGCATCAAAATATGTTGCATCCAAATACGCAGGCAGCGGGAAGGGGGAACCCGCAAAGAACCGCCTGTTTCACAGGATGTTCGCTTCAATTGTGAATATATTAATAATATAGCATCGAATCTTTTTTCGGAGTATTATTCTTTTCACATTGTCCGGCTTTGTGAAGAGCAGTTTACGGTCGGGGGCGCCCGCTCATGCCGCCCCCCTGAGGGAAGGGGGATGAAAATCTCGTCGGGAAAGAGAAATGCGGCCTGTTTTTTCAGCTTTGTTCCGTATCCCATCGAAAAGATCCGTACACAAGGAGGAATAAACCCATGAAGAAGCTGCTGTGTCTTGTCGCCGTGTGCCTAGTCCTTTTCGCCGCGGGAACCGCCCTTGCCGCCGATAAAATCGTCGTCCGGGTAGCCCATACCATCGCCCCCGACTCCCATTACAACAAGGGTCTCGAACACCTCGGAAAGCTCCTCGGCGAGGCCACGAACGGACAGATCGAACTCCAGATTTTCCATTCGTCCCAGCTCGGATCGGAGCGGGACGCCATCGAAGGAGTCTCCATGGGAACCCTGGAGATGACCCTGGTCTCCTCCGCTCCCCTTGCGAACTTCACGAATGCCTTCCTCGTCTTCGACCTTCCCTTCATCATCCAGGACCGCCAGAAAGCCTACGCCTGGATGGACGGCCCCGAGGGAAGAAAAATCCTCGACTCCGTCCTTTCCAAGGGCATGGTCGGCCTCGGAATCTGGGAAAACGGCTTCAGGATGCTCACCAACTCCAAGAGGCCCGTGGCCGTTCCCGATGATCTCAAGGGACTCAAGATCCGCCTCATGGAGAACCCCATCCACGTGGGCACATTCAAGACCCTCGGCGCGTATCCGGTTCCCATGCCCTTCGGGGAGCTCTTCACCGCCCTGCAGCAGAGCACCGTGGACGGCCAGGAAAACCCGCTGATCATCATCTCCACCTCCAAGTTCGCCGAGGTGCAGAAATACCTCTCCCTGACGGGACATTTCTACGCCCCGGCCATCCTGCTCATCAACAAGGACTTCTGGGAGAAAACCCTCACGGAAGAACAGCGGAAGATCTTCACCGAGGCCGAGCTGAAGGCCCGCCACTGGGAGCGGGAGTTCTGCATCGAAATCGAGAAGCAGCTTGTGGGCGACCTCAAGGCCCAGGGCATGGAAATCACCGAGCCCGACAAGGCGAAGTTCTTCGAGGCAGTGCAGCCCGTCTACAAGGAATTCGAGGAGAAGGTGGGCAAAGAGGCCATCCAGAAGCTCGTCGACGCCCAGAAGTAATCGTTCCTGCGGCATTGCGCGGGGCGTTCCTCCGGGACGCCCCGCGCTTTTCGGCCTCTCGTGCGTCCCGCACCAGAGAGGTTATTTGACAGGGGGTCCGCTATGCGAAAAATTGCCGACAATTTTGAGGAGTACGCTCTTCTTCTGCTCTTTCCCCTCATGGTGGCGGTGGTCTTCACCGCCACCCTCGCCCGGTACCTGAACCTCTTCCCCATGTTCTGGGGAGAGGAGGTGGCCCGGTACATCATGGTCTTCATGGCCTATATCGGGGCCGGACTCGGCATGAAGAGAGGGGCCCACGTGGGGGTCAGCTTTTTCACCGACCGGTTCCGGAGCGTGAAAATCCGCCTCTTTCTTGAAGGATTCCGTCTCGGAATCATTGTCTTCTTCTGCGGGATGATCATGTACTACTACAGGAACATCATCGCCCACCAGATTTTCATGGGGCAGACCACTCCAGCCCTGTATATCCCCATGTGGATTCCCTATTCCGCCGTCCCCCTCGGTATGTTCCTGGTGGCCCTCCGGGCTTTCCAGGCCTTTCGGGAAACGGCGGACGCCATACGGGCTTCCGCCGGGACTCCGGAGGTGAAATAGCATGGCGGCAATCATGTTTTCCGTCCTCATAATCCTCATCTTTCTGAACATCCCTGTGGCGGTGAGCATCGGCCTCGCCTCCATCGCCGGAATAACCTTCGGGAACCTTCCCCTCAATCCGGCGGTGGTGGCCCAGCGCATGTTCACCTCCGCAGATTCCTTTCCCTTCATGGCCATCCCCTTCTTCATGCTCGCCGGAGGGCTCATGGAGCACGGGGGCATTTCCCGCAGGCTGGTCAGGCTTGCTTCGGCCATGGTGGGGGGCTACAGGGGTGGACTCGGGCTCATCACCATCCTCGCGAGCGCCTTCTTCGGCGCCATCAGCGGGTCGAATCCCGCCACGGTGGCGGCTATCGGGGGCATCATGGTCCCCTCCATGATCAAAAAAGGCTATCCGCCCGCCTTCGCCGCATCAATCGCAGCGGCCGGAGGTACCCTGGGCGTGGTCATTCCGCCCTCCATTCCCATGATCACCTTCGGCGTGGTGGCCGGAGTCTCCATCGGAGACCTCTTCCTCGCGGGCTTCGGTCCGGGCATCCTCCTGGCGGTGGTGCTCAGCCTGGTGGTGGTCGTTCAGTCCGCCCGGCTCGACATCCCCAGGGAGGAACCCCGCACCCGTGGCCAGCTTTTCGCCGCCGTGAAGGATTCAATCCTTGCCATCATCATGCCCCTCATCATCCTCGGCGGCATTTACGGCGGGGTCTTCACCCCCACCGAGGCCGGCGCCGTGGCCGTTATCTACAGCCTTCTGATCAGCGCTTTCATCTACAGGGAACTGGACCTGAAGACCATCCGGACGGTGATCATCAAGGCCGGGATCAGCACGTCTGTGGTCTTTTTCGTCATCGCCACGTCCCAGTCCATGTCCTGGCTCATCACCGTCAGCAGGGTGTCGGCGGAGATCGCCGCCTGGATCGTCTCCGTCTCCTCCAACCCCTTCGTCCTGATCACCCTGATCAACCTGATCCTTCTCTTCCTGGGCATCTTTCTGGAGACCCAGGCCATCATTCTCCTCATGGCGCCCCTGCTCCTTCCCATCACGGCGTCCATCGGCATGAACCCGCTGATGCTGGGCATCATCATGGTGGTGAACACCTCCGTTGGCATGATCACACCGCCCATGGCGGTGAACCTCTTCGTTGCCGTGTCCCTGGTGAAGGACCACAACGTGCGCCTCGAGGACATCACCCGGAAGATTTTCGCCTTCCTTGTGGCGGAGATCATCGCCGTCATGTTCATCAGCAACTTCCCGGCCTTTTCCCTGGGGATCATCCGGCTGGTGAAATAGGATTATGAGATCTTTTGCCGCCCTCTGCGACGACCTTACGGGATCGTCTGTCCAGTCCATCCTTCTGAAGGACAGGGGGCTTTCCGTCCGGCAGATCATCCGTCCCGGCGGGGAAGTCCCCGTCCCCGGGGACGGGGACGTGCTCGTCATCAACTGCGACACCCGCAGGCGCTCCCCCGGGGAGGCGAAAGAGGTTTTCCGCCGGTTCGCCTCCCTTCTTCCTCCCTCGGCGGGAATCGGGAAGCGCATCGACACCACCCTGAGGGGGCACCTCTGCGACGAGACGGCGGAGCTTCTCTCCGCCCGGCCGGGAGCCCTCGCCCTGGTGGTTCCCGCCTACCCCGCCTCAGGGCGGACCACCGTGGGAGGATATCATCTCCTCGGCGGCTCCCTCCTCGAGCGGACCGAAGTTGCCCGGGACCCCCTGTGGCCAGTGTCGTCAAGCTACGTTCCCGGCTATTTCTCCGGGAAGTTTTCATGCGGGCTCGTCGCCATGGAAACGGTGAAACTGGGTCCCGCAGCCGTCACCGAAGCGCTCTCCGCTCTTGTTTCGAACGGGACCAGGGTCGTGGTGGCCGACGCCATGACCGGAGAGGACATCGAGATCCTGGCCGAAGGCGCCGCCTCCCTGGCGGCAGAGATCATCCCCGTGGACCCCGGCCCCTTCACCGCCGCCTTCCTGGGCCGCAAGCTCCCCGGGCGAAAGGCCGGAACCGCCCTCGCAGTCATCGGGAGCACCTCGGAAAAGACGGCCCGGCAAATCGCCTGGACGGAAGGAAAACTGCGATGTGCCCGGTTCACCCTCCTGCCCGGCGAGCAGACCGAAAATGCCCTGCCGAGGCTTCGGGCCTTTCTCGCGGACCTCCAGGAACATGCGGATTTCCTGCTGATCCGTCCCTCCCCGGAGATCGTCCGGGGCTCGGAAAACGCCACCGCGGCGGTGCTGGCGGATCTCGGGCGGGAGACCCTCCGTATCCTGGGAAAGAAAATTTGCGGTATACTTCTTTCCGGCGGCGATACCGCCGCCATGTTCTTCGAAGGTTCCGGCGCCGCCTCCCTGGCCCCCGGAGAGGAGATCCAGCCCCTGATGATGGGCGGGCGGATTCTCGACGGGGAGTTCGCCGGAATCGCGGCGGTGACCAAGGGCGGCCTCATCGGCGAGGAGGACGGCATCTACAGGGCCGTCCAGTGGCTGAGAAAGGAAAGGACTTGATTGCAATGAAACCTATAGTGATCGCAGTACCCATGGGCGACCCCGCCGGGGTGGGCCCGGAAATCGCCCTCCGGGCCATAGCCGACCCGGACGTCTGGAAAGAGGGCGTTCCCCTCCTCATCGGCGACCTCTCCGTCCTGCAGGCGGTGAGCCGAAAGCTCGGCCTTCCGGCGAAACTCCGCAGGGTGAATGACCCTTCCGGCATTTCAGGATCCCCGGACGACCTTCCCGTGATAGATCTCGGCATGGTCCCGGACCTGGCAGCCCTCCCGGTAGGGCATGTGTCCGCCCTGGCCGGAAAGGCGTCGGTGGCCTATATCCGGAAAGCCGTGGAGCTCTGCATGTCCGGCGCAGCCGCCGGAGTGGCCACCACCCCCATCAACAAGGAAGCCCTCAAGGCGGCGAAGGAGCCCTACATCGGCCACACCGAGATGCTCGCCGAAATGTCCGGCGCGACGAAGAGCTACACCATGTTCCTGGTGGACAAGCTCCGCATCCTCTTCCACAGCCGCCACCTCTCCCTGAAGCAGGCCATCGAACGGCTCACCACGGACGACGTGGTCCATTCCATTGAAACGGCGGCGAAATGCCTGACCTCCATCGGCCTTCCCGCCGGCACCATCGCCCTGGCCGCCCTGAACCCCCACGCTTCCGACGGCGGGCTCTTCGGCGACGAGGAGGCCCGCTTTCTCGCCCCCGCAGTGGAGGAAGCCCGGAAGCGCGGCATCAACGTGGTGGGCCCGGTCCCGGCGGACAGCGTATTCTACTTCGGCCTCCAGGGGAAGTACGACGTAGTGGTCTCCCTCTACCACGACCAGGGGCACATCGCCTCCAAGACCTACGATTTCTACCGGACGGTGAGCGTCACCTTCGGGCTCCCCTTCATCCGGACCTCCGTGGACCACGGCACCGCCTTCGACATCGCCTGGAAGGGCATAGCCAACCCGGTGAGCATGAAGGAAGCCATGCTCGCCTGCTTCCGCATCGCCCCCCTCTACAGGCCGTTTTAAAGGAGACCGTGCCGGTGACCGAACAGAACGGCAGTGTCCTTTCCGGAGACGACCTGCGCATCCGGGCTGCAGAGGAGGCGTACCTGGGCGGAAAGCTGGATGCGGCGGCGGAGATGGCCTCCGGGGATATCCTCTCCCCGGAGGTTTTCAGCGTCCGGGGAATTCTCGCCTTCCTGGACGGGAGGCGGGCCGAAGCCCTGGACCTCTTTGAGACGGGGCTGAAGCGTCTCCGGAAGGAGCAGCGTTCCCGGAAAGTCTGCTATGAGACCTTTTCAGGAGTCTTCCACCCCCTGCTTCTCCTTGCCGGAGGGGAGTTCAAAAAGGCCTCGGCCTATCTTTCGGCAGGAATGGAGAAGAGCCCCTACTCCTCTCTGTACGCCCTCTTCCGTTTTCTCGCCGACTACAGGGGAAAGGGGAGCGGCTCCTTCTTCTCCGTCTATTCCCCCAAGGTGCTGGAAAAGCAGGGGTATTCTCCCTCCTTTCTTTTTTTCGCGGCCCTCTGCGTCACCTGGAGTGCCCCCGAAAGGCTGGACGAGTACCGGCCTCTTTTCGAAAAGGCCCTGGACGGCCTTCGCGAAAAGGGCAAAACGCACCTCCTGGCCACGGAGCTCGGAGAAATTCTTGGACTCCCGGTGGAAAACCCTGTCGCCAGGAATCTCCCCCTCCACGGAATTCTTCCCCGCAGGGAAAACTGGATGCTGGCCCTCTCCGCACTGTCGGCCCTCGGAGAGACCGGGGGCGGGGAGGAAAAGCGGGCCAGGAGAATTCTCTGGGAAGCCGACTGGGAGTGCGATGACGACGGAATCATCCGGTCCGTCTCCTTCACTCCCCTGGAGCAGGTCCTGCAGCCCTCGGGCAACTGGAGCAAGGGACGGCCCGTGGCCCTGAAGCGCCTTCGGAACGACCTCGTCCGGGAGGACTGGATAACCCGCCAGGACACGGCCGCCGCCGGGGCGGTCAGGGAGACGAGCGGATACGAGGGATGGTATTACAGGCGATGGTTCGAGTTCGACCAGGCCAAGATCCTGAAGGCCCTCGCCGGACACCCGGCCGTCGTCCGGGCTGACGACGGCCGGCCGGTGGAGATCGTGGCCGAGCCTCCCCTGGTGGAGACCGAAACCCTCCCCTCAGGAGTGCTTCTCCGCATGGCGCCCCACCCGTCCAAGGGTCCCTTCCAGGGTCTTGTGGCGGTCGAGGAAGGGCCGGAGCGCATCCGTGCCGTCGTATTCGAGGAAAAGCACCTGGAGATAGCCCGGATACTCGGCGAGAAAGGAATCCCCGTTCCCCCCGAAGGGAAAGGGGAGGCCCTCCGGGCCCTCGAGGCCCTGGCGCCTCTCGTTCCCGTGAGTTCCGGCCTGGACGGCCCGGGGAACCTTCCCGGCGTTCCTGCGGACGAGCGGATCTACATCCAGCTCGCCCCCGGCGGGGAGGGCTTCACCGCCGCCTTTTCCGTCCGGCCCCTCGGACCGGGGACTCCGGCCGGCAGGCCGGGAACGGGAGGGAAAGCGGTGTTCGGCCTTTCCGGGGGAAAGAGGATGAAAGCGCTCCGTTCCCTCGACGAGGAGATCCGGAGGGCCGACGAGGTCCGTCTGCTCTGCCCCGCCCTGGGGGAAGGGGAGCAGACGGACGACTACCGGTGGATCCTCGACTCCCCCGAGCTCTGCCTCGACTTCCTCCTCCAGGCCGGAGAGCTCGGTGACCGGGCCGTGATCGAATGGCCCCGGGGAGACAGGCTGTCGATCCGGGGAAAGGCCGGCGCCTCGTCCGTCAGAGCTTCGGTCCGGTCGGTGAAGGACTGGTTCGCCCTGACCGGGGAAATCCGGGTGGACGAGGAGACGGTGGTCTCCCTCCGGGAGGCCTGCCGCATGATCTCGGAGGGAGGAAGCCGCTTCCTGCCCCTCGGGAACGGTGAATTTCTTGCCCTCACCGAGGAACTCCGCAGAGGGCTCTGGGATCTTGCCGCCGCCGGTGACTGGAAGGGAACCGACCTCCGGTTCTCTCCCCTCTCCGCCCCCCTGGTGGAACGGCTCACATCCGGGGCGGAGGATTTCTCAGGCGACGGCGAATGGCACAGGAGGCTGGCCCTCGCCGCGGAGGCGGAACGGCTGAATCCGGACCTTCCCGCCGCCTTCCGGGGAGAGCTCCGGGACTACCAGGCCGACGGCTACCGGTGGCTGCTCCGGCTCGCCGCCTGGGGCGCCGGGGCCTGTCTTGCGGACGACATGGGCCTCGGCAAGACCGTCCAGGTCCTCGCCGCCCTCCTTGCCCGCGCTCCCGGCGGCCCCGCCCTGGTGGTGGCCCCCGTGTCGGTCTGTCCGAACTGGGCGGCCGAGGCGGCCCGGTTCGCTCCCTCCCTGTCGGTGAAGGAGTACCGGAACGGCGACAGGAAGAAGCTCCTGGAGGAGCTGGGCCCCTTCGACGTGGTGACGGCCAGCTACGGCCTCCTGCAGCACGACGGTGTCCTCCTCGAGTCGGTGGGGTGGCATACCGTGGTCCTGGACGAGGCCCAGGCCATCAAGAACAGCGGCACGAAACGGTCCGCCGCCGCCATGAAGCTCCGGGGCGACTTCCGGGTCATCACCACGGGAACGCCGGTGGAAAACAACCTCGGCGAGCTGTGGAACCTCTTCCGCTTTCTCAACCCCGGCCTGCTCGGCTCCCTGGACGGCTTCACCAGGCGCTTCGCCGTGCCCATCGAAAAGTACGGAAACAAGGGGGCGGCGGCGCGGCTGAAAAAGCTCGTCCGGCCCTTCCTCCTCCGGCGGACCAAGGACCAGGTGCTCAGCGAGCTTCCTCCCAAGACGGAGATCGTCCTGAGGGTGGAGATGACCCGGGAGGAGCGGGCGGTCTACGAGGCCGTCCGCAGGGAGGCGACGGGCAAGATCGAGTCCGGCGGAGACGGGCGGGACAAGCGTTTCGTGGTCCTTGCAGAGCTCATGAGGCTCCGGAGGGCCTGCTGCAGCCCCTCTCTCGTCCTTCCGGAAAAGGCGGGACTCCCCTCCTCCAGGCTCGAGGCCTTCGGCGAGATCCTGGAAGAACTCCGGGCTGGGGGGCACCGCTGCCTCGTCTTCAGCCAGTTCGTGGACCATCTCTCCATTATCCGCGAATACCTCGACGGGCTCGGAGTGTCCTACGCCTACCTGGACGGCTCCACTCCGTCCCGGGAGCGGGAGCGGCAGATCGCCTCCTTCCAGGGGGGAGAAAAGGAATGCTTCCTCATCAGCCTCCGGGCGGGAGGGACCGGACTGAACCTCACCGCCGCCGATTACGTGATCCACATGGACCCCTGGTGGAACCCCGCCGTGGAGGACCAGGCCTCGGACCGGGCCCACCGCATCGGCCAGGAGCGCCCCGTCACCGTGTACAGGATCGTGGCGAAGGACACGGTGGAGGAAAAGATCGTGGACCTTCACGGGATCAAGAGAGAACTCGCGGAAAGCCTCCTGGAGGGGGCCGAAGGTGCCGCCCGCATCTCCCTGGAGGAGATGGCGGCCCTCATCCGGGACGACCGGACGGGAGAAGAGTAGAAGAAGGCGCCCCGCTTCCGGGGCGCCTTCTTTTGCTTATTCCCCTCGTCCGGGACAGGAAATCATCTTGCCCGGGTTCAGGATTTCGTTGGGGTCGAAGGCGAGCTTCACCCTCCGGATGAGCTCCATCTGGGCGCCGTCCATAACCCGGCACATGTACTTCTGCCGCTTGAGGCCGATGCCGTGCTCGCCGCTCAGCGTCCCGCCGATGGAGGCGGTGAAGTCGTAAAGCTCGTCGAGAAGGGCGTCGATGATGTCGTGCCAGTCCGGCCGCTCCTCGGGGAAGAGAAGGTTCACGTGCATGTTCCCGTCGCCGACGTGACCGAAGTTGGCCTCCTCGATACCGTATTTTCCGCAGAGCCTGGTGGTCTCCGCCATGAGCTTCGGGATTTCGCTGGTGGGCACAACCAGGTCTTCCAGGCTGTACTTGGGATAAAAGGCCATGATGGCCTCCGCAAGGCACTTCCGGGCCTTCCAGAGCTTGTCGCTGGTGGTCTTGTTGTCCGCCACGAAGACCTCCAGCGCCCCGGAGGCAAGGCACAGGTCGCCGATGCGCTCCATGTCGTCCGCCAGCACGTTCGGGTCGTTGCCCTCGAGCTGGATGACGAGGTGGGCACCGGCGTCGTCATAGGGGAGGACCGTGTTGAGGAACCGCTCCGCCAGCCGGATGGACTTGCCGTCCATGAACTCGATGGAGGACGGGATGACCTTCCCCTCGCTCTGGATCCGGGGGGCGAAGTCGATGGCCGATGCCACGTCCGGGAAGGGGACCAGGAGATCCACCACCTTGCCGGGCAGGGGAAGGAGCTTCAGGATGATCTTCGTCACCACCGCCAGGGTCCCCTCGGACCCCACGATGAGATGGGCGAAGTCGTATCCCGTGGCGTCCTTCCTGCGCTTCCCTCCGAACCAGGTGACGGTGCCGTCGGGCAGCACGGCCTCCAGGGCCAGCACGGAATTGCCTGTGGTGCCGTACTTCACCACCTTGTTGCCCCCGGCGTTCTCCGCCACGTTGCCGCCCACGAAGGAAGCGTCGCCGCTGCAGGGGTCCCCCGCGTAGAGCAGACCCTCCTGCCGGGCGGTTTTCGTGATCTCCGCGGTCACAACCCCCGGTTCCACGGTGATGGTGAGGTTCTTCTTGTCCAGCTCGAGGATCCGCCGCATCTTCTCGAAGGAAAGGACGATCCCCCCGGCGAAGGGCACGGCCCCGCCGGAAAGCCCCGTGCCCGCCCCCCTGGGCGTCACGGGGATGCGGTTCCTGTTCGCGTACTCAAGCACCGCCGACACGTGCTCCGTGGTCTCGGGAAAGACCACCGCCTCGGCGATGTACTCCCGGTCCCAGGAGAACCGGGGCACTTCGTCGTAGGAGTAGGCGATGCGCTTCTCCATGTCCACCGCCACGTTGGATTTCCCCACCAGGGCCGCCAGATCCAGAACGGTCCGCTCCGTCACGGGAGAATACTTCGCCGGGGTCATTCCGCGCCCACCTCTTTCCTGATCCGCTCCGTAAGCCGGGGGAGAATATCGAACAGGTCGCCGCAGAGCCCCAGGTCGGCCACCCGGAAGATGGAGGCGTCAGGGTCCCTGTTCACCGCCACCACGTAGCCTGCGGTCTGCATTCCCGCCAGATGCTGCACCGCTCCCGAGATGCCTGCGGCGATGTAGACCTTCGGGGCCACCACCTTGCCCGAGAGGCCCACCTGGTGGGGGTAGCCCATCCACTTGGCCTCCACGGCGGGCCTGCTGGCCCCCACCCCTCCGCCGAGGAGGGCCGCCAGCTCCTCCAGCATCCGGAAGCTCTCGGGGCGCTTCAGCCCCTTGCCCCCGGAGACCACCACGTCCAGGTCCTGGATATTGGAGCCGCCGTCCTCCCCCCGTTCAAAGCCCAGGTTGACCACCCTGGACCCGAACAGCTCGGGCGGGATCTCCGGCCGGACCACCTTACCCCCGGAAAGGGCATCCGAACGGTCCGGGGCCCGGAAGGTCCGGGGCCGGACGGTGGCCATCTGGGGGCGGCACACGGGGGTCTTGATGGTGGCCATGACGTTGCCCCCGATGGCGGGCCGGGTCTGGAGCAGCAGTCCCGTCTCCCGGTCCATCTCCAGCCCGGTGCAGTCGGCGGTGAGCCCCGTCTCCAGCTCCGCCGCCAGGGCGGGCAGGGTGGTCCGCCCCGACGTGGTGGCGGGCGCGAGGACCACGTCCGGCCCCTCCTGCCGCAGGAGATGGGCCAGGACCTTCACTTCCGCCTCCTGGTTGTACATGGACAGGACCGGGTGTTCCACCGTCATCACCCGGTCCGCCCCGCTCCGGAGAAGAACCTCCGGGTCGTCTGCCAGACCGCCGGAGAGAAGTATCGTGGTCACCGTGCCGCCGCAGGAATCCGCCAGCTCCCTGGCCTTTCCCGTCAGCTCGAAGGTGACCGAATGGATATGCCCCTCCCGGACCTCTCCGAGAACGAAAAATTGTTTGCCCGTCATCGTCCGTCCCCCCTAAATGACCGCCATGTCCCGGAGGACGGCCACGAGGCGTTCGATGCCCTCGTCGATCCGCTTCTCGTCGAACATTTCCGTCGTTCTCGATATGGTCGGGTAGGAGATCTTCACCACCCGGGTGGCTGATCCCCCGAGGCCCGTCTCCTCCGGCGAAAGGCCGATGGAGGCTATCCCCTCCAGGGGGATCTCCGTCCGCCGGGCCCGCTTCTTTCCCGCGAGGGTGGGCATGGAAGGCTCGTTCAGGGCATGAAGGACCGTCAGCAGGCAGGGAAAGGGCAGGTACTGCCTCTGGATGCCCTCCTCCACCGTCCGGGCGACCTCAACTCCTCCGCCGGCAAGGGAGAGGGCGCTCACGTAGGTACTGAAGGGCATGCCCAGCAGCGCCGCCGTCTCGGGGCCCACCTGGCCCGTTTCGCCGTCGGTGGCCTTCTCGCCCGCGAGGACGAGATCGAAGGGGCCGGCCTTCTTCACCGCCGCGGCCAGCACCTTGGCGGTGGCCCAGGTATCGCTGCCCGCGAAGGCCCGGTCGGTGAGGAGCACTCCTTTGTCCGCCCCCATGGAGAGGCACTCCCGGAGGGCTTCATGGGCCCGGGGAGGTCCCATGGTGATCACCGTGACCTCCCCGCCCGCCGCCGACCGGAGATCGAGGGCGGCCTGGAGGGCGTTCAGGTCGAGAGGGTTGACGATGGCCCCCATCCCTTCCCGCACCATGGTCCCCGTCTCGGGGTCCATGCGCACGTCGTCGGAATCGGGAACCTGCTTGATCAGCACTGCTATTTTCACGTACTAAAACCTCCTGTCAAAATACATCCGCCGGAAAGAATGGGGCCGGCGGCGTTCCGTCCGCACCTGCCGCAGGCTTACTGCTGCGGTTTTTTCCCGGGGCGGACCCTGTTGGCCACCGAGAGGGTATACTGCCCCGAGAGCCCCAGATCCTTCTCGAGGTCGAAGACGAGATCCACGCCGTTCAGCAGGAGGGCCTTGCAGTCGTCGGCGGCGACCCGCTCGAAGGTGAGGACGTAGTGGGGAATGCCTCCCTCCGTCCCCTCGGACCTGACAACATGCACCTTGAAGGAATTCGTGTCCGTGCAGCCTCCCGACGCCACATTCACCACCACGGCGCCGTCCTTCACCGTCAGACTTCCGAGGACGGCCTCACCGAGCTGCCGCTGCCCGTCCGCGAAAGAAAGTCCGGAGCAGGCTCCCGCAAAAACGAGGACCATGACCAGCGCCCATACCGTTCGTTTCATCGCGTTTCCTCCTTTTTCCTTCTCCGGAAACATCCCCGAACAGGCGGGACGATCCCGGGCAGGGCCCCGTTGAGCCCCGTCATGCCGAAACTATATCACAGGGAAGAAAACCCCGCATTGGAGTATTTTCGGGAGAAAACAGGAAGAAAACCGGCCCTCCGGATCGGCCGGGAACTGATCCGGAGGGCCGGGCCGTTGTTATGACGGAGTGCCGCCGCCTTGCCCCCGCAGGAGGGCCTTCCCCTCCCGCAGGCAGTCTGCGAGAGAATAGACGAGCATGATGAAGGACGAGACGGGCATGCAGGAGTACAGGAATGACTTGGGAATCTGGAACACCGTGGTCAGTTCCGTGGAGTGGAGGGTCAGCCTCAGGGAATACCGGAAGAACACGGCCATGAAGGCGGCCCCCAGAAGGGCCGTCAGCAGGCGATAGGCGCTCCCGGCCCTGAAGTTCCTTATCCTGGGGGAGATCCAGTCCCCCACGCAGAAGTGCCCCTTCACCGCCCACAGGGACGCTGAGCCGTAAAAGATCAGGGCGGCGAAGCACATCTCCACTATCTCGTCGAACCAGTGCATGGAACCGATGGGGATGATCCCCCGGACGATCTCCGCGGCCGAGGAGAACCCTCTTTCGGTGAGGACCGTGGCGAGGTCGTTGGTGAGCCTCAGGGCCACGTTCGTCGCCAGGAGAAGGGCAAGCACGAAGAACAGCAGGACGGTGAGGATGCGGAGCACCCGCTGCGTCAGAATATCGGCGGACCGGAAAATGCCCGTCATTTCACATTCCCCCCATCACGAGCCGGGGCAGGAAAAGGGCAATGCCCGGCACGAAGGCTATGAGCAGGGTGACGGCGAAAATCACCGCCAGGTAGGGCAGCACCTCCCGGGAGAGCGGAAGGATCCCCACTTTGGCATAGCTGTCCACGGCGAAGAGGCACATCCCCACGGGCGGCGTCAGGTTGCCGATCATGATGAGCAGCGTCATCACCACGCCGAAATTGATGAGGTCGATGCCGAATATTTTCGCCACGGGCATGAAGATGGGCAGGGTGATGAGGAAAATGGCGTTTCCCTCGATGAAGCAGCCCAGAAGCAGAACCACCGCCATCATGATGAGGAGGACGTGGGCCTGGCTCGCCCCGAGGGCCACCAGCCCGGCGATGATTTTGTCGGGGATCTTCTGGTGGATGATGAGCCATCCGAAGAAATTGGCGGCCGCGATGATGAACAGAAGGCTCACCGACTGGTGGAGCGACGCGAACAGGATACCCGGGAGGTCCCGGAGCTTCAGGTCCCTGTAGGCGAAGCCGAGGATGGCGGCATAGATGCACACAGCCACCGAGGCTTCGGTAGGGGTGAAGAAGCCGGTCATGATGCCGCCGATGATGATCACCGGAGCCATGAGAGCCCAGAAGGCGCCCCGGAAGCTCGCCCAGGCTTCCCTGGCGGGAGTTCTGCAGGCTGAGCAGGGGTAGTTCCTCCTCTTGGCCAGAACGGCAAGGGCCGCCATCATGCCGAGGCTCATGATGATGCCTGGAAGAAACCCCGCCATGAAGAGCCGGGCCACGGAAACTCCCGTGATGGCCCCGTAGAGGACGAAGGGAATGCTCGGCGGGATCACAGGGCCGATCACCGAGGAAGCGGCCACGAGGGAGGCGGAGACCACGGGGTCGTACCCGTCGTCCACCATGGCCTTGTGCTCGATCTGCCCGAGCCCCGCGGCGTCCGCCACCGCCGAGCCCGACATTCCCGAAAAGATGACGCTCGCCACGATGTTCACCTGGCCCAGCCCCCCGGGGATGTGCCCCACCATGGCGCCGGCGAACCGGAAGATACGCCTGGTGATGCCGCCGGTATTCATGAGGTTGCCGGCGAGGATGAAGAAGGGAATGGCCAGGAGGGTGAAGCCCGTGGTGCCGAAGTACATCCTGTGGGGCAGCATTGCCAGAAAACTGCCCTGGCCGAGAAGGGCGAAGAAAATCACTGAGGTGAGGCCGATCGCTGCGACCACCGGTACGTTGATGGCCAACAGGCCGATAAGGACGGCAAAAATTGAAAAGGTCAGCATGAAAAATCCTCCAGTCAGGGCTGTCCGGCACAGGCGGAAGGACCGGGCGCCTCACCGGACGCCCGGTCCGCTGCGGGACGCTCCGTTATTTCGCCGTGGCCTTGGCCATCTCCATCCACTTGTTGAAGTTTTCCTCGCCGATGTTCTTCTTTATCTTATCGTAGGCGGGGCCCATCTTCGCCTGGAAGGGAGCCAGGTCCGGAGTGTCGATCCGGATTCCCTTCGCCCTCATGTCCGCTATCTGGTCCTGCTCCTGCTTCCGGACAAGTTCCCTCATGAGCAGCCGGGACTTGTCGGATTCCTCGATGATGATCTTCCGCTGCTCCTCCGTGAGGGTGTCGAAAACCTTCTTGTTCACCACGTGGGTCATGGAGCTGTAGAGGTAGTTCACGATGGTGATGTATTTCTGGGATTCGTAGAGCTTCAGGTCGTAGATGACGCCGATGGGGTTCTCCTGGCCGTCCACCACGCCCTGGCGCATGGCCATGACAAGCTCGCCGAAGGCGATGGTCTGCACATTGCCTCCCAGGGCCTCGATAGCCGCCTGGTAGGCCATGGCCGGCGGGGTGCGGATCTTCAGGCCCTTCACGTCGTCAGGGCTCAGGATGGGGCGCTTGGAATTGGTGATCTGCCGGAATCCCCATTCCCAGCTGTTGATGTACACGAGGCCGATCTTTTCGAGCTCCGGGGCGGCCCATTCCTTGAAGGGACCGTCGAGGATCCTGTCGGCGTGGTCGTACCCCTGCATGGAGAAGGGAATGGCCACCGAGTCGAAGAGCTTCACATGCTTCGCGATCTGGTCCTGGCCCGAAAGGCTCATGTCGATGACGCCCATGATGACCTGCTCCAGCACTTCGGGGGGACTGCCGAGGGCGTTGTTGGGATAGACGACGATCCTGACCTCGCCGTTCGTCCTCTTCTCCACGTTTTCGGCGAACCGCGCCGCGGCGACGGTGGCGGGATGATTTTCCGGGCCGAAATGGCCGAGCTTCAGCTCCACCGCTCCCCACGCCGCCGGAAGAAACAGAAGTCCCAGCAGAAGAAACACCGCAAGAACAGCACATCTCTGTTTCAAGTAAAACCCCTCCTTAAGGTGACATATCGCGGCCTGCGGCCGCGGAAAAGCCCTTTTCGGCACACCTGCGGGAATTCCCGCCCCGGAAGCAGCGTTCCATCCTGCGAAACATTATTTCAATAAAGACCACTTAATTTTCATAAAAGTGAAATGTTTTGTCAATACCCCCCGGGAATACTTATTTGAAGAAACTGGAAGAAATGGTCCCGGATGGGCAGCTCCGCCCTGTTTTCCTTCAATCGACCGGAAAGCTCGACCGGAAAGCCCCCGTCCTAAATCCGCAGGCAGCGGGGAGCGTCACCGGTGCTCGCTTGGGCCGTCGGTGCAGATTGTCATCCTTGACAACTGCCCAGGCGATCAACTCGGCTCCCTGCGTTCGCCGGTTGCCTGCCTGTGAAACCGACATCCATGTCGGTTTCTCGGCCCGGGCGCTGTCCCCCAGGGGATCATCTCTTCGCCCCTGGGGGGCGAATTCACCTTATGCCCGGCGACACTCCCTCTGCCAGGAAAAGCTGCGGATTTAGGGCCCGTTATACGTTCTTGATTTCCATCCGAAAGGATGATAGTGTGTATTTTGCATTTTCGGCAGACCAACTTTGAGTGAACGAGGTGACCTTTTCAATGCTCGAAAAGATCAAGGAGCTTGCGGCATCATCAAAAACCGAAATCATGGCCCACCGGCACCATTTCCACACCCACCCCGAAATCGCCTGGCAGGAGGTGGAAACCACCAAAACCGTGGTGGAAGCCCTGAAAGCCATGGGGTGCGACATCGTCAGGATCGGCTTCGGCGGCACTGAGTGCGGCGTGGTGGCCGACCTCCGGGGAGGAAAGCCCGGAAAGTGCGTCGCCCTGAGAGGCGACATGGACGCCCTTCCCATGAACGAGGACAACGACCTCCCCTACAGGTCGCAGAAGGACGGAGTCATGCACGCCTGCGGCCACGATGCCCACACGGCAATGCTCCTCGGGGCGGCGAAGGTGTTGTCCGAAATCAGGGATGAAATTCCGGGCACGGTGCGCTTCCTGTTCCAGCCCGCCGAGGAAAGCGGCCTGAAAGCGGGAGCCAAAGCCATGGTGGAAGAAGGGGCCCTCGAAGGAGTGGACGCCGTGGCAGGCATCCACTGCTGGTCCGCGGCCCCCACGGGAACGGTGCTGTACCGCTCCGGCCCCATCATGGCGGCCGCCGACGGCTGGTACCTCACCCTGAAGGGCAAGGGCGGCCACGGCTCCACTCCAGAGCTCTGCATCGACCCCACCATCACGGCGGCGAACATCGTGCTCAACCTCCAGGCCATCGTGGGCAGGGAAGTGAGCGCCAAGGAGACGGTGGTGGTGAGCACCGGGACGGTGAAGGCAGGGCTCTCCGTCTTCAACATCATTCCCGACTCGGTGGAGATGAACGGCACGGTCCGCTCCTTCAACCCCGCCGTTCAGGACCACGTTGAATCCGCCATCCGCAGGGTCATCGCCGGGGCCTGCCAGATCGGCCGGTGCGAATTCACCCTCGACTACAAGCGCTTCATCCCCGCCACCATCAACGAACCGGCGGTCACGGCAGTGGCAAAGGAAGTTTTCGACGGAGTGTTCGGGCCGGAAAACGTGAAGGAAACGCCCCTCATCATGGGCTCCGAGGACTTCAGCTACTTCCAGCAGAAGGTCCCCGGCACCTACTACCTCCTCGGAACGGGGAACCCCGGAAAGGGAACGGACAACGCCCACCACCACCCCAAGTTCAACGTGGACGACGACGCCCTCCCCGCCGGCGTGGCCTCCCTGGCGGGCTTCGCCTGGACCTGGCTCTCCAAGAACGCCTGATCCGCGCCGAAGAAAGCAGGCATAAAAAGAGGAAGCCCGCGGGGGCTTCCTCTTTTTCATTTTCTCAGTCCAGGGGGCCTATGGCTTCCTCCACCGCCTTCACCACCGCTCCCCGGCTGACCAGGGCCTCCACCCTCTCTATGAGGGGCTGGAGGAACTCATCGTGCTTCAGGTAGGGAACGGCGCCCCGAACGCAGTCGTGGGCCGCCGTGGTCCCCGCTCCGGGCTTCAGCAGGCGGCTGAAGTCCAGGGCCTGGGAACCCGCCAGCAGTTCTATGGCAACCACCTTCCGGGCGTTGTCGAGAATGGAAAGTCCCTTGCGGGCGGAATAGGCCCCCATGGAGACATGATCCTCCTGGTTCGCCGACGTGGGAATGGAGTCCACCGACGATGGGTGGGCCAGCACCTTGTTCTCCGAGACCAGGGCCGCCGAGGTGTACTGGGCGATCATGAAACCGCTGTTCAGTCCGCTGTTCTCCACGAGGAAGGGAGGAAGGCCCGACAGGCTCGTGTCCACCAGCCGTGCCTGGCGCCGTTCGGAAATGCTCGCCAGTTCCGCCACGGCGATCCCGAAGAAGTCCATGGCCAGGGCGAGGGGCTGCCCGTGAAAGTTCCCGCCGCTGATGGCCACCCCGTCGTCGGGGAAGATAATGGGGTTGTCGGTGACGGAGTTGATTTCCACCTCCAGGGTCCTCCGGACGTAGCCGAGGGCGTCCCGGCTGGCTCCGTGGACCTGGGGGACACACCGGAGGGAGTAGGCGTCCTGGACCTTTCCGGACCTGTATTTTTCCAGTATCTCGCTTCCCTCGATGAGCCTGCGGATGTTCCCGGCGACACGCCCCTGCCCGTCGTGGGGCCGAAGGGCGTGGGTCCGCTCGTCAAAGGCGAAGGGAACCCCGTGGAGGGCTTCGACGGAAAGGGCCGCCGCGATGTCGGCGGTCTTGGCCAGGCATTCGGCGTCCAGCAGGGCAAGCACCGCCATGGCCCCCATGGAGGCCGTGCCGTTGTTCAGGGCCAGCCCCTCCTTGGCGCCCAGCTGCACGGGAGCGAGCCCCACCATCTGGAGCGCCTTCGCCGCCGCCATGGTCCGTCCCCTGTACCGCACCGAGCCGTGACCGATGAGCGGGAGGGCCAGGTGAGACAGCGGGCAGAGGTCGCCGCTGGCGCCCACCGATCCCTGGCAGGGGACCACGGGGTGGATTCCCAGGTTCAGCAGGGCGACGAACTGGTTCAGAACGGCGAGGCTGATGCCCGAGTGCCCCCTGACCAGGCTGTTGATCCGCAGCAGCATCATGGCCCTGGTGATGTCCTCGGGGAAGGGGGCCCCCACGCCGCAGGCGTGGCTCTTCAGCAGGTTCTCCTGCAGCAGCCGCCGGTCCTTCCGGGAGATGTTCACCGACGCGAGGTCACCGAAGCCCGTGGTGATGCCGTAGACCACGTCGTCGGAGTTCTCCCAGGCCCTGACCGCCGCCGACGAGGCCTCCACCCTACGGATAGTCTCCTCGTCCAGCTCCACGGCCCATCCCCTGCGGGCCACGTTCGCCACGTCCTCCAGGGTGAGGGACATGCCGTCAAGGCGTACCTTCCTGCTCCTGTCCGCCGTCTTCACCGCACCTGCTCCCCTTTCTTGTAGACACCTTCCACGGCCGGAACGCCCGCATGATAAGCGAGTATGGCCGGGGTCTCCCCGTCGAGGAGAAGGAAATCCGCCTGCTTGCCGGGCTCGAGGGTTCCGCAGACCGCCCCCATGCCCACTGCGCAGGCGCTGTTCTTCGTGGCGGCCGTGAGAGCCTCCTCTGGAGTGAGCCCCATGGCCATCACCGCCAGCCCGAAGACAAAGGGCATGGACTCGGTGAAGGACGACCCGGGGTTGCAGTCCGTGGCCAGAGCCACCGGAACTCCCCGCTCGATCATGTCCCGGGCACGGGCGTAGGGCTTTCTCAGGCTGTAGGCCGTGGCGGGAAGGAGAATGGCCGTGGTGCCGCTCTTCGCCAGGGCCGAAATTCCCTCGTCGCCCGCGGCGAGAAGGTGCTCCGCCGAGACTGCGCCCATGCGGGCGGCCAATGCCGCGCCGCCTGTGTCGTGCACCTCGTCTGCGTGGACCTTCAGGCCGAGGCCCCTCCGGGACGCTTCGGCGAGGATCCGCTCCGTCTGGGAAACGGAGAAGACCCCCTCCTCGCAGAACACGTCGCAGAACCGGGCGATTCCCTGCTCTTCCACCGCAGGGAGCATCTCCTCCACGATCAGGTCCACGTATCCGTCACCGTTGCCCCGGTACAGCTCGGGGACAGCATGGGCCCCCATGAAGGTGGGCACCACATCCAGGGGAGTCTCCCGCCCCACCCTCCGGATCACCGAGAGCATGCGCAGCTCCGTCTCCGTGTCCAGTCCGTAGCCGCTCTTCATCTCCACCGTGGTGGTGCCCATGGACAGGGCCGAGAGGGCGAGGACCAGGGTGTTCTCGAACAGGTCGCCGTCGGTCGCCTCCCTGACGCTCCGCACCGAGGAGAGGATCCCCCCTCCCTTCCTGAGTATCTCAAGGTACGGCGTGCCGGCGAGGCGGAGGGAGAATTCCTCTTCCCGCCTCCGGGCGAAACACATGTGGGTATGGGGGTCCACGAAACCGGGAATGACGCACCGCCCCCCGCAGTCGATCTCCTCGTCGAACTCCCTGCCGGACAGGGACGAAAGAATCTTCTCCTCCGGCCCCACGGCCTCGATCAGGCCGTCCCGGATCACCATGGCCCCCCGGGGAAGAAAACGGACCGCTCCCTGGTCCTTCCCCGCCGAAGGGGAGGCCCCTTCCGGGGTATAGATCCCGGCGTTCCTCACAAGTTTCGCGATCATTCCGCCCCATCCCCCATTCCGAGGAGCTTCAGCTCCAGCACCTGGTCGGGGTCGAAATCCTTCACCTGCAGATAGTAGGCCGCGCTGTCCAGAAGGGCCTGGGCGGGAATCATGCCGTAAATTTCAGTCTCCACCACCTCCACGCCCCAGCGCCGGGCCTCCATGCGGATCAGCTCCAGCACCCTGTAGAGGGCGTTCTTCTGGTAATCCACGATGTTCATGCTCACCTGGGTCATGCCCCGCTCGGAGAGGGCCACGCCCATACCCTTCACGTGGCAGAAGCCGCCGCTCGACGCCCGGACGAAGGTGCCGATCTTTTTCGCGATCTCCTCGTCGGCGGTGTTCAGGTTCACGTTGAAGGCCACGAGGAACTGCCGCGCCCCGACCACCGTGGCCCCCGCCGTGGGGTGGAGGGCCGGGCCGCCCACGTCGGGCTGCCGTTCGGGAGTGACGGATTCCACTTTCAGAACCTCGTACTGCCCCTTGCGGATCACCTCGAGGCGCTTCCGCTCGGGGCGCTTCGCCGACTCCTCGTAGAAATAGACGGGAATGCCCAGCTCGGCGAAGTAGCGCTCACCGAAGGCGCGGGAGAGGGCGACGCACTCTTCCATGGAAATGCCGCGGATGGGCGTGAAGGGGATCACGTCCACCGCCCCGATCCTCGGGTGGGCGCCCTGGTGGGCGTTCATGTCGATGGCGGCCATGGCCGTCCTGGCCGCCCCGATGAGGGCGTCGGCCACGGCCTCCGGTTCGCCTGCAAGGCTCACCACGAGGCGGTTGTGGTCGGCGTCCGCCCGGTAATCGAGAAGGGAGCACCCCTTCACTCCACGAAAATTGGCGGCGATGGACTCGATGACGTCCTGCCGACGTCCCTCGCTGAAATTCGGCACGCACTCGATAAGTTTTCCTGCCATGATATTGGACCTCCTGCTTCGGAGAGTTATTTTCTTTCCGGTCACATTATAACATTGAATTTTGTACAACCTGAAGGGTGAAAGCGAAAAGGGGCTTCCGGAGAGAAAAAGAAGCCCTCCGAAGAGGGCTTCCTGGACAGGTCTTTTTCTACAGAGCTTCCCGGAGAGCTTCCCCGAGGCGCCGGATGCCCTCCACGATCTTCTCGGGGGGCATGTTGGAGTAGTTGAGGCGCATGGTGTTCTCATGGCCGCCGTTGGGGTAGAAGGCCCCGCCGGGGACGAAGGCCACCTTCTTCTCCAGGGCCTTCATGAAGAGATCCCTGCCGCTGACTTTTTCGGGCATCTCAGCCCAGGTGAAGAGGCCGCCCTCGGGCCTGGTGAACGTCACTTCGGAGGGGAAGGCCTCGTCCATGGTGCGGATCATGATGTCCCGCCGCTCCCGGTAGACGGAGACGAGGGTGCGGACATGGTCCTCGATGTCGTGCTCCGAAAGGAAGGCGTCGATCTCGTACTGGCTGAGGGTGGAGGTGTGGAGGTCCGCCGCCTGCTTCAGGTTGCAGAAGCTCTCGAGGAAGGCGGGCTCTCCGCAGACCCAGGCCACCCGGAGACCGGGGCAGAAGATTTTGGAGAAGGTGCCGAGGACCACCACCTGGCCCTTTGTGTCCATGGACTTCAGGGAGGGGGGCGTGGTTCCCTCGAACCGGAGTTCGCCGTAGGGGTTGTCCTCCACCACGAGGATGTCGTGCTTTGAAACGGTCTCCATGAAGGCCTTCCGCCGTTCGAGGGACCAGGTTTTCCCGGAGGGGTTCTGGAAATCGGGGATCACGTAGATGAGTTTTGCCCTCTTCTCTTCCGCCAGGGCCTTCTCCAGGTCGGCGATCACCATTCCCTCGCCGTCGGTGTCCACTTCCCGGTAGGACGGCTGGCAGGCGTTGAAGGCCGAAAGCGCCCCGAGGTACGTGGGGCTTTCGCAGAGGATGCAGTCGCCGTCATCGATATACATCTTGGCGAGGATGTCCAGGGACTGCTGGGATCCCGTGGTGACCACGATGTTTTCAGCCTTGAGGGACGTTTTCAGATTTCTGTTGGTCCTCGCGGCGATTTTTTCCCGGAGGGGGAGGTGCCCCTCGGTGGAGGAGTACTGGAGCGCCCTCTTTCCATGCTCGTCCAGCACGCGGACGGCGATTTTTTTCATGGCTTCGACGGGGAAGAGTTCCGGCGCCGGCAGGCCGCCGGCGAAGGAAATCACTTCGGGATTGGCCGCGAGGCGAAGAATGGGGGTGAGGTCGGACTCCTGGAAACGAATCATCCGCCGGGCAAATTTCGGGTTCATGATGTAGCCTCCTGTCGTTGGGTTACGGGGCATTATACTCTCCAGCCCCAAGGGGGGAAAGCCGTTTCTTTTGAAGAAGAAAAATCAGTGTCTCAGCCGGCGGATTTCTTTCCCCGCTCCCTAAGAAAACGGTCGAAGGCATCGAGGAAGCGATCCAGTTCCCTGACCGTCTCGCCCCGGGGGGAAAGTACCCCCTGCCGTGCCTCCGCTTCCGCCCGCCGGGCAAGCTCTCTTTCCTCCGTTCCGGCAAGGTAGGAGAGGGTTCCTTTCAGTTTATGGAACTCCCTGGCCGCCTCCGCGGTCTTTCCCTCCGCCAGAAGGAGGGCCGAACGGTGCCGGATGCAGGGCAGCTCGGAAAGAAAGGCGGCGATCATTTCCTCAAGGCCTTCTTCGTCCCCGCAAAGTTCGTCGAGAACCCTGGAAAGTTCTTCTTCCCATCTCTCCCGTTTCGCCTGCTCTTCGGCGTTCCCGGACTGCGACGAAGGAGAGTTGTTCAGGTGTATTCCCTTACCTTCCTTAACGGCAGGGTCACAGGTCAAAGTCACGGTACTCCTCCACGATACTCCAGAAGAAGGATTCTTCTTCATTGAAGATGTCCACCATTCGGGGGTCGAAATGGGTTCCCCTCCCCTCGTTGATGATATCCCAGCAGACTTCCCGGGGAAAGGCCGGCTTGTATACCCGTTTGCTGCTGATGGCGTCGTAGACGTCAGCCAGAGCCACGATCCTCGCCGCCAGGGGGATGGATTCCCCTGACAGCCCCTCCGGGTACCCCGAGCCGTTGAATTTTTCGTGATGGTACCGGATGATATCCCTGGCGAAGGCGAAGGGGGCATATCCGGTTTTTTCGTGGATCCGTGCGAACATGTCGGCGCCGATGGTCACGTGTTCCTTCATAACTTCGAATTCTTCCGGGCTCAGCCTGCCCGGCTTGTTCAAAATGGCGTCCGGGATGCCGATCTTTCCCACGTCGTGAAGGGGAGCCAGGGAGAAGAGCTGGTTCGTCCAGGACGGGGTCACGACCTCCTCTCCCATGACAGCCAGTCCTTCGGCAAGCTTCCGGCAGAAAAACTGCACCCTGTCGAGATGGGCTCCTGTTTCCCTGCTCCTCGTGTCCACCATCTGGGCCATGGCGAAGATAAGCAGCTCCTGGTTCTGGAGCATGAGAACCCTGTCGGCGCCCGAAAGGCGCACTTCAAGCTCGTCCGGATGGTAGGGCTTCACCAGGTAATCGTCAGCGCCCATGGCCAGCGCGGAAACGACGCTTGACTTGTCGTCCGAAGCGCTCAGGACGATGATGAAGGTTCTGAAGATCTCGCTTTTCCGTATGGCTTCTATCAGCCTGAACCCGTCAATCCCCGGCATGTCCAGGTCGGTGACCACGATGGACGGACTTTCCCGCCGGAAGAGCGACAGGGCCTCAAGGCCGTCCGAGGCCTCCAGGACGTCGTAATCCCATTTTCGCAGGTGCCTGGAGATCATGACCCTCTGGGAAAGGGAATCCTCGGCGACGAGTATTTTCTGGCGCGGCGGCAGCACGGGGGTCCCCCCTTTCTTTTCACCGCAGAATCTGCGGCCGGATGGTCCTTTCAGAATCCGTGAACACCCAGAACGTGGAGCAGGGCCAGGAACGCCCCCCCGAGGGCGGAAACCTTGTGGGCCAGGAGCACCTTCGCCGGGGGCAGCACCTTTCTGAGCTGCCGTCCGAACAATCCTGTGATCACCGCCCCGGCCACGAGCGAAAAAGCGCCGATGCCGGTGGCCATGTAGTATTGTCCGAGCATGTTCTTCCCTCCTTGTTCATGTCATTCCGGTGCTGCCGCACTCCTGGGGGGCCGCGGGGAACAGCCCTCCCGTCTCTGCTTGCCCTAGCCGGAAACCGTGGAGGAGATGAGCTCCAGGGTGTTGCCGTCAGGGTCCTCCACGTAGACGATCTTCTTTCCCCTGTTGGCTCCGCCGGGAATCACGTTGACACCGCCGGCGAAGACCGCTCCCGCCTTGCGGAGGCGGTCGGCCAGGGCGTCGAAATCATCCGTGATGAAACATACGTGGGCGCTGCCCGTGTTGTTCGTGGACGTGTCGATCCTGACTCCCTTTCCGCCCATGTACTCCACGAGCTCGAAGGAAGCGTTGGGCAGGGAGAAATAGGCCACCTTCAGATGAGCCCCGGGAATGCCGGTAACTCCCTCGGAATAGACCGGGTCCCGCTCCCATATTCCTTCGAGCGTGAGGCCGAGGACATCCCTGTAGAACGCCACGGACCTTTCAAGATTCTCCACGGTAAAACTCGGATGATGCAGCGACAGGATCATGCCGTTTCCGCCTTTCGTCTCGTCTTGTTCTCGTACATCCTGGCATCGGCGACACCAATGACCTCCACGAGGTTGTTGCCGTCCCCGGGACAGGAAGCAATGCCGTAATCCAGCACCACTGCCGCATCCACACCCGGAATCTTCAATGTTTCAGCCCGCTCCTCCATACGCCGCATGGCGGAAGCAGCCTGGTCCACGGTGACGTCCGGCAGATAGAGAAGGAATTCATCCCCTCCGTACCGTCCTATCATATCGCAGGTTCTCAGGTTTGAGCTCATGAGGGAGGCTGTTTCCCGAAGCACCTCGTCTCCCGCCACATGGCCAAAACGGTCGTTGATGCTCTTGAAGTCTCCGAGGTCCACCAGCACCACCGATCCCCTGCCGCCGCTCCGGGCGATCCTCGAGCTTTCCTCCTCCAGGCGGCCCATAATATACCTTCGGTTCCACACCTGGGTGAGAGGGTCGATGAGGGCTTCCTGGCGTCTCTCCGCAAGCAGGTTGTTCAGGATCCAGAAGGTGGCGCCGTGCTCCGCCGTGATTTCCAGAAGCTCCTTTTCCGAGGGGGAAAATCCTTTCTCGTTGCATGCGGCGAGGACGGCGAACACATGGCCGTTGAAGGACATGGGCACCGCGAGGGTGGCCGGCCCTTCGTCCCCTTCGAGTCCGACGGGCTTCCCCGTCCGGAGGGCTTCGTCCGCTGCCCCGGAAATGCAGGGCAGCACGTCCTTTTCCTCCGCCCCTCCGGAATACCCGGCCAGAAGTCTGGAGTTCCCCTCCTCCTCGCCGGGAACCAGAATCCCCACGGTGGGAAACCCGAGCTCAGTACCAAGAATTCCGACAATCTTCCCCGAGAGGTCCTCGTTCGTCCGTTCCGCCGCCAGATGCTGGACCACCCTGTGGAGAAAGCCGAGCTGGCTGGCTTTCCTGTCGAGCTCTCTCCGGGCTTCCAGTTCCTCGAGGTGAAGGGCCACATAAAACCCCACGAGTCCGAGGAGATCTCTTTCCCGTACCCCGAAGGCGAACTTGTCGGCACTGTCCAGGCAGAGCACCCCCCAGTCCCTGCCCTTGTAGGAGATAGGGACGGCCACAATGGACCGGGCCTCGTCGGAATGGGGAACATACCAGGGGTCCATGGCCAGGTCGCCGGCAATGTAGGGCTTGCCCGTCCTGAGAACATATCCCACGATGCCTTTCCCTTCCGTGCCGAAACCGGCCTGGCCGGTCCGTTCAATCTCCCCCATGGCGTCCAGGGTGGTGTAGCGGGCCTCCCGGCCGCCCCGAATGCACAGGAAGAGATTCCTGAAGGAAACGATGGCCGGAAGGGATGAAAACAGGGCCCTGTGAATCTCCTCAGGGGTATCCGCCTCGGCGAAGAGGGCGAACAGGTCCAGCAGCATTCCCTGGTCGGAGGCGAGTTTTTCCAGTTCGGCCTTCTGGGCTTCCAGGGCGGCGGCGTTCTGTCTCAGGAGGTCTTCTGCCCGCTTCATGCCGGAAATATCGGTGATGAGCGCCAGAAGGGACCCGGAGGGCATGGAAGGATCCCTATCCAGAAGAGTGAGGGAGACATCCCCCCAGAAGGCAAGACCATCCGCCCTCAGAAACCGCACATCGGCCCTGCGGGTTCCGTTCATCTCCAGGAGGGCCTGCCGGAGCTCGTCCCGTCCCTGACCCGGGCCGGCAGCGGCAAGGTCAAAAACGGTCTTCTGCCGCAGCCGTTCCTGCGACAGGCCCGTCATGGCTTCCCAGGTGGCGTTGCAGGAAAGGAACCTGCCCTCTCCGTCGAGGATGGCGATACCAGAGGAGGCATTGTTGAAGACGGCCCTGAAACCGGCTTCTCTTCTCCGGATCTCCTCCTGCCGCTGCTTTCCGGTGAAAAAGACGCTTCCCAGAACAACGAGGAGGATAAGGGTCCCCACAAGCAGGTTTCTCTGGGTTCGCAGACCCCTGAGGGCAGCATCCACCTCGTCTCCGGGAGAGGCCATGATGACGGAGAGGCGTTTTCCTCCCATCCGGAGGGCATTCCAGGCCACAAGGAATCTCCTGCCGGCTTCCCCGCCGGGCAGCTCCAGGCTGCTCTTTCCCGACACGGCCCCGGAAACGAGACAACGGATGCTCTCCAGTTCAGGGGTCCCCTCCACGAAGCTCCCTTCGGACCAGCGCGCGGACGGGCCGCTGAGCCACACAAGGGAACCGTCCTCGGAAAGCACCAGGGAGATGCCCTTCTTTCCCCGGGCCATGGGGATGACATACCGGGCAAGGAGGGGCGAGAGATCAATCACGGTGAGGAGCACCCCCCGAAGGGTGCCTCCGGCCATGAGCCCGTCGGCAAAAAGGGCCATCTGCCGCTGGGAAGACACTTTCACGGCTCCTGACAATGCCGCGGTCTCCTCGGGAGAAAGATGGTGGTCACCGAGGCGGGCGGCACTCTCCAAGGCAAAGGTCCTGCCGTCATTTCCTGCCGGTGTGGAGCGGAAGGCCGAGACCGGGGGCCCTTTTTCACCCGGGGCTGGAAGGAAGTAAAAACCGAGTATCTCCGGCATGTTATACACCATGGGCTGGAGATAGTTCTGGGCTTCCGCGGGGGTCAAGATTCCGTTGAGGGTACCGGGAAACACATTGTTCAGAAGGAATCGGGCAGCAGCGTCCACAGAGGAAAAACGGTCCTCGGCGGCAAGTCGGGCGAGGGTCGCGGAGAGGAACTGCTGGTCGTTGAGGGCTTCTTCCTGCCGGGCAACCGCCCGTGCGTCAAGGTGATACAGCACGGCCACGGCACCTGCAGCGGCAAGGATCACAAGGAAGAGGGCGCGCCTGAACGGATCAAAACGCCCTTTCCTCCGGGGAAGCGAGAATCGGCTGCGTGTTCGCCTCAAGGCCCTGTTCTCCTGATTCTTTCGGATAGATGCATTTAGTACATTATACCAAAAAATGGATCTCCATTCCTTTTTTTCCCCTTTCCTCCCCCTCTTTTCTTTTCGTCCGCAAAATGCTAACATTTTGTTATCATATATGCTGCGGAGGTTGCCATGGAGACCCTGGGAAAGCTCGCGGTCCTCGCGGAAGGAGCGAAATACGACGTATCCTGCTCGTCCAGCGGAAGCGCCGGACGACGGGGCGCCGTGGGCAGCACCTCCCTCGGCGGCATCTGCCACAGCTGGTCCGACGACGGCCGGTGCATCTCCCTGCTCAAGGTCCTTTTCTCCAACGACTGCGTTTTCGACTGCGCCTACTGCGTGAATCGGCGGAGCGCCGACATCCCGCGGGCGACCTTCACTCCCCGGGAGCTCGCCGATCTGACCATCCAGATGTACCGCCGGAACTACATCGAGGGACTCTTCCTCAGTTCGGCCGTCGTCGGCTCCCCGGACGACACCATGGTGCAGCTCGTCCGGACGGCGAAAATCCTCCGGGAGGAGCACCGTTTCGGAGGGTATATCCACGCCAAGGCCATCCCAGGCGCCTCCCCCTCCCTTCTCGGCACCCTCGGGCTCCTCGCCGACAGGATGAGCGTGAACATCGAGCTGCCCTCCGAGACAAGCCTTCGGGCCCTGGCCCCCCAGAAGAGCCGGGACTCCATCCTCCGGCCCATGGCCTTCATCGGCGGTACCATCGAAGAGCGGAGGAAATGGCGGAAATCCGGCCGGTCAGGGCCGGCCTTCGTTCCCGCCGGGCAGAGCACCCAGCTCATGGTGGGCGCCTCCCCTGAGAACGACTTCACCATCCTGCGCCTGTCCGAAGGACTCTACCGGAGCTTCGGGCTCAAACGGGTCTACTATTCCGCCTACATCCCGGTGGCGGAAAACCCTCTCCTTCCCGCCCCCGCCACGAAGCCGCCCATGCTCAGGGAACACCGCCTCTACCAGGCGGACTGGCTCCTCCGGTTCTACGGCTTCAAGGCCGAAGAAGTCCTGAGCCCCCAGCAGCCCAACCTCGACGAAGCCCTGGACCCCAAGACGGGCTGGGCCCTGGCCCACCCGGACTTCTTTCCGGTGGACGTGAACAGGGCGTCCTGCGAGGAAATCCTCCGCGTTCCCGGAATCGGCGTCAGGTCCGCAAGGAGAATTCTTTCCGCCAGGAGGGGGCACCTCCTCGACGGCGACGACCTGACAAAACTGGGCGTGGTGATGAAAAGGGCCCGGTTCTTCATCTCCTGCAAAAGTGCGGCATTTCCCGCTTTTCCCGCCGGCGGGGACCTCAGGAGGCTGCTCGCCTCCCCTCCCCCGGGGAAGGACAATCTCCGCCAGCTCCGCCTGGAGTTCTGATCATGGCCGTCTGGACCTTCGACGGAACCTTCAACGGATTTCTCTGCCTGATCCATGAATCGGCACTCAAAAAAGAACGGCCCGAGGGAATCCTCAGGGCAGGCGAGACCCAGCCCCTCCTCTTCGAAACCGTACACACGGCCACCGATGAACGGCTGGCGGCTTCCGTGCGCACCGCCCTCGCCGCCAGATTTTCTCGAAGGATCCTCGCCGCCGGATACTACGCCTTTCTCAGCGCCATGCCTGAGAGGGAAATGGCTGTCTACCGCTATTTCGCCCTTGCATGGACCATGGGACCCCGGGCGGCGGGACTCCTGGCGGACGATAGGGTGAGAACCGTACACGAGGCGGGGCGGGCCGTGTCGAGGGAGCGGCACAGATTTCTCGGCCTTCTCCGGTTTTCGGAACTGGGCGGGGTGCTCTACGCTCCCTTTGAACCGGAAGGAGACATCCTTCCCCTTGTGGCCGGCCATTTCGCCCGGAGGCTCGGAGGTGAGCGGTGGATCATCCACGACACGGGCAGAAACAGGGCGGCGGTGTATGAAAATGGAATCTGGCGTGTATCGGCTTTCCGGACCGGCGGGCCCCTGCCTCTCTCCGGAAGGGAACGGGAGATCAGGGACCTCTGGAAGCGATATTTCTCCTCCACGGCGGTGCAGACCAGGAAAAATGCGGAATTGCAGCGGCAGTTCATGCCGAAAAAGTACTGGAAATACCTTCCGGAAAAAGAGCCTCCTGCCGAGTGAATGGATTCGCCCACCATGCGCACCGGCAAAAATCAGGAGTCTGCCGGAGAAAGCGCAGTTGCGGAGCGGTCTCTCTATTGAATCTCCCTCCCGGCGGCATTCGAACCGCGCGCAACCGAAAACCGTACTTCCACCTCATGTTCGCGCAGGTCGTTCACGAGCGGCACGATACCGCCGCTCTGTTCGGCGCCATCGACCGTCATCCCCATGGTTTCAGGGGGGGGTGTCCCTAAGGGAGAAGAAGCGGTCCCCTGTGGCGCGCCGGCGTTTTGCAGCATCCTGATGTTATAGACCGTATCCATGTACCGGTAGTGTATCGTGCACCCCTCCCACTCGGGAGGAAGACACGGAATGAAACGCAGCGTATTCGCTTCGACCACGAGTCCGAGAAGCGACTCGACGATCAGGCGGTACATCCATGCCGCCGATCCCGTGTACCATGTCCATCCGCCGCGGCCCAAATGCTGCGGAGCTACGTACACATCAGCCGCGACGACATACGGTTCCACTTTGTAGATATCGACCTCTTCAGGGGTCCGCCCGTGGTTCACCGGATTGATCATCGAAAAAACTTCCCACGCGCGGGGCGCATCCCCCAGCCGGGCAAAAGCCATGGAGGCCCAGACGGCGGCATGGGTGTACTGACCGCCGTTCTCCCGTACGCCGGGGACGTACCCCCTGATATACCCGGGATTCGGCTCTGACCTATCGAAGGGCGGGTCAAGCAGTTTGACAAGACGGTCTTCCCTGCTGACCAGATGCGTATCCACCGACTCCATCGCCTGAACGGTGCGGTCATGGTCCCCTGCGCCGGACAAAACCGACCAGCTCTGGGAGATTGAGTCAATACGGCACTCGCTGTTCTCCGCCGAACCGAGAGGAGAGCCGTCGTCGAAGTAGGCACGCCGATACCATTCTCCGTCCCATCCGCTTTTCTCAATATTGAGACACAGCACAAAAGCCTCCTGTTCGCACCGTTCGGCGAACAATGCATCGCCATAAGCGCGGGCGACTCCTGCGAAACGCGAAAGCACTTCGTAGAGGAAAAAACCCAGCCACACGCTCTCCCCCATCCCCTGAAGCCCGACCTTGTCCATACCGTCGTTCCAGTCGCCGGAGCCCATGAGCGGCAGTCCCCGCTCGCCGAACGAAAGTCCTTTCTCTATGGCCAGAACACAGTGCCGGTACAGGCTCGCAGTCTCTTCAGAATAACCCGGCAGGTCGTAATAGGACTCCTCCTCCTTGTTGAGGGGACGGCCCTGAAGAAACCGAACGGCTTCGTCCAGGACTCCGAAATCCCCGGTCACGACGACGTAGCGGGACGCCGCGAGAGGCAGCCAGAGGTAGTCGTCGGAACAGCGCGTCCGCACCCCCCGCCCCGTCGGCGGATGCCACCAGTGCTGCACATCCCCTTCGGGAAACTGGCGGGATGCGCACAGGAGCAGATGATCCCGAACAAGACCGGGTTTCGCGTGAACAAGCGCCATGGAATCCTGCAGTTGATCACGAAAGCCAAACGCCCCTCCCGACTGGTATGTCGCGCTTCGCGCCCACATGCGGCACGCCAGAGTCTGGTACAGAAGCCAGCCATTGACCAGAACGTCCAGAGAACGGTCGGGCGTTTCCGCATTAATCGCGCCAAGGGTGTGCGTCCAGTGCTGCCAGACGGCGTCAAGAGCCTCGCGGGCAGCGGATGGTCCCTTGAAGAGGGCGACGAGTCTGGCCGCCTCGTCCGCATCTTTGCACGCGCCAAGCCGAAAGACTATTTCGTGCTCCTGCCCGGCGGCCAGATCGAACCGGACCTGAATCGCGGCGCAGGGGTCAAGAGCCGCCCCGGTTCTGCCTGAGAGACCGGCGCGCTTCATTGCGGCGGGTGCGCCCGCCGTCCCGTTCCGTCCCAGGAACTCCGTCCGGTTTCCGCAGACGCTGCGCATCGGCTCGTCCACGTCGAAGAAAGCAGTTCGGCCGGGAAACTCAGTGTTGTACGGATTGCGCGCGAAGAGCGCACCGCTGTTCGGCTCGACCTCCGTTATTACGTGCATACTCGATTTCGGGCGCAGGTCGCCGAGCACCCACTCGATAAACCCTGTGGCGGAAAGACGGCGGGAACGTTCCGAGAGATTGTGCACCCTGAGCACAAAGAATTTCACCGGAGCGTCCAGGGCCACATACATCCACAATTCGGAACGGATATCGCGCTCTGTGTGCTCGAAGACGGTGTAGCCGAACCCGTGCCTGGCGACGTACGGAGTCGCTCCCCGGCACGGGAACGGAGCGGGCGACCAGTAGTGTCCGCGCTCCTCGTCGCGAAGATAGAACGCCTCGCCGCCCGAAGCGCTCACAGGATCGTTCCCCCACGGAGTAATGCGGAATTCGTGGGCATTCTCGCTCCACGTATAGGCCGAACCGTTCTCGGTGACAACGCTTCCGAAATCCGGATTGGCCAGGACGTTCACCCACGGCGCCGGTGTCCGCAGTCCGCGGGCGGTCGTGATGACATACTCGCGCCCGTCGGGAGTGAACCCGCCGAGTCCGTTGCAGAACATGAGATCGTTGCGCGGCGACGGGGCCGACGGAAGCTGTTCGGGAAGAGGGGGGTGAACGGGCACAAAGAGAGGAACCGAAACATTCCCGGAGGTGCGGCCGCCGGTCTGCTCCTCCAGAGTTCCCCGGGTGTCGGAGACGATGACCCGTGCAACCGTCTGGAAAAGGATGCGGTCCTCTTCCGCGATCTGTTCAGCAATCCGTACGAAGATACCGCCCGGCCGATCGGTAAAACGTGCTTCGACAACCGAGGAGACAATTCCCACGATGCTGTCGTGAAGAAGCTGCCGGTAGCCTGCCCGGTCCTCGTTCCAGATCACGAGGTCGACAGCCAGCCCCTTGAGGCGCCAGTAGGCATGTGCCTGCACAAGCTGACGCACCAGGTCGATATTGGCCGGATCGGTTATTCGCAGAAGCACAATCGGGAGATCTCCGGAGATCGCGTACCCCCAGAGCCCCGATTGCCCACGGCGGTTTTTAACGAGGAGATTCTGTTCGGCCCGAAGCGCAGCATTGGCGTAGAGAATCGAACCGGCAATCCGTGAATAGAGCTGAGCATCGGCCTCCGACACATTTATCTGCCGCAGGAGAACCTGTCCGTGAGTCCATGCAAGATCAAAGACACGGTCTGCGAGACGCCTGTCCTGATATTTTCCTATCATATCCATCGCTTGTTTTCGGGTTTCGCCGATGCCCGAGACGATATTCACCGTGACCGATTCCTCGGGGGCCAGCGTTATCCGGCAGCGGATGGAGACTATGGGATCCAGCACCGAGCCCTCGCTGTCCGAGAGCGGCGCTGGACCGGCGCCGCCGCTCCGTTCCAGCGCCTGCGGATTTTCGACGCTGTTTCCGTACCCGATGAACTTCATCCGGTCGGTCTCGTAGGAGGCTTCTCCCACCGATGCCCCGCGCACCGTCATCATATGAAGCATCCAGGGAGGATCCTCTCCGTCGACCCGCGGACGGCGGGTGCAGAGAATCGCCCGTTCTCTGCGGAGTATTTCGGTCTGTACGAAAAGATTGCTGAACGCGGGATGAAGAGCGTCTGCGGCAGGCGGAGCCAGAACGACCTCCGCATAGCTGGTTACCTCGACCTCACGGCGCGTCCTCGCGCGGTTGGTGATGCGGATGCGGCGCAGCTCGATATCATCCTCGGTCGAGACGGCGATCTCAGTATAGATGTCGTATTCGTGATCGCGGACACGGAACTCCGCCCGCCCCTCCGAGAAGATGGCCTCGTACTGCTCGGGGCTTTTCAGTGTCGGCTGATAGGTATTCGACCAGAAGTCGCCGCTTGCCGTGTCGCGAATGTAACAGAAAGCGCCCCAGTTGTCGCGGGTTGGATCCTCCCGCCAGCGGGTCACCGCAAGCTCTTTCCAGCGGCTGTAGCCGCCGCCTGAAGCCGTTACCGCCACATGGTACCTTCCGTTCGACAGCAACTGCACTTCCGGGTTCGGCGTATCCGGAGTACGGAAAATGCGTATGGACGTCTCGGGAACCCCCGAAACAGTCCGCGACTCGAAGTGTTCAATGGCGTCGACAAAGAACGCTGTCGCTTTTGGAATCTGTTCCTGGAGCAGCAGGAGCGTCGCCTGAAACAGCGGGCTGGACTCGAATCGCCGCTGTATTGAACGGTCAAGAAGCAGATTCGCCAGGGAGAGCAGCCCCATTCCCTGATGATGGGTCATGAAGGAACGAACCGTCGCGTGCGGCTGGTTGCGATGTAAGCGCGACGGAGTGTAGTCGATCGCTTCGTAGAAGCCGAACCAGCTTTCAAAGCCTTCCGCGGAGAGACGCTCAAGATTCGAACACGCCTCTTCCGGGGCCACCATGAGCGCCAGCATCGAAGCATAGGGCGCGATCACCAGATCCTCGGCAAGCCCCCGCTGTATTCCCAGTCCCGGCACACCGAACGCTCTGTACTGATAGTTGAGGTGAACATCGAATGCATTGTACCCAGATTCCGAAATACCCCAGGGGACGGTGCGCATCTCCCCGTACTTGATCTGCATGGCCACAACCGCATTGTACGTCTCGTCGAGCAGCGTGTGCTCATAGGTCGGCATCACCAGAAGCGGCATCAGGTATTCGAACATGGACCCGCTCCAGGAGAGAAGCATCGGAATTCCTCCGGCGGCGGTAAGCCGTCGCCCCAGGGCGAACCAGCTCTCCTGCGGCAGTCTCCCCTGGGAAATGGCCACGAACGTGGCGAACCGCGCCTCGGAAGCAAGAAGGTCATAGTAGCCTGCGTCCGGACGACGCTCGTCGACATTGTAGCCGATAGCCAGCAAATGGCGTGTTTCATCGTACAGGAAACCGTATTCCATCCGGGCAAGCTCGTCGCACAGATTCGCGATTTCTTCGGTGTCCTCAATCCTCTTGCGGGCGCGTTTTCCCGACTCAGCGAGAAGACCGGCGAGCGTATCGAGTCCGTCCCGCTCCTCAGGCGGGCAGGCGGCACGACGCAGTTCGATCGAAGGAAGAATCTTTTTTTCCAGCAAGGCCAGTTCACGCAGTGTCGGAAAAGAACCGGGATCGGGAAGGTTTTCGAAGATATACCCTGAGGAAGAATTCACCGCCCAGGGAACGAGAAACGTCAGTTCGTCAATCCCATCCCTGCATTGCCTTGCAAAGGTTTGGAGCCACCCCTTCAGATTATTCCCGGCATCCCTATCGTTCGACTCGGCAGCGGCGGCTGCTGAGGCTGATTCTTCCAGCCGTTCCAGTGCGAGCCGCAGAGCCTCGGGCGCCGCAGCCCCAGAGGAGAGAGCGGATTCCATGTCCATGCGAAGACGGGAGAGCCATGAAGGCTGGGTGCTTCCCGAAAAGAGCGCCTGGGCCCCGGCTATGATTCCGAGGGTATCGTTCAGCCCCTCGAAGAAACGGGGGTCGAAGATGCTGTGATCTGCAAGCGCCAGCACTCCCCTCTGGAGCGTCAACAGGTACCCTGCGAGGTTTCCGCTGTCCACCGTCGAAACATACAGAGGCGTCAGCGGCTTCAGAGTGCGTGTATCGTACCAGTTGTAAAAGTGCCCTCGATACCGTTCCAGCCCCTCCATGGTACGCAGAGTCCGCCCCGTCAGTTCGAGAAACCGCCCCGCAGATATATAGCCGAAATCAAAGGCCGACATATTCGCCAGCAGGGCGACCCCCATATTGGTGGGCGACGTGCGGTGTGCGATTACCTCAACAGGATGCTCCTGATAGTTGTCGGGAGGCAGCCAGTTGTCTTCCCGGCCGATGAACGTCTCGAAAAATGACCATGTCTTCCTGGCGATTCTGCGCAAAAACACCCGCTGCTCCTCCGTCGGAAGCATTCGGCGTCGAGTCAGAGGCCGGCTTGTCCACCATGCGACCGCGGGCGACACGCACCAGAGAGCGAGTACGGGGCCAGCCGCGAAAAACAGTGCCCCCACCCCGGCCGACGGGATCGCCAGGCATACGATCACGGCCGTAACCGGCGCACTCCACATAGTCCGATACGCCTCCCTGAGATCCGCGTGCCCGGCACGCTCCGGACCTCCCGACGGATTCCATTCGAGCATCGTTTTTTTCGTGACCGCCATCCTGACAAGCGTCAGCATTATCGCGTCCATGCTGAAGAACGCCTCGTAGGGCAGGCAGATGAACGTAAACGCGTCCCGGGCCAGGCCCCTCGCCGCCGAATCCAGAGCAGCGGCAAAGTGCTGCCGGGGAGCGACATCGTTCGGTTTTGAAAAGAGGTTCAGGGCGGAGGAGATGAAAGAAGGGATCAGGATGACACCCGCCGCCGCAAGTGTCCAGAATAGAGGCGAGGGAGAAAGAAACCAGCCCGCCGCCAGCAGGAGCATCAGCGCCGGTGCCATCAGGCTGCGCCGAAGATTGTCGAAGATCTTCCAGCGGGAGAGCATGGAGAGCGGATTTTTCCGCAGCCTCCCGTCCGCTTCCGGAACCCGCGGCAAGCACCACTGCGCAATCTGCCAGTCACCGCGAATCCATCGGTGACGCCGGCTCACATCAGCCTGGTAGCGAGACGGATACTCTTCGTAGAGCTGTACGTCGCTCAACAGTCCGGCCCTGGCGTAGCACCCCTCCAGGAGATCGTGGCTGAGAATGCGGTTTTCGGGAAAGCGCCCTCTCAAAGCCAGCTCGAACGCGTCGATATCATAGATCCCCTTGCCGATGAAGGAACCTTCGCCGAAAAGGTCCTGATACACGTCGGAGACGGCCCTTGTATACGGATCGATGCCGAGTTCACTCGTCCACAGGCGCGCATACCTCGACCGGTTCGTTCCGATAATGCTCACCGCCACGCGCGGCTGCAGAATGCCGTACCCGGCCGTTACCCGCCTGCGCTCTTCATCGTACCTCGCCCGATTGAGCGGATGCGCCATGACGCCGACAAACTGCCGGGCTGAATCGCGGGGCAGCTGTGTATCTGTGTCCAGGGTGATTACATACTTCACCCCGGACAGTCCGGATATCTCTCCCACGACGAGGGCGAAAGCATCCTCGCCGCCGCCGCGAAGGAACGCGTTCAAAGCGGCGAGCTTGCCTCTTTTTCGCTCGTACCCCATCCACACGCCTTCCTGTGGATTCCAGCGGCGGGGGCGATGGAACAGGAAGAAAATATCTCTCTCCGCCCTCCGGTACTTTTCATTCAGCGCCTCGATTCTTTCCCGGGCGGTCTTCAGGAGGAACGCATCTTCCGGCAGCGTTTTTTCCGCGGCATCCGGAAAGTCAGTGAGCAGGCCAAAGAGGAGGTGATCGTCCCTATTGGCCAGGAAGCGGACTTCCATTGCCGCGACCAGCTCTTCAACGCCGGAAACGCTGCTGAACATGGTCGGGGTAACTGCCAGGGTCAGCAGCTCCGCCGGTATGCCCCCGGAGAGGTCCATGCGCGGCAGCAGGCGCGGCGAAGCCATCAGCGTCGCCAGCCAGTTCGCAAGTGCGATCGACAGGTGACCGGCGCAGAGGAAGGAAAGCAGTCCAAGCAGAATGGCCGCACCTGTCGCCGTCCCGTCGAGGAGGGTTTTCGCGACGAGCCCTCCCGAGAGAACAGCGGTCAGCAGCAGGATACTCACGAGATAGAGCGCCAATGGGCAGCGGCGGCAAAGTCCGGCCGCTCCGAACGCAAGTGAAAAGCGGCCCCCCGACTCGCGTTCAAGACGAGCCGTTCCTTCGTCGATCAAATAGAATCCCACGTGTGCCGTTCTGTCGCCGTCGCCTCTTTCGGCCGCTCCTTCGCGGGCAAGCTGAATCGCCTTGCGGGCAACGTCAATCTCGGAACACGGACTGTTCTTTGCGATCCGCGCCACAACATGGCGATACCGGTCGCGGGTGGTAAAATCCATCCTGCGGTAGATCCCGGCGGGATCCTCTTCCAGGGTTTGCTCCACGATACTCATCGTCTCGACGAACTTGCGCCAGTCCATCGCCCCCAGAAAACGGAGGCTGCCTATGCTGTTGCGTATAGAAGCCTGATCCACCGTCTGCCTCTGATTTTCGGAGCGCACGCACTGTTCGATCGTCAGGCCGTTCTCCGACAGCTGCTGCTCCATCCACGTCAAAGGCAGAGTCAGAGCGGTCCCCTGTCCCTGTAGCCGGCGAGTCAGCTCTGCGACAAAGGAAGCGTCCATGGGCGGATTTGAACGAGCCATATCGGCGATCGGCAGAATCAGGTTCTTTGGATCCTCCGACGCCACATGGATCATCCGGTCGGCCCAGAATTCCGCAAGGTTGCGATACGCGCGCGCAGCAATCAGCCGATCCGCAACCTGCCTGAGGTTCTCTATCAGCGCCAGCCTCAGCATGATCGGGATAGCCCAGAGCTCCCCCAGCTTGAGCGTCGTCACCGACAGATAGGACTTGACGAAGCGGACGAGGTTTTCCGGATCCACCCGCCCGTCGCAATGCGAAATCGTCTCCCTGGCTATGTCGTACACCCGCGGGAACTCCTCCGCCGAATCGCCTGTCAAATACGGCAGTTCCCGGCTGTATCCCTTCGGCAAATGCCGCCTGGCCGTCCTGATCTGTTCTTCGATCAAATGAAAGTTGTCGAGCAGCCATTCTCCGGCCGGCACTATCCTGCGCCCGGCCTCGGCGTCATCCTCCATCTGGCCGTAAGCTTCACGCAGGAGCTTCTCGTTTCCATCCAGCAGAGGCAGAAGAGAATCCCGTGGATGTCCGGACTGCACACGATGCCTGCGCGCAAGAATTTTCCCATGCTGCTCCATCTGATCTGCACTGAACAGCTCTGTTCCGAAGGAGACTTCCTGAGCCCGTCCGAAAAACTGTTTTCCGCGGGAATTATACACTGCAGAATCTTCTGCACCGCTCATGTATGTGGAACGCAACCTTCGCAAACTCATGAAGGACAAGATTTTTTTCCAAAGGGATTTGCTGTCCATTGTGATGTCTCCTTCTGCGGAACCTGAGGAAGGAAGGCGCTCAGATCACGTTTATAAAAAATAGAATATTATTTATATTATTGATTATTTTATATTTTGAGTGGGGGATTGTCAAGCCCGCCTGCACAGGGTGTAAAGGGACAGGAATATAGTCATCTCAAAGCAGAGATGGATATTGCAGGTGAAATTTTTCCGCAGGAAATCGATATACCGGGGAACACCTTTACCCGCCGCTCACGGGAAAAAGTCCGGAAACAATCACCGGTTCCCTGAGGCGGGCCACCCTGGACACTTCCGGAAAGGTTCCCAAACCTTTTTTCTCCTGATACCTCAATATCTACTCCTTCAAATTCTGATACAGCTTCCGTCGTGTATAGTTTTTCGATTTCCCAGTGCAAAAATTCTTACCATAGAGTAAAATACATTTTCAAAGTACGAAACCACCAGCAAGGAGGAGACGCTATGGCGAAAAAATTCCTGGACAAGGATTTCCTTCTCGAATCCAAGCCCGCCCAGAAACTCTACCATGAATACGCGGCGCCCATGCCCATCTTCGACTACCACTGCCACATCCCCCCCTCGGACATCCTCTCGGACAGGCAGTTCAAGAACCTCACGGAAATCTGGCTCGGAGGCGACCACTACAAGTGGAGGGCCATGAGGGCCTGCGGCGTGGACGAACGGTTCATCACCGGCGACGCCCCGGACGAGGACAAGTTCGCCGCCTGGGCGGGGGTGGTACCCCGGATCGTCCGCAACCCTCTCTACCACTGGACCCATCTCGAACTCCAGAGGGTCTTCGGCGTGAACGAACTCCTGAATCCCGACACCGCGGGCGAGATTTACAGCCACTGCACCGCCCTCCTCGGGAAGAAGGAATACTCCGCGAGATCCCTGATCAGGAAATTCAAGGTGGAGGCCCTCTGCACCACCGACGATCCCTCCTCCACCCTCGAGGAGCACAGACAGATTCGGGAGAGCGGCTTCGAGACCATTGTCGCTCCAGCCTTCCGGCCCGACAGGGCCCTGGAAGGACACCTCCCGGAGAAGTTCAATCCCTGGCTTGACCGGCTGGCGGAACTGGCGGAGGTGAAGATCGACTCCTTCGGCCGGTTCATCGAATGCCTCTGGAAGAGACACCAGTTCTTCCACGACAACGGATGCCGCCTCTCCGACTACGGCATCGAAACCTGCTACGCCTCCGACTGGACATCGGAAGAGGTGGAAACCTCCTTCGCCATTCTCAGGAGCGGCCGTGCCCTCTCCGGGGAACCCCTCCTCAGGTTCCGCTCGGCGGTGCTCTACGAACTTCTGTCCATGGACGCCTCCCAGGGGTGGACCCAGCAGCTCCACCTGGGAGCGCTGAGGAACAACAACTCCCGGATGCTGACAAAGCTCGGGCCCGACACGGGATACGACGCCATGGGCGACTTCGAGCAGGGGCGCCCCCTCGTGCGGCTCCTCGACAGGCTGGAGAGGACCGGAAAGCTGGCAAAGACCATCGTGTACTCCCTGAACCCCAGGGACAACGACATGATCCCCTCCATCCTTGGGTGCTTCCAGGACGGGTCGGCGCCGGGAAAGATGCAGATGGGCTCCGCCTGGTGGTTCACCGACACGAAGGACGGCATGACCAGGCAGATCGAGGCTCTCTCCTCCGTGGGCGTGCTCTCGGGATTCGTGGGAATGCTCACCGATTCCAGGAGCCTTCTCTCCTACCCGAGACACGAGTACTTCCGGAGAATTCTCTGCAATATCATCGGCGGCGACGTGGAAAGGGGCGAGATTCCGGAGGACTATGCCCTGCTGGGCGGCATGGTCCGGGACATCTGCTGGAACAACGCGAAGGAGTACTTCCGGCTCCATTCCGCCTGACAAAACGCATTTTCATACAGAGCCGGCCTCTGATTGCGTTTTCGGAATAGGCCGACTACAATAAGCAAGGCTTCTATTTCAAAATTTAAAGGAGGAGATTGAATGAAACGGTTCCTTTTGGTTCTCGCTGTTCTCGCAGTTGCGGTTTCGGCCCTTCCGGCGGCGGCGGCTCCGGAGATGGTGCTCCGCCTCGGGGAAACCCACGTGGCGGATTACCCCACCACCAAGGGCGACATGGAGTTCGCCCGGCTGGTGGAGGAACGCACCGGCGGCAGGATCAAGATCGAGGTCTACCACAGCAAGCAGCTCGGCGAGGAAAAGGCCGTCATCGAGCAGGTGCAGTTCGGAGCCGTGGACTTCACCAGGGTGAGCATCTCTCCTCTCGCCGCCTTCGCCCCGGCCTTCGACGCCCTTCAGATGCCCTACCTCTACCGGGACGAGGAACATATGTGGAAGGTCCTCAACGGTCCCATCGGCGAAGAATTCCTGAACAGCCTCGAGCCCGCCAACTTCGTGGGACTGGCATGGTATGACTCCGGCGCCCGGAATTTCTACAACTCCAAGAGAGAGATCAAGTCCGTGGCCGACCTGAAGGGACTGAAGATCCGCGTCCAGGAAAGCAAGCTCATGATGGGGCTGGTCTCCGCCCTCGGCGCCGTTCCCACCCCCATGCCCTTCGGCGAGGTGTACAGCGCCCTCCAGACAGGCGTCATCGAAGGGGCCGAGAACAACTGGCCCAGCTACTTCTCCACGAGCCACTACGAGGTGGCGAAATACTTCACCCTCGACGGCCATACCAGGGTTCCCGAGATCCTGATCGCCAGCAAGATCACCATGGACAGGCTCTCGAAGGAAGACCAGGAGATCATCAGGAAGTCTGCGAAGGATTCCATGCCCTTCCAGATCAAGCTCTGGAAGGAGTTCGAGAAGGTGTCCGAGGAAAAAGTCACCGCCGCCGGGTCCATAATCACCCACCTCACCCCTGAAGCCGTGGCAGAGTTCCAGAAGGCCATGGAGCCCCTGTATTCGGAGCTGAAGCCTGAACTGCAGGCAGTGGTCAGGAAGATTCAGGAAGTGAAATAGCTGTCCCGCAGGGGAAAGCCTGTACAGGCTTTCCCCTTTTTCCTTTCCGGGGGGGTAAAATTTTGAAATTTTTCACTGCCGTCTTCAGATTCATTCATCTCACCCTCGTGGCCTTCGCGAAACTGCTTCTCCCGGCCATGGTGGTCCTCATCTTCGCCAACGTCTTCATGCGATACGTCCTGAACTCGGGCATTCCGTGGTCCGAGGAAGTTTCCATCGTCATCGTGGTCTGGTTCACCTTCATCTCCCTTGCCCTGGGAGTGAAACACCGTCTTCATATCAGCCTCTGCCTTCTTCCGGAGCGGATTTCCCCCCGGACGGACTTTGTCCTGGCGAAGCTCACGGATCTTGTCACCCTCTTTCTCGGATTCATCATGGTCCGCTATGGATGGATCCTCGTTCAGTTCACGAGCAGGTCCATCCTCCCGGCCACCGAAATGCCCGCCTCGGTGATGTACTTTCCCCTGGTCCTCTCGGGCATCCTGGTGTTCTACGAGGGATTCATGAACCTGTTCGGCCTGGACAAGGGAGATGCCGGCATGGACGAAAAGCTCTCCGGGGGGAGGTGCGCTCCCGATGCCTGACACGACTTTCGCTTCCTGGCTGCTCCTCGGCTCTTTCGGAGTCTTCCTGGTCCTCAAGGTGCCCATCACTTTTTCCCTGGCGGTTTCATCCATCATTACCGCCATGTACCTGAAAATCCCTCTCATGGCCGTCATGCAGCAGATGGTCCAGGGGGTGAATTCCTTTTCCCTCCTCGCCATCCCGTTCTTCATCATCGCCGGTGAGATGATGGGCGAGGGTGGGATCTCCCGGCGGCTCATCGCCTTCTCCAACCTTCTCGTGGGGAGGGTCCGGGGAGGCCTTGCCCAGGTGAACGTGCTGGCGAGCATGTTCTTCGGCGGCATATCGGGCTCCGCCGTGGCGGACGTATCCTCCATCGGCACCATCCTCATCCCCATGATGAAGAAGGAAGGGTACGACGCCGACTACTCCGTGGCGGTCACCGTCACAAGCGCCTGCCAGGGCATCATCATCCCGCCGAGCCACAACATGATCATCTATTCCCTCGCCGCGGGGGGCGTTTCCGTGGGGCGGCTCTTCCTCGGCGGCTTCGTCCCGGGCGTCATCCTCGGCATCGCTCTCATGATCACCAGCTACATCATCGCAGTGAAGCGGGACTACCCCAAGGAAAAGCCCTGTACCTGGAGAGAAGCCCTGAGGATCTCCCGGGAGGCTGTCCTCGGAATCTTCACCGCCGTCATCATCATCGGCGGCGTCATCTCGGGCGTTTTCACCGCCACGGAGTCGGCGGCGGTGGCCTGCGTCTACGCCTTCTTCGTCACCTTCTTCGTCTACAGGGAAATCCCCCTGTCGCGGATGAACAAGATCCTCTATTCCTCCCTCAAGACCCTGGCCATGGTGATGAGCCTCATCGCGGCGGCGAAGGCCTTCGGATGGCTGCTCTCCTACCTGAAGATCCCCGCCCTGGCCACAAGCGCCCTGCTTTCAGTCACCGACAGCCCGGTACTCCTGCTGCTCCTCGTCAACCTGCTTCTCCTCGCCCTTGGCTGCATCATGGACATGGCCCCCCTGATCCTCATCACCACCCCGATCCTCTTCCCCGTGGTGGTGGGGACCCTGGGCATGCACCCCGTCCAGTTCGGCATCATGATGATGCTCAACCTGGGCATCGGGCTCTGCACGCCGCCCGTAGGCTCGGCCCTCTTCGTGGGCTGCGCGGTGGGAAAGATCTCCCTCGAGAAGGCGACCCGGGCCATGCTGCCCTTCTATGCGGCCATGGTGGCGGTGCTGCTGCTCATTACCTTCGTCCCCCAGGTGGTCCTCTTCGTTCCCGAACTGGTCATGGGGAAATAGGCAGCCCACCGGCGGAAAGAACAGCCCGGCCTTTCTTCAGCGGAAAGGCCGGGTCGTTTTTGTCTCCGGATTCGGAAAAGAACATCCTATGTGCGTTCCCGCAGCTCGCCGAGCCTGTCGATAAGAGCTGTTCTGAGGGACGGGGCAAGGCCGGGGAAAAAGCTGTCGGTCATTTCCCCGAGGCTCCGGCCCCGAAGCTGGCGGAAGTCGGAAAGCTCCAGTGGACCTCCGGGAAGATCCTTCACGCCGTCACAGTCATACAGTTCCGTCATGGCGGCGATGCATTCCGTCAGGACGGGGGGCAGCTCGCCGAATTTCTCGAAGTACCCCTCAAGGGTGGGCCGGAGCCTTGTGTTCGACTTGGCCACCGAGTTGAGGGCGATGGACCGGAACGCGTGCTCCAGGGCCGGATTCCTGAACCGCTCGAGAACATCCTCGCCGTACTGGTGCGCCTCGGCATCGTCGGAAAAGGCGGGGACAATTTCGTCGTGCACCAGGCTCCTCAGCCTGGGAGCGAAACGATCATCCTCCACGAAGTCCCTGACGTATTCCACCCCGGCGAGAAGGGCCACGGGGACGGAAGCCGTGTGGACCCCGTTGAGCACCCGGACTTTCCTGTCCCGGTAGAAGGAGAGCCTGTCTTCGGTGATCACGGCGTTCAGCCCGGCCTTGTGGAAGGGAAGAATATCCAGTATTGATTTATCTCCCTGGAGGACGAAGAGGTGGAAGAGCTCCCCTGCAGTGACGTTTCTGTCCTCATGCCCTATCTTCCGGAAGACCTCCGCCGACTCCTTTGCAGGAAACCCCGTGACGATCCGGTCCACCAGGGTGTCGTAGAAGGTGCACGCCTCGAGGTACCTGAAATAGGCGGGGCCATAGTTCCAGAGCCGCCCGTATTTTTCCAGGCAGTCCTTCAGGGCGGCGCCGTTGTTCTCTATCAGCTCCAGGGGAACGATGTACAGGGGGGACAATCCGGCCGCCGACCGCTTCTCAAGGGCCGCCGCGAGGAGGGAGGGATAGTTGTGGGGCGCCTTTTTCTCCTCGAAAAAGATGCCCGCTTCGGTGGTATTGGACGTCACCACCCTGAGGCCGGGGGACATGGCTGCCTCGAACATGGCCTTCAGACCCTCGGGAGTGAAGGGGTTGGAGCCTCCGGCCACCACTCTGACGGGGTCGAGTATTTCCCGGTATTCCCCTTCCTGGTACCCCCTGAGAAGGACATGGTACTCCCCGGCGGCGGCGATCTCCTCCACCCGGCCCATGTCGATGGGCTGCACCAGGAAGACTTTGTATTTATCCCCAGTGGCGTCTTCTATTTTCTGCAGCATCCAGTCGAAAAACGCCCGGATGAAGTTTCCCTCGCCGAACTGAAGCACGGTATAGTTCATGGTCGTTCTCCTTTCTTCCCGGTCCTAGAGGATGACGCCGTCCTTGAAGATGGCGATCTCTCCTGTACGGTTCTCCTCGTTTCGCGTGAGGCGGCCCGAGGCGGTCTCCGCAAGCAGGGAGATCAGCCGGGCTGCAGTCTCCTTCCTGTCGGCCCCGGAGAGCAGAGGGCCGGCGTCAAAGTCGATCCATCCCCGCTTCCGGTTGTACAGATCCGTGTTTGAGGAGATTTTTATGGTGGGAACCACCGTGGAATAGGGGGTTCCCCGCCCCGTGGTGAAGAGGATCACCTGGGCGCCGCTCGCCGCCATGACGGTGGCGGAAATGAGGTCGTTCCCCGGGCCGAAGACCACGGAGACCCCTCTCCTCGTGGCCTGGGCCCCCATGGTGAGCACACCGGTCACCGGAGCGGAACCGCACTTGTTCACCGCCCCCAGGGACTTCTCCTCCAGGGTGGTGATGCCGCCGTCCTTGTTTCCCGGCGACGGGTTTTCGTATACCGGCTGGTTGTGGGCGTCATAGTAATCCCGAAACCACTTGATGGTGCCCGAGAAGGCCCTGAAGACATCTTCGTCGGAGATCCGGGAGGCAAGCACATCCTCGGCGCCGAACATTTCGGGAATCTCCGTGGCGAGAACCCTGCCGCCCCAGGCGCAGAGCATGTCCGCCGCCTCTCCGACCAGGGGGTTGGCCGAAAGTCCCGAGAATCCGTCGCTGCCGCCGCACTTCACCCCGATGGTCACTTCCGAAAGGGGAAACTCCGTCCTCGCCCTGGGAGCCGCCTCCGCAAGCTCGTCGAGAAAACCGTAGAGGTGCTGCCGGTCGTCGTCCACTTCCTGGAGAGAAAAGAACCTGGCCTTCCGGAGGTCAGAAAGACGGGTCTCCATGAAAACCCTCTGGAGATTCTCGCACCCAAGGCCGGCCACGACGACCCCCGCTGCACAGGGGTTTCTCGCAAGTCCCTCGAGGACTGCCGCAGTCATGTCCAGGTCCTTTCCGAGCTGGGAGCAGCCGTAAGGGTGAGAGAGCACCCGGACTTTTTCTATCCACGGCGGCGGAGTGTATCCGTCCGCCAGGAATTTCAGGTACTCGTTGACGCATCCCACGATGGGGATGATCCAGAGTTCGTTCCGGATTCCCGGCGCGCCCTGTTCCCTGGCATACCCTGAAAAATAAGGCACAGGACCGGCAGGTTCCCGGAAGCCTGCCCCGGAGGGATTCCAGTCCATGCTCCATTCTGCCCGGAGGGCGGACTCCACGTTATGCACATGGACCTTCTCTCCGGGAGCGATATCCCTGGATGCCCGGCCCATGGGATGACCATACTTGACCACCGGGCCTCCCCTGGGAATGTCCCGCAGGGCGGCCTTGTGTCCCGCCGGAATATCATCCCGCAGCACCACGCCGGTTCCTGAAAGGCTCTGCCCGGCCTTTCCCCCTTCCGGAAGCACCGCCACGGAATCTTCCGCCTTCAGCAGGATGCAGCGGACTTCGTTTTTCTCCATTAATGTCATGGGTTGTCCCTCCCTCGTCAATCCATTGTGCAATAAAAGCATTCATCCACTAAACGTTTTCCCCAACATAGCGGAGAAAATGAAAAAGTCAAGAAGGGAAATACATTCCCGGGCATACCGCACCCGTTGGGGCGGCCGGTGCCGTTAGCGGGTATCCTGTCGGGCTCGGAGATCCCGCAAAAACCAGACCGTGAGGGGCAGGCAGCTCAGGAAGGTCAGCCCGTCGGCGAGGGGCTGGGTTATCTGGACTCCGGTAATCCCCAGAGCTCCCGGAAGGACCAGGATCAGGGGCAGAAAGAAAATTCCCTGCCTGGCCAGGGAAAGCGCCGTGGCCGTCCATGACCTGCCGATGGACTGGAAGGTCATGTTGCACACCACTCCCAGCGGCACCAGCGGCATGGCGAGACACATGGCCCGCAGGGCTCCCGCCCCTATCCGCACCACCTCGGCATCATTCCTGATAAAGAGCCTGATCAGGACCGGCGCGGCCGTGAATCCCGCAAGAGCAGCCACCGTCATCAGCACCCCCGTTACTTTCAGAGTGAAGCAGAACGCGGCTTTCACCCGGTCGTAGAGTCCGGCGCCGTAGTTGTACCCCACGACGGGCATATACCCCTGCCCGATGCCGAGATTGACGGCAAAGACGAACATGAAGAGCCTGCCGACGATGGACATGGCCGCCACGGCGGCGTCGCCGTAGACGGCGGCGCTGACGTTGAGGGCAATGGTGGCGATGCTGGCGAGGGCCTGCCTGCAGAAGGAGGGGAGGCCATTTTTGAGGATGTGGAGGTAGGTCCCGGGACGCTTCGATATTCCCGCTGCCCCCAGCCTGACGATGGTCTTTCCCCGAAGAAACCATGAGAGCAGGATGCAGAAGCTGACGCACTGGCTGATCGCCGTTGCGATGGCCGCCCCCGCGATACCCATTCCGAAGCCGAAGATGAACAGCGGATCGAGCAGCAGGTTGAGAAGCCCGCCGGTCGTCAGCCCCACCATGGCAAACCTTGCCTTTCCTTCGGCCCGGAGGATGTTGTTCAGCAGGAAGGACGACGCCATGACCGGTGCCGCGTACAGAATATAGGCCGCGTAGTCCCTTGCGTAGGGCAGGATGGTCTCCGTGGCCCCGAGGAGGCGCATCAGGCCGTCAAGAAAGAGCAGGCCGAAAACGGAGAGAAGCGTTCCGAAGGCGGCGGCCGCAAGAAGGCCGCTTGCAGCGACCCTGTTTGCCTCGTCCGTTTTCTGGGCACCCAACAGCCTGGAGATCTGGGCTCCGGAACCCATGCCGATGGTAAAACCCACAGCCTGGATAATGGCCATGAGCGAGAAAACGATGCCGACGGCTCCCGAAGCGCTTGTTCCCAGCTTCGAGACGAAATAGGTATCTCCCAGGTTGTACACCGCCGTCACCAGCATGCTGATGATAGTGGGTACCGCCAGGGAAAATACAAGGCTGCCCACCGGCATCTGCGTCATCCTGAGATACTGGGAGTTTTCCTTGTTCATTCCGCCGGGCTCTTCTCTGCCGCCTTCCTTATGCCCCGGTTTCGCCGTCACCGGTGGAGCTTCGAAATATCCACGGCGATGTAGGAAAGGTTGTGGGCATGGTCACAGACTCTCTCCAGGTTGCTGAGAATGTCGATGAATATCACGCCTCCCTGGGGAGTGCATTCGCCCCGATTGAGCCGGGTGATGTGGTTTTTCCTCAGGGTCTTTTCCTTCCGGTCCACTTCATCCTCGAGCCGGTCCACTTCCTTCGCCTTTGCCACGTCCTCCTCGTCGAGAGACTCCAGGCTCAGGCGGACGGCATCCTCGACGCTGTCGAACATGTCCCGGAACTCCTCCATGGCGAGGGAGGAGAACTCGACCCCGTGGTCGATCTTGTATTCGTACAGTTCAATGAGGTTCGTGGCATGGTCGCCTATCCGCTCGATGTCACCCACGCCGTTGACATAGGAGCCGAGCACCGTGGACAGGTCGCTGGACAGTCCCTTCTGCCAGATTTCCGAGGCGTAGGCGGTGATGGACCGGTTGATCTCGTTCACGCCCTTCTCCGTCTGGGTCACCTCGTTGATCATCTTCGGGTCGTTTTCCTCGAAGGCCCGGCGTACGTCCCGGAGCATGGAAGCCGCCAGGGAACCCATGTGGAGAATCTCCTTCTTCACGGCGTCCACCGCTGCCGCGGATGATGCGCCGATGAGCTTCATGTCCAGGTACATAGGCCCGGCCACCGAGGTCTCCCCCCTGTCGGGGACCAGGTGCCGGATGACCCAGACGAGAACGGACACAAAGGGAAGAAAGAGGATTGTGTTGGCCACGTTGAATATGGTATGGGCATTGGCAAGCTGCCTGCTGATGTCCCCCGAGGTGGAGACGATGACCTGCTTGTAGAGGGGAAGGGCGGCGAGGAAGATGCAGGCGCCGATGACGTTGAAGAGCACATGGGCCGTGGCCGCCTGTTTCGCCGACCGGTTGGCCCCCATGGAGGCGATGACCGCGGTGATGGTGGTTCCTATGTTGTCGCCGAGAAGGATCGGAATTGCGGCGTCCAGAGTGAGAAGTCCCTGGGCCGCCATGGCCATGGTCAGACCTATGGTGGCCGAGCTTGCCTGGACCACCATGGTGACCGCCGTGCCGACGAAAACGCCGAGCAGGGGGCTGGAGCTGAAGGCAAGAAAAAGGTCCTTCCTGTCCCGGAGAAAGGCCATGGAGGCTTCCATGGTCTGCATGCCCAGGAAGAGGAGACCGAAACCCACGAGCCCGTTGCCGATGTATTTCTGCCGCTTGGTCCTCCCGAAGAGGACGAGGAGCACCCCGATACCCAGGATGGGAAGGGAGAAGTCCTTGATCTTGAAGGCCACGATCTGGGCGATCACCGTGGTTCCGATGTTGGCGCCCATGATTACGCCCACGGCCTGCTTCAGGGTCATGAGCCCCGCGTGGACGAAGCTCACGGTCATGACCGTGGTGCCGCTGCTGCTCTGGATGAGCATGGCCACAAGAGCACCTATGAAGACGCCCCGGATCGGGGTCTTGGTGAGAGAACCTATGAGCTGCCGCATCCTGTCGCCTGCAAGGTACTGGAGCGCCTCGCTCATCAGCTTGATTCCGTACAGGAAAAGCCCCACGCCGCCGATAATCTGAAACACACTGCCCCACGTCACAACAACATCCCCTGCCCCTTCATCGTTTCGTTCCGGCTACACAACAGCAGGATGACAGAACAGGCGGGCACTCCTCCGAAACTACAGGAGGGAGCCGCCTCCTCATTCACCCTTTATCAGGTTTTCCAGCTCGTCGGGGGTAACGATCTCCTCTTCTTCGTCGGGCAGATAGTCCCTGTTCCGTTTCGCGATCTCTTCGGCTATGAGCTTCGCTTCCTCGAACTGGATTTTCTCTTTATCCATGAGGGATCCTCCTTTCCCGCTCCTGCCGGGCCTGGTGAGCACTCTCCATCCGTCGTCCTTCCGGGGCCCGTACAGGCTGACCGGCATGCCGGACACGCTGCCGGCCTTCTTCAGAAAATACGTCACCGCCTCAAAGGGCAGCCCGGCGTCCGCTGCAGCCTGGGTCACCTCGTCGCCGGTCTTCATCCAGAAGGCATCCTCCCTGCGCCGGGAAGCATAGGGCTTCCGCGCTTCGAGCCTGAACACCAGCACTTCTCCATCCTCTGCCTCCGCTTCTCCTGCCGCAACCCGATACTCGGCCAAGGGGACACCTCCTTCTTCTCATTGCAGTATCTTATCATGTTTTTCCCTCCCCGTTTTGTGATACCATGAGAAACGGAAATAAACCCAGGCCCGTTTCCCCGGGCGGAAGGAGACCATCCCCTGGACACTTTTTCATACTATCCGTGGCAGCTCAGGGCCCATAGGGCCATCCGAGGAAAGAACGCCGTGCTCTCCGCCCCCACGGGATCGGGAAAGACGCTTGTTGCCTACCTCTGGGCCGGCATCCTCGACGAGGAGGGGTTCCCGGTCTACCCTGAAGGCGGGCGGATCATCTTCACCGCCCCGATCAAGGCACTGAGCAACGAACGGTACCTCGACCTCAGGAAGATGGGGTTCGACGTGGGCATCGAGACGGGGGACTTCAAGAAAAACGAGGGAGCCTCCATTATCTGCTGCACCCAGGAAATCTATTCCCTGAAATACGCCTTCGTCCCGGGCCAGAAACTCATCGTGGACGAATTCCACTATATCTTTGACGATCCCGACCGGGCAAGGGCCTATATCGACGGCATCCGGGACACGGATCCCACCACCGCCGTCCTCGTCATGTCGGCAACCCTCGGGGGCGCTTCCTCCGTGGCCGGTTACCTCAGCGGTGTAACGGGGAGGACATTCTTCCTGCACGAAAACACCCGCCGGGAGACGGAGCTGATCTTCACCCCCGCAAAGCCGGCACGAATCGACGGGCTGAAGGATGCCCTGGTCTTTCTGTTCTCACAGAAGGGAGCTGTGGAGCTGGCCTTTCAGGCCTCCAGAAGCCGGAAGAAAATTTCGGCGGGGCAGCGGGACCGTCTCCAGGAGATCGCGTCCATTCTCGAGGTGCCGAAAATCCAGCCGCCCCTCTTCACAGGGGTCGGCATCTACCACGGGGGGATGCTGCCCAAGGAAAAGCTGCTGGTGGAACGGGCCTTCCGGGAGAGGATCCTCGACGTGGTCTGCGGCACCAACGCCCTCGCCCTGGGAGTGAACCTTCCGGCCGAGACTGTGGTCTTCGCCCAGCTCGTCCACTACCATTCCGACATGCCCGTCTCGAAGAACGAATTCTCCCAGATGGCAGGCAGGGCGGGACGGAAGGGGCTCTTCGATCCCGGCTACGTGACCTGGCTTCTCAACTCACCCTTCGAGCGAAGGGGCTTTTCCACGGGGGATATTTTCCGGGAGCTGGTGGACGCCCCGCCGGAACCGGCGTCGGTTTCCCTCCGGCCTTCCTTCGGGCGGCTGCTTCGGAAGCAGGTGCTCCCCGAGGCGGAAGCGGAGTATATCGCCGGATTCTCCTGGCCGAAGGGAGATCCGTATCTCACGGAGCACATCCTGCGGTCAGGGATGAACAGGATCGACCGGGCGGTGCGGAAGATGGTGGGTGGACACGAGAAGAAGAAGTTCCGGAAACTGCTGGCGGCTCTCTGGTACGACGAGATGGACATCGAGGAGAACCTGGAGATGGCCTATCTCTTCTTTTCGGAGACGAGCCCCGGCGCCATCATGGCGGCCCAGGTCATTCTCCCCTTCGAGCGAAACTACCTCCAGGCCCTGCTGAAGGTAAAGCGGTACGCTAACCGCCTGCCGAAAGGATACGCCTTCCGGTCCATGAAGGAGCTGAACGCCGTGGTGGACGACATTGATCCCACCATCTACGGATTCGAGGAAAAAATAGGGGAAATAGAAGATTCCCTGAGGTGAGCCTCAGGATTCGGTCCGTCCGTAGACAACGCCCTTTCCCATGTCGTTTAGGGACCGACGGATAAAGAGGTCCGTCCCGAGGGAAAGATCGATGATGGCAGGCGACTCCGGCCGGCGCCCCCTGGAATCCACCGAGAGGCAGACCTGTGGGCGGAGCAGGTCTTTGTTCCGGACACCGGTGACAACACCTACGCTGTAATCGGAGAGTTCCACCACCGTTCCCGGGGGATAGAGCCCCACCGACAGAAGAAGGGCCCGGACGATGGCCCCGTCAAAGCTGCTTCCGGAAGATTCGAGAATCATGGAGACCGCTTCCCTGCTCCTCATGGGATCCTTGTACACCCGTTTTGCCGTGAGGGCGTCGAACACGTCGGCCACGGCGGCAATTCTGGCGTGGATGGAAATCCGGTTCTCCCTCAGTCCGTCGGGGTACCCGTCCCCTCCCCAACGCTCGTGGTGGCTCCTCACCACCGAGAGCAGCCGCCGGTCGCTCACCCCCGACGCCACGGCGGAGACCATCCCGTGGATGGAATGGGTCTTCATTATCTCGAACTCCTCGGAGGTCAGACGGCCCGGCTTGTTGAGAATTTCCTGGGGGACCTTCGCCTTCCCCAGGTCGTGGAGCAGTCCGCCGAAGGTCATGGTTTTCACGAGTTCTTCGTCCCCGGGATGAAGTATGGAGGCGAGATATCCAGAGAGAAGGGCCACGTTGAGAGAATGGATGAAGGTGTACTCATCGGAATCCTTCACCTTGCCGAGACAGAGGAGAATCTGGGGGGACCGCATCACGTCCCGGGCCAGCCTGTCCGCCTCTTTTTCGAGGGTTTCCATTCCCTCCCGGGAATGCCCGTTCTCCGAAATCCTGGAGTAGACTTCCTCGACCTGGTCGATGGCCCTTCGTGCCAGTCCCGGGTCAAGCATGCGGGTTTTCGGCTCGATGGCCCGGAGGACGGCCTCGAACTCTTCCTCCGTGATGTCGGAAGAGACCTGGACGGGGATAAACTCCCTGTTCCAGCGCCGGAGAGTCTTCGTTATTCCGGGCATGGTCCGGAGCATCAGCGGGATATCGCTGCCCCTGGGAAGGAGCAGAGCCCCGTCCTCCGAAATGATGTCCTCGGCCACCTTTCCCCGGTAATGGCAAAGGTCGTCCAGGGGAACATCGACCACGTTCTCCCCGCCGGTTTCCCCGTATCTGTTCTGCGGTTCTGCCGAGGGCGGTTTTTCCATGTCAGAGCCTGATTTTCTTGAGATTCTTCTGGGCCAGGACGATGGCCGAGATGGTGGCCGCCATGGATCCGAATTTCCTGGAGGCATCACCCAGAACCTCCACGGAGCTCTCCATTTCGCCGGAACTCCTGTTGACCTTCTCCCCGGCGTCGGCCATGGTCCGCTCCATCCTCTCCATGAAGGCCTTGTTGGTGTCGAGGAACCTGGTGAAGGTTGTCAGGGACCGGCGGATCATGTCAAACATGTCGCTGATCCCCCGGATGTCCTCCATGGCCCGCTCCACCGAGCCGGAGATCTCCCCCACCTTGGCTCCGATGGACTCGGAGGCCGCCTTTGTTTCGGCGGCAAGTTCCTGGACGTTCTTCGCCACGATGGCGAATCCCCTTCCGTGTTCCCCCGCCCGGGCCGCCTCAATGGAAGCGTTCAGCGCAAGAAGATTGGTCTGCTTGGCGATACGCTGGATTTCCTTCGACATTTTTTCGATCTCCAGGAAGGACTCGAGAGTGCCGGTGGTGGCGTCCACGGTCCGGGACACGTTCTCGCTCATGCCTTCGAGGTCGGTGCCGGAACGCTGAAGCTCTGTTACGAGGTCGCCGTTCATCCGGTTGATCTGTTCCACCGTTTCCCTGGTCTCCCGACCGCTCCTGTCAAACTCGGCCTGAAGATCGCTGAGAACGCGGCTGAGCTGCACGAACCGCTCCGACGTCTCCGCTATCTCCTCCTCCACTGAACGGACGCGGTTCACCAGCACCTCGTCAAGCTGGGCCATGAAGGAGTTCATGAGGGTGTTGGCAAAATAAGCGCTGCCGAGCTGGTGGATCACTTCCGAATACTTGCGCTCCATTCCGTCGTCCTCCCGGCCGGGGCCGTCAGCGGCCGTAGATTTCGTCGAGAACGTCCACCCCGCAGGAGAGATTCTCGAACCACGAAAGGAATTTTTTCACGTTCTGCCGGCCCTTGATGAAAGCGCCGTGCTGGGGGGCGATGTGCTCCACGTCGAGGGCGGACACCATTTTGACCCACCGGCGGCATGCGGCGTTGGACGCCATGTACCTCCTGTGGAAGCCCTCCATGTACTTCAGGTGGGAATCCAGGTCCTCCGTCACGGGATACCGGCCGCCCCGGGGGAAGATGGCCGCGCCGATGTCCCCGGTGAAGAGAATCTTCGACGCAGGGTCGTAGAGGGAGAAGCATCCGGTGGAGTGAAGAAAGTGGGACGGGATCATGACAAGCTTCTTCCCGTTGCCCAGGGTGACTGTCTCGCCCTTGTCCGGAATGGGGGCGATGCGCTTCACGTCGTAGATTCCGAAATGGGGAAGAAACCGCACCCACAGACCCGAAATGTGCACCGAGGCCTTCTCGGCCATGGAGAGCCAGAGGGTGATCCCCGACGACACGTCGGGATCCTGGTGGGAGTAGAAAATATGCCTGATGTTTTTCAGCTCGAAGAGTTCGGCCACGTTGGCGAGGACCCTGGGAAAGACATGGGCTCCGCCCGGATCGAGAAGGACCACTTCTCCTCCCGACGAGATGACGTACTGGTTCGTCTGGACGGCCACCTCTTCCTCCTGCTCCTCCCATCCGAGCATGATGAACCGGTGATCGCCCTGATCGTACAGGGAAAGGGAACTCACATGCTGCATATACTCCAACTCCTTCCCGAAATGACCGTATTAGGTTCATTCCCGGATGCTTTGGTACCGGGCAAAAAGCGGCGTCCGGAATATTTTCCTTTGATTATATCCCGACCTATGCGGGAAACAAAGGGGTATGCCCCGCTTTTCTGAACCGGAGGGTTTCCCCGGGCGGAAGAGGAGGACTCAGCAGGTAGCCCTGGATTCCATCACATCCGTTCTGCCTGAGGAAATCAAGCTGCTCTCTCGTCTCCACCCCCTCGGCCACCACGGCCATGCCGAGAGATCGTCCGAGGCCGATGACCGCCCGGGTGATGGCGGCGTCGTTCCTGTCCTCCAGGACCCCCTCCACGAAGGACTTGTCGATCTTCAGCACGTCGATGGGCAGCCGCTTGAGATAGTTCAGGGAGGAATACCCCGTGCCGAAGTCGTCCACGTAGACCGTCATCCCCAGGTCCTTGACCGCCGAGAGAATGGCCACCGAATCCACCAGGTCCTCCATGATCCCCGACTCGGTGATCTCGATGCCTATCCGTGAAGGGGACACGGAATATTCATCCATGGCCGCCTTCAGGACGGAGACGAGCCCGTCCTGGTGGAACTGCCGGGCCGAGAGGTTCACCGCCACCTCGGGGGGAGGATACCCTTCGTCCGTCCACAGGGAAACCTGGCGGCAGACCTCCCGGAAGACCCATTCGCCCAGGGGCAGGATCAGCCCCGTCTCCTCAGCGAGGGGGATGAATTCCCAGGGGGGAATCACCCGGTCGGGGGCATGCCAGCGGAGCAGGGCCTCCATGCCGGACACCCGGTCCTCCCGGAGGTCATACTTCGGCTGGTAGACCAGGCGGAACTCGTCTCTTTCGAGACCCCGCCTCAGCGAGTTCTCCAGAAGGAGCCTGGACGATGCCTGCTCTCCCAGTTCGCCGGTGAAGAACCGGAAATTGCTTATGCCGAGTTCCTTGGCCTTGTGCATGGCCATGTCGGCTTTTTTGAGCAGCGTCTCCGCCGTCCTGCCGTCATCGGGAAAGACGGCGATGCCGAGGGAGGCGCTGAGAAAGATCCTGTTCCCCGCCGCATCCACGGGATCGTTCAGCAGGGAGAGTATTTTCTCCGCCCCGGAGGCAATCTCCTCCACGGAGCGGGCCTCGGGGATGAGGATGTGAAAGTCGTCGCCGCCGATCCGGGACGCCCTGTCCCTGCCGCCGAGGTGGCGGGACAGCCTCGCGCCCACCTGCTGCAGCACGTCGTCCCCTGCGAAATGTCCGAGGGAATCGTTGATGTTCTTGAAGCGGTTGATGTCCAGCACCAGGAGGGCAAGGCGCCTTCCGTCCCGGCCCTGCCGCTCCAGCTCACTTTCCAGGCGGGAGTAGAACACGGTCCTGCTCGCAAGGCCGGTAAGCTGGTCGAAGTTGGAGCGGAGCTCGATCTGCGCATCCTTGAAATGAACCTCCGACAGGTCGTTGAAGACGGCGATGTAGTCGGTGACGTTCCCGTTCTCATCATGGACGGCCGAGCAGCAGAGCCACTCGGGGTAGACTTCGCCGCTCTTCCTCCGGTTCCAGATCTCTCCCTCCCACTTCCCCTCGTTGATCAGGGTCTTCCAGAAGTCTTCGTAGAACTTCGGAGGGTGCCGGTCCGACTTGAGGATCCGGGGATTTCTTCCCACCGCCTCTTCGGCGCTGTACCCCGTGATGGAGGAAAAGGCAGGGTTCACCATGCGGATGATGCCCGTGGGATCGGTGACCACGATCCCTTCCACCGTGCTGGAAAACACGGTGGAAATGATCTGCAGGGCCCGCCGCACTTTCTCGGTCCCCTCGCCGCACCCGAAGAGCTCACCGAACCTTTCGGCAAAAGCATTTCCCTTCAGGGGAGCCGTTCCTCCCGTTTCCTTCATCGCCCGTCCCTCCCCTCTCCGCCGGCGATCAGGGACGCCACGGCATCAGCGGCGCCGGGAAAGGCGATGGAAGAGGCGGCCTTTTCCATGGCGGCTAGAACGGACCGGTCGGCGAAAAAGCGATCGACGATCCGCTCCACGTCCCCGGCGGTCCTGGCGAGAATACCGGCCCCCTTCTCCTGGAGATAGGCGGAATTGTTGGTCTCCTGTTTCGGGATGGGATTGACGAGGATCATGGGCACGCCCGCACAGAGCGCCTCGCTCACCGTCAGGCCGCCGGGCTTGGTGATCAGCACCGACGCCCGGGCCATGAGCTCCTCCAGGTTGTCCACGAAGCCCCTGACCTTCAGGGAAAGACCGCCTCCAGCGGTGACGTTCTCGAGGTCCGCAAGGAGATCCTTGTTCCGTCCGGTCACCACGGTCACGTCGATGGGGTGGCCGGACCTCGAAAGGGCCGCCAGGATGTCCAGAGCAAGGATGTTCGGGATGCTGCTGGCCACAAAGAGGAAAGAAAGGCGCTTCTTCGAGAAGTTTCGTCCCTCCCGCTTCAGGGAGGCGAACTTCCGGGAGACGGGAATCCCCGTCATGGAGATCTTCTCCCTGGGGACGCCGAGGGCCAGGAGTCCCCGGAGAACCCGGTCGCCGGAGATGAAGTACCTGTCCACGTGGTCCTTCACCCACATGCGGCGGAGGCCGAAATCGGTGATCACCGTGTAGATTTGACCGCTGTACAGCCCCGCTTCCTTCATGCGGGAGAGGACGTTCAGAGGGAAGTAGTGGGTGCAGATGCATTTCCGGGGTTCGTTCTCGGCGATGTAGCGCATGAATTTTTTCACGTTCTCGGTGGAGATCTTTTCGAAAAGCCGGAGGGCGGCGCTCTCCTCCCGGTTCTTGTCGGTGAGGTCGTACATGATCCTGCAGGCCAGGTGGGAATGTTCGCTCACGAAGGCGTAGACATCGCTGTAGGACCATTTGAAGAGGTCGCTCGAGAAATCGAGCAGGTCCATGACCACGTTGGGAACCATGCGCTGGTCCAGGGATTCCCTGATGGCTCTCGCCGCCATCCTGTGACCGTTTCCGGCACTGACATAAATAACGTGAACGGGTCGCACCGAGTTTCCCCCCTGGGCTTTCCGGAAGCGTCCGGGCGGGCGGACTTCGGCAGTCGCCCGCCCGGAAAAGGCATCCTTATAATGAACTGCCCTTCATTGTACCCCATGAAGGGCAAAGGGGAAACCGTCAGACATCTTCCATGGGCAGGACGATGCCCCCCTGGGGGATCACGTAGGACGTAAAATCTTCGCCGTACTTTTCCGCCAGTGAAGGCAGGATATCCGCCAGGGACTCCGCCTTCTCGCAGAACATCAGTTCGCTGTCCTCCCTGCCGGATCGTGAGTACAGCAGGATGGTGCATTCCTTCGCCAGCCGGGCCAGGTAGTACAGCTTGTGGGCGCCGAACCGGAAATCCGCCTCGAAGGCCGCGATGGCGCCGTCAATGCCGAGGCGCCGCTTCGCCCATTCCTCGAAGACCTTGTGTCCGTAGCCTTCCGCCAGCTCGGCGAAAAAGACCAGGGTTCCTCCCGGACGGACGGCCCTCGACGCCATGTAGAGGGCCTTGTGGGCCTGGTACATGTTGATGTCCTTGGGGAATCCCCCTGCCGACAGGAACACCACGTCCGCCTTCTTCGAAATGGGGGCGAAGTTGAACTTGCGGAAGGTGGCGATGCCCTCCCTCCAGGCGTCGTACCAGTGCCCCCCCACCACGCGGACGATATGCTTCGAGCTGTCGGACACGCAGTTGAGGATGAAGTGGAGCGGACAGAACTTTTCCACCGCCTCCACCATCTCGCCGCTGAGGACGTTGCCGTCCACCACGCCGATGCCCACCCCGGGGGCTGTCATCATGCGGTGATTCGTCATGACCGTCTCCCGCCCGGCCACTCCGGGAAGGATGCTCTTCCGTCCTCCCGCGAACCCGGCGTAGTAGTGAAGAAGCACCTCGCCTATGGCGAGCCTGAGATCGGATTCCGCCACGGTTTTGTTGATCATCAGCCGGTTTCCGGTGGACAGGGTTCCCATGTCCACGAGGTCGGGGGAGTCGCAGTCATGATTCTCCACCCGGTATTTTGCGAACACGGCATCGCCCACGGTCTGCCTCGTCTCGTCGTCGTTCATGGGGCGGTGGGTCCCGGTGGCAACAACGATGGAAATCCCCGACGAGGGAACGCCCAGCCGCTCCAGTTCCTCCAGCAGGGGAGGAAGCATCTCGGCGGTGGGGGTGGACCGGGTCATGTCGTTTACGATGATCGCGGCCGTTTTCGGTTTGTTTGCGCCGACGGTCTCCTCCAGGGACGGCCCTGCCGTGGGGTGCTTCACCAGCCGGGCGACCTCCGCCGCCAGGTCGGCCACGGGCTCTCCTCCGGAGGGTTCGAGCACCGCCAGGATATTCTTGTCGGGGATGGAGAGGAAGATGTCCTCCTTTCCCCATTTCAGCACCGTTTTCACTGGTCTCAGCTCCCTTCTGCGGATTATGCGGTCAGGGAGGCCGAGGCCTTCCGCTGCGCCCTCTGCCAGAAGAACACGGCTGCCGCAAGGCCGACTCCGGCCGCGTCCGTCGCGGCGCCGGGGAAGATGAGCAGAATGGCTCCGACGAACATGCCCAGCCGCTGCAGGACGTTCATGGGAACGTACAGGTAGTTCTGCAGCGACGCCGCCAGGGCGATGACCCCCACGAAGCTCGTCACGGTGGACAGGGCGATGGAAAAGTAGTTCGCTCCCACAAGCAGCAGATCCGGGTTATAGATGAAGGTGAAGGGGATGAGGAATCCCGCGAGGGAGATCCGGAACCCCGTCCAGCCCACCGCCGAGGGGCTTTGTCCCGACAGGCCCGCGGCACCGTAGGATGCGATGGCCACAGGAGGTGTCAGGTTGGAAAGGCAGGCGAAGTAGTAGGCGAACATGTGGGCCGCCAGGGGGTTGACCCCAAGTTTCACAAGGGCAGGTGCCGCGATGGTGGCGGTGACGATGTAGCAGGCCGTTGTGGGAAGTCCCATGCCCAGGATGACGCACACGATCATGGTGAGGAAAGTGGTGATGAGGATGCTGCCCCCCGCGAGGGAGACGATATTGTCGCCAAGCACGAGACCCAGACCTGTGAGGTTCGTGATTCCGATGATGTTGCCCACAACAGCGCAGGCGATGCCCACGCCCACGCTCTGCCTGGCTCCGGACTCCATGGCTTTCAGGAAGGATTTCCAGGTAAGCCGGGTTTCCTTCGTGATGAAACTCACTCCCACCGAGGCGATGATGCCGTAGAAAGCCGCGTAGAGAGGCGTTCTGCCGATGAGCAGAAGATACACGATGACGATGATGGGAACGAGCAGGTGTCCCCGCTCTCTCATGACTTTCGTGATCGGGATGATTTCTTCCCTGGGGATGGGCTTCATACCCATCTTGACGGCCTCGATATGGATGACCGCGTACTCCGCCAGGTAGTAGAGCACCGCCGGGATGGCCGCCGCCAGCATGATCTTGGCGTAATGCACCCCGAGGAACTCCGCCATGATGAAGGATGCCGCTCCCATGACGGGGGGCATGATCATGCCTCCCGTTCCCGCCACGGCCACCACCGCCGATGCGAAGACCGGCTTGAAGCCGGCGCCGGTCATGAGGGGAATGGTGAAGGTTCCCGTGGCCGCCACGTTGCCCACGGCGCTTCCGTTGATCATTCCCATGAGGCCGCTGGCCACGATGGACACCTTGGCCTCGCCGCCGATGGTCCTCCCTGCGAGGGACATGGCGAGGTCCTTGATGAACCGGCCCATGCCCGTCTCGGTGAGGAAGGCCCCGAAAAGGATAAAGAGGAAGATATAGGTGGACGACACCCCGAGGGAGATGCCGAAAATACCCTCGGAGGACAGGAAAAGCTGGTAGACGATGCGCCGGAAGCTGAACCCGGTGTGGCCGAGGACGCCGGGAATGTATTCACCCCAGTAGCCGTAGGCGAGAAAGACAAGGGAGAGGATCATCAGTTCCTTCCCCACGGTACGCCTCGTCGCCTCGAGAATGCAGACGATGAGGATGGTTCCCATGACGTAGTCCGGTGTTATGGCGGTTCCCCGGATACTGAAGGCATCAAAGGCGAAGAGGATGTAGAGGCTCGACGACAGGGAGAGGGCGAGCCAGAAGCAGTCAACCGCCGAGGGCCGTCCCCTGGGAGCGCGCTTCGAGCCGGGGTAGAGAAGGAACGTGAGGAGCACGAGGAACGCCAGGTGGACGCTTCGCTGCTTCATGGCCATCAGCGTGCCGAAACCTGACGTGTAAAGGTGGAACAGGGACATGGCCACGGCGATGACCGTTATGGCCGCCGCCCACTTTCCCGTGTATTTCCGGAAGCGGGATTCCGCGTCCGCCTTTTCGAGGACCTTCTCCGCCTCTTCTTCCGATATGATGTCAACAACCGGTTCTTGATTCTCGTTGAGCTTGCCGTTCTGATCAGTCACAGCCGTTTACCTCCGCACGGACGAATGAGGGGAGGGAACAGCCCGTTCCCTCCCCCGTAAAGCAAAACCGGTGCTAGTCTACGATGAGCTTATCCGGTACGTTGACTCCCTTTTCCTTCAGGTACTTCACCGCTCCCTTGTGAAGGGGAATGGTCATTCCGTTCAGCGAGTTTTCGAGCACCGTGTAGGCCGTGGCCTTGTGGGCCGCCACGAGATCGTCGTGGAACTCGTAGGTCGCCTTGGTCAGGAGATAGACGAGCTCTTCGTCCTGGCGCACGTCGGTAAAGAGGATGTTGGACAGGGCCAGGGTCCTGACGTCCTTGTCCTGGTTCGGGTAGGATCCGGCGGGAATGGTGAAGGGGAAGTACCAGGGATACTTCTCCACGATCTCCTTGATCTTGTCTTCTTCCATGGATATGAGTTCACCGGCGCCGGAGGAGAGCACGTCCATGATGGCCGCGGTGGGAACGCCGCCGGCGATATGGGTGCCGTCGGTCTGGGCGTTCTTGAGGAGATCCACTGCCTCGTTGTAGCCGAGGAAGTCGGCGGTCACGTTGGTTTCTCCCTGGTCTTTCATGTAGTTCAGGCCATAGGCTTCCATCATCTCGCGGCTGTTGATCTCGGTGGCGCTGGCCACCTGGCCGGGAACGAACTTTTTGCCCTTGAAGTCGGCGACGGACTTCATCCCGGCGTCCTTGCGGACGATCCAGTGCATCACGTTGGGATAGAGGGTGAACATGCCCCGCATCTCCTTGTAGGGAGGCTTGCCCTCGTAGGTTCCCTTGCCGTAGAAGGCGTAGTAGCAGATGCCGTTCTGGCCGATGGCGATCTGGACTTCCTCGTTCATCATGAGTTCCACGTTCTGGGGAGTGCCCGCAGTGGACTGTGCCGAGGCCCTGGTGACCTCCTTGATGTTCTTGGACCAGATCTGCGCCATGGCGTTGCCGATGGGATAATAGGCTCCGCCTGTGGTGGCGGTGGCGATATTGAGGCGGTAGGACTTGGCCTCGGCTCCGACGATCATGGGGCCTGCCGCAAAGATGAGCGCGAGAACGACCACTGCTGCTATGATGCTTTTCCTCACATTCATTCCCTCCTTTTATGTCTGGAACTCTTAACCGACTTTCCGAACCCTCCTTGTTGCAATGACCTCAGTATCGCACCCGGCAGGAGCCGGCAGGACCACGTCGCCGATCTCCACCGGTGCTTCCAGAGACACCTTCCGGATCTCATCCATCACCTCCCGTATTTTTGCAAGGGGTATGGGGCGGCTGGTCCGGACGCTGGCAAGGGGAAAATCGCCGCAGCACACCGGCACGCTGGACGCGATGGTGCGCATGGGGTTTTCCACCTCCTGCCGGGCCCAGGATTCCCCCCGTTTGCACACGTTTCCCTGAACCCTTGTGACCACAGGCGTTTCATCATTGTCCACGTCAACGACGATAGAACAGCCGTTGGGACAGACCACGCAGGTAAATTCTCTCGTGCTCATTCAACCGTCACCTCCAGGGAGGAACAGCCTGAAACAGCTTCTTTCTTCAGGTCGATCCGGATCATTTCCGCCGGGTGGAGCCGCATCTCCCGCTTCCTGGCGATCTCCCTGCCGCCGTCCCGGACCACCACGCAGCGGTCTCTCCACGGGGCGGATACCCGCAGGGAAAGGATCAGATCCCTCTCGCCCGAAACAGCCTGGGGAAGGGTGTACCGCACGCCGTTCCCCGGCCTCACAGGAATGGGGTTCGGCAGGGCACAGCGTCCCTCCCGGACGAAACAGGCCGCGAACCTGCCCGCTTCCGCCGCTTCCACGGAGACCCAGTCCACGAGGTCATGGACGTGGAGGACGTTGCCGCAGGCGAATATGCCCGGGACGGACGTCATGAAGGAATCGTCCACCACAGCCCCGCCGGTCACGGGGTCCATCCCGACCCCCGCCTCCCGTGTCAGCTCGTTTTCAGGGATGAGCCCCACGGAAAGCAGCAGGGTGTCGCAGGGAACGTACCGTTCCGTTTCGGGAATGGGGGCCCGGTCCTCGCCCACCTGGGCCACCCTGATGCCTTCGAGGCGGCCCTTGCCGACGATGTCCGTCACCGTGGTGTTGAGATGGAGAGGGATGCCGTAGTCGTTGAGGCACTGCTGGATATTCCGGGGAAGGCCGCTGGAATAGGGAAGGATCTCGAAGACCGCCTCCACCTTCGCGCCCTCGAGGGTCATTCTCCTGGCCATGATGAGGCCGATGTCGCCGGAGCCCAGGATACAGACCTTTCTCCCCACCATAATGTTCTCGAGGTTCATGAAGTTCTGGGCCGCACCTGCGGTGTACACCCCCGACGGGCGGTGTCCCGGAATGGAGATGGCCCCCCTGGTGCGCTCCCGGCACCCCATGGCGAGTATGACAGCCCCCGCCTCGATGCGCTGGTAGGTTCCCCTGGTGCTCACCTCAAGAACCCGGTCCGCCGAAAGGGAAAGAACGATGGTCTCCTCCATGGCGGCGATACCGAGTTCCCGGAACCGGTCGATGAACCGGGCGGCATATTCGGGACCTGAGAGGGCCTCCTTGAAGGTGTGCAGCCCGAAGCCGTCGTGAATGCACTGATTCAGGATGCCGCCGAGAATGCGGTCCCGCTCGATGAGGAGCACGTCGCCGCATCCTGCCTCCTTCGCCGCCACGGCCGCCGCGAGACCGGCCGGTCCGCCGCCGATGATCACCACGTCCCTGCGGACTGCGGGAATTGTTTTCCTCTCGCCGTTCATCGGGCAGCTCCTCCCTTCCCGGGCCGGACGTTGCCCACGAACAGGGGCGAACCGGCGCTTCGCTTCAGAAAATCCTCCGGCTTCCAGCCGAACTCGTCCCGAAGGATCCGGGTGATGCGGGGGACGCAGAATCCTCCCTGGCAACGGCCCATGGAGGCCCGGGCCCTGTACTTGATGCTCACGAGCGTCCTGGCGCCGAGAGGGTTGCTTATGGCGTCCAGGATCTCCTGCTTGGTGATCTTTTCGCACCGGCAGATGATCTCTCCGTAATTGGGGTTGTCGGCGATGAGGGCCGCCTTTTCGTCCGCCGGCAGCTCGGAGAAGAACAGGGGGCTGCCCGGCCGCACGGGATTGAAGGAGGGGTCGGGAATGAGAGGGATATGCTTCTCCACCATTCCCCGGACCATCTCCGCGATGGCGGGAGCGCAGGTCAGCCCGGGGCTCTCTATGCCCACCAGGTTGATGAATCCCCGGACGTCCTTCCGGTCCTCGATGACAAAGTCCTTGTTGCCGCCCACTTCGGGGGGCGTCTGTTTCGGGCGGATGCCCGAGAAATTCCGGATATAGTCAGTCATGCGGATCTCGGGAAGGAGTTCCCGTCCCTCCCTGCGGAGTTCCTGCATCACGTCGGCGGTGCAGCCGTGGTCTTCGGGGTCGTTGAGGTACTCGGCGCTGGGGCCGATGAGGATGTTGCCGTCCACGGTGGGCGTCAGGTGAATGCCCAGCCCGGGCGCGTTCTTCTTCGGCGCCGGGTAGATCAGGGCCTTCAGGGTGCCGTCGAGGCGCCTGTCCAGGACGTAATATTCGCCCCGGCAGGGATAGATCACGTAATCGGTGATCCCCGCCATACGGCACACCTCCGCGGAGAAGAGTCCGGCGGCGTTCACCAGGACCTTCGCAGTGAAGGTCTCCCCGGACCCGGTCGTTACGGACCAGCCGCCCCCCGCGAGGGGGGAAAGGGCGGTCACGCGCTGCCCGAGGTGAAAATTCACCCCGTTGGCGAGGGCATTTTCCGCCAGGCCGATGGTAAGCCCGTAGGGGGAAATGATGGAACTGCTCGGGGAATGAAGGGCAAGGGTCCCTTCCACTCCGGGCTGGATCTGCTGCATCCTTTCCCTGCCGATGAGCTCGAGCCCCGGGACGCCGTTGGCCTCCCCCTGCTCCTTCAGCCTGCGGAGGGTGGCTTCATCCTCGTCGTCCAGCGCCACCGTCAGCTTGCCGATCCGCTTGATCTTCACCTTGAGGTCCCGGCAGAGATCGTCCATCATACTGTTGCCCTTCACGTCGAGAACCGCCCTGAGCGATCCCGGAGCGTAGTTGAAGCCTGCGTGGAGCACACCGCTGTTCCGGCAGCTCGTCCCCAGCCCGACATCCATCTCCTTTTCGACGACCGCCGCCCTCACCCGGAACCTGGAAAGTTCCCTGGCGATGGCACAGCCCACCACCCCGCCTCCAATGACAAGAACGTCGTACTCCTGAGCCACCCTGTAACACCCGCTTTCAAAGCATCTGGTCGACCAAGGTATTCCAATCAAACCGATTTTATATTATCATGGTGGCGGGAAGGGAGACAAGGGGAATCAACAGAAAATTTCAAGTTCTTTTTTTAACTTTTTGTCAGGCCCGAAAACCATTCTGAACCGCGGGGAGGACTCCATGAACGAAACGCGAAAGGACCTGATCAGGCGCTTGACGGACCTTGTGTCACAGGGCAACGTGGTGACCGGGGGAAAGCTGCCTCCGGAACGGGAGCTCGCCGCCCTGCTCGGCACCACCAGGCCCCTTCTGAGGGAAGGCCTCATCGCCCTCGAAGCCCTCGGCCTGCTGGAGATCAGGGACAGGCAGGGAATCTTCCTCGCCGAGGGGAACCCGGATGAGATCAAGAGAGTTCTCGGCCAGGCCCAGGTATGGCCAATGGAAGTGCTCTCCCAGGTCATGGAGATACGGCAGCTCCTGGATCCCGGCGCCGCCGCCCTGGCAGCCCTCCGTCGCAGGGAGCGGGACCTGGAAAAAATGGACGAATGCATTTCCATGCTCGAAAAGATCCACCGGGAGCAGGACCCTCACGAGGCTCCTCTCGGCGCCTACTGGAACACCGTCCTCCACGCCACCATCTTCAGGGCAACGGGGAACACCCTGCTTTCCAGGCTCTACGAATCGCTCCTCGAAATGTCCGAGAAAGGAATTTCCGCCATGAGGATGGAAGTGCTCGACTCGGCGGCCCCGGACCGGACGGAGAAAATTCTCGAGCAGCACCGGGTCCTCGTGTCGGCCATAAGGGCCCAGGATCTCCTCCGGGCCCGGGAGGCCTCAAGACTCCACCTGAAGTTCACCATCGACACTCTCGTGGACCTGAGCCGGGTCACCCCTATCTCCAACTTCTTCGCCCAGAGGATGGATTCCGTCCTGAAGTAAAAAGTGCGGCGGACCGCCCGATTCCGGTCCGCCGCAGCAATGTCATTCCGCCGGGATGATCCCCGTTTCTTCTTCCGCCCCCCCGTCCTTCGACAGGATGAACCGGGACAGGAGGTTCCGCATGTGCTCGGCCCTGTCCGCCATGGCCGACGCCTCCCGGGCGACCCCTTCCGAAGCGGCCGCCGTTTCCGCGGAGGCTCCACGGATGGCGTCCACTCTCTGGACCACATCGATGGTGGCATGGGACACCTGGTCGATGGCCCCGGCCATTTCCTCGCTTGCGGAAGCCTGGGACCGGGAGAGTCCCGCGATGTGGGCAATGGTTTCCTCTATCCTGGCAATTTCTCCGAGCACCCCGGACAGCCTGCCCTGGGCATCCGCCGCTTCGGCCACGGTGGACTGCATCACTCTGCCGGTCTCTTCCGTCACTTCCATGGATTCCCGCGCATTTCCGTGGAGAGTGGTAATGAGGGCCGCCACTTCCCGGGCCGCCCGGCTGGAGTCCTCTGCGAGCTTCCGGACTTCGTCGGCCACCACGGCAAATCCCCTGCCTGCCTCCCCGGCCCGGGCGGCCTCGATGGCGGCATTCAGCGCCAGCAGGTTCGTCTGGTCGGCGATGGAGGTAATTACGGTGACAAAACCGGAAATCTCCTCCACGGATTCCGCAAGGGCCCGGATCTTCTCCATGTTCGTTCCGGACTTCCCGCCGGCGGCGCGAACTTCCCGGATGACCTCCTCCACTCTCTCAACCGCCTCCTTCGCCATGGACGCCGTCTGGTGTGCCGCCTCCACGCCGTCGGAAGAGGCCTTGGCCGCCGCCTGGGCGCCTGCGGCCACTTCCTCCACACCTGCGTTGGACTCCTCGAGGGCCGCGGAGTTGCTTTCGGAGATGGAGGCCACCTGCTCCAGGGAACCCCTCACTTCCTCAACGGAGGCGTTGGTCTCCTGGGAGAGGGCTGCGAGGGTTTCCGCTCCCCGGGCCACCTCTTCCGCAGCGGCCACGATCTCCCTGACGGCTTCAGCCTGGCTTGCCGTCATCCTGGCCAGGGCATCGGCCAGGGTGCCGATTTCATCGGAGGAATCATACCGGAAATCATCCCTCGCCACGGTCAGGTCGCCGTTTCCGGCCCTCTCGGCCAGGTTCACGGCCCTTCCGAGAGGACGGGTGATCATGCGGGTGATGATCACCGCCACCGCCATTCCCACCAGCACCGCGATAAAAACCGAAAGGAGGAGCATGTTCGAGACGCTCCGGGCCTGGTCGGTCACCACTCCCGATATCTCAAGCGTTCTGTCGACGCTGAATTTCATCACGTCCCCTGCCGCCGCCAGAACCGCTTCCCCCGCGGCGGTGCGCTCTCTGCCCAGGTTTTCCAGGTTCGTCCAGGCCGCTGAAAAGTCGTCAAGGGCCTGTACGTACTCATCCACATCCTTCCCCGCTCTTTCGAGGTTCCTGATCAGCTTTTCATCGAAGGCGGTCATCCTGACTTCGGCCAGAGTACGGCGCACCTCCTCCAGGTCCTTTTTCGCCTGGCCGATCATCTCGGTTTTCTTGTTCGCGATGGCCGTGAGGGTCTCGTACTCCGCCCTGTGAACGGCCTCCACCAGCGTATCGAGAAGAGCTATGTTCTCTAGCCTCGTGGGGACGTTGCCCCGGGAGACGGGGTCGTCCAGATCCTTTTCCAGGGCGTCCTTTTCGTCATACAGAAGATCGTAGGCAATCTTTCGCATGGACTCCCCCGCCTCCGCGGCCTTCCGTCTCTGGGTGGCCATATTGGCGATCAGTTTCTGGGATTCCTCAAGCAGCCTCCGGTATTCGGCAACCTGCTCCTCCGACCTCTTCACCCCTTCGGCAAGCCGTTCCAGCCCCGGGTGGGCCGTGGCATGCTCCCCGGCTCTTTTCAGAACCCCGTCAATAGCCTCGAAATCCCCCTGGGCCGCCTGGAGGTCCTGGAAGCTGTCCGCGAGAACGTAGGTACGGATATGGAGCATGAGGTTCTGGGCGATATTCTCAATTTCATTGGAAAGTTCGATTCCCGGGACATACCGCTGTTCGAGAGTGCCTACCTCGGAAATCACGCTGTCCATGTTGCGCCAGGCAAACCACCCGGCCGCGGAAAAAATGACCAGGACTGCAGCGAATCCGGCTGCGAGCTTTGTCCCTATCTTCATGTTCTTCAACAATCGTATCACCTCAACGAAGGAGTATGGCGGAAGGCCCCTTTTCCCCGTTGCCGTGGGCGCCCCGGGGCCTTCCGGAATGACAAAGACTATACCATGAATTATTCGTCAGCAAAAGAAAGGGCCTCCGGATGCATCCGGAGGCCCTTTCTTTTGCTGCGGTCAAAATTTTCAGCCGATCCAATCCCGGAGGACCTCCAGGGCTTCAGGGAAGTTCTCCCTCCCGACTCCGATCCGGAAATGGTTCCAGTCAACGTCGAACACAAAATCGGGAAGCACCATGAGGCTTTTCTCCTCCACGGCGCGTTCGCAGAAGTCCCGGACGGACTGCGGGCCGAGAAGTTTGGGAAAGGCAGTGGAACCTCCTTCCGGCTCGAACCATTCGAAACGGTCCTTCCGGCGGGTGAAAAATTCCCTGGCAAGGGGGAGATTTTTCTGCACTATGGCCCTGCACCGCGCGGCAAGCTCGTCCCGCCTCCGGAGGGCCGCGATGGCCAGAATTTCGGAGGGAGCGGAGGAACAGATGGTGGTGTAGTCCTTCAGTGAAGCCACCCGGTCGAGAAGCCAGCCGTCCTTCGAGGTGATCCACCCGATCCGCAGGCCCGGCAGACCGTATGTTTTGGAAAGTCCCCCGAGAGCCGCGCTCCTCCTGTACAGGGAGGGAACGGAAGGCAGCCGCTTTTCCGGATCATGCTCCAGTCCGCGGTACATCTCGTCGGAAAAAAGGAAGATGCCTTTCTTCGACGCGAAATCCACCACGGCGGACAGCTCGTTTTCCGTCGGGAGAAAGCCGGTGGGGTTGTGGGGAAAGTTGACGACGATCAGCCGGGTATTCTCCTTTGCCGCTTCCTGGAGGAAGGGAAGATCGAGCTTCCACGCCCCGTTCTCCTTTTTGAGATACCACCTGGTGACCTCGCACCCGAGGGACTTGGGAATCTCGTAGAGGGACTGGTAACAGGGGCTGAGGATGATCACGTGATCCTTCTCGTCCAGCAGGGCGTTCATGGTGAGGAAGATGCCTTCCTCGGGGTTGAGCACCAGGGTATCGCCAGGGGTCACCCCTGCTGCTGCGGCAATCTCCTCCCTAAGCAGGGGGTGCCCCCTGGACTCGGTATACGTCAGGCGGAGGTCCCTCCACAGTTCGGAAATCCCGGGACCGCTCCCCTCGAGCAGCTCTTCCGCCCGAAGGGATTCGCAGTCCGAGGGGCTCAGCAGATGGCGAACCGAAAACTCGTATCTGGCGAAGTACCGCTCCAGAAGAAAATCCCGCACCTTCATTCAATCACAGCCTTCTATAAAAAATTCCGGACGGACCGGTCATTCCGGCTCATTATAACCGTCTTCCCGGTTCGATGGAAAGGGAAAAGATGAGGAAAACACCCTTCCTCTCCTCTTTTGCTTCTTCTCCCGTCATCCGGCTGATGCCGGGGAAGAAAAAGGCCCCCGAAGGGGGCCCGGCGCTCTTTTTGAATCATTTTTTCCTTTTTGCCGATACTGCGGACACGGGAACCAGCCCTCCGACTTCTTCTCCTGTCCGGAACCGGGAAACGGCCCGCTCCATGGCGGAGCTCAGATTCACCAGATCCTCCGAGGCTGAAGCGATGGATTCCACCACCTTCGACTGCTCCTGCATGGCCCCGGCGATTCCGGAGACCTGTTCCGCAATTTCGCCGCTGCTTTTCGCCACGTTGTCCATGCCCGCCGTCATCTCTTCGGCGCTGGCCGACTGCTCTTCCATGGTGGCGGCGATGGTCTGGATGTTTTCCGCCACGTTGTTTACCCTCCTGACAACGCCGGCTATGAGGGTACTCGTCTCGTCGGCCCTGGCTACGAGATCCTTCAGGATCTTCGACGAGTTGGCGGAATCCCTGAGGGCACTGTCGGTGCGGCTCGAGATCTCGCCGATGAGCTTTCCCACCTCGCCCGCCGCGCGGTTGGATTCCTCGGCGAGTTTCCGTACCTCTTCCGCCACCACGGCAAATCCCCGTCCGGCTTCTCCGGCCCTCGCCGCTTCGATGGCTGCGTTCAGCGCCAGGAGGTTCGTCTGGTCGGCGATGGACGTAATAATGCTCACGAAACCGGAGATGTTCTTCACCGTGCCTGCAAGGTTGGTCACAGCACTGCTCACCTCTTCGCCCGCCCTTGCCGTTTCGCTGATCAGGCCGGCCATGTCTTCGACAGCCCTGCCGCCCTTCTGGGCCGCATCGGAGATATGGGCCGCTTCTTCCCCGGCTTCAACCGCGGCCTTCGCCCCCGCCTGGGCGCCAGCGGCCACTTCTTCGACTCCCGCGTTGGTTTCCTCCACAGAAGCGGCGGCGGATTCGGTGTTTGCGCTTGCCTTCTCCGCCATAGCCATCACTTCCTCGATGGAGGCCGTGGATTCCTCGGCTGCGGCGCTCATATCCTCCGCCCGGGCAAGGACATCCCGGGAGCTCTTCGAAATTTCCTTCATCGCCCCGGCCACCAGGGTGATCATGGAGTTGATGCCATCCACAAGCAGACGGACTTCCGCCAGGCTGCTCCGGAGGTCCACCGTGGACGTCAGGTCACCTGCCGCCACGAGCTCCATCTTTTCAGCCACACGCCTGATGGGTGCGGCAATGCTTCCCGCCATCCAGAGGGAGACGGCGATGACCAGCAGTGCCACCACGACCGCAGCGATGATCACCGTATTCCGTATGGCCCTTACCGGGGCCAGGAACTCCGCCACGGTGGAAGTCATGCCGAGGACACCCCCGACAGTGGGGACGGGGAAGAAAGCCACATACTTGTCATCCCCTTCGAAGAAGTAGGCAGCAAGGCCCTGCTGCCCGGCGAGCCCCTTCTTCATGGCGTCAGCCAGTTCAGGGGTTATGGCACCGGCAGCCTTTGAAGTATCCAGCACCCCGATGTGCCCCTTGTTCGGATGGGCGGTTATGATGCCCAGCCTGTCGGTTACGTAGGCGTACCCCGTGGCCCCCCAGCGGACCGGTGCAAGGAAACCGTCAAGGCCCGCCACGTCGAAGGCTGCCGCGAGCACTCCGGCCCGTTTCCCCTGGGATTCCACCGGAACGGCAAAAATCACCGCATTTTTTCCCGCACTCTTCACAACCGTTACCGGTGAAACATAGGTTTTCCCGTCAGACAACACTTTCTTCACCCCGTCGCTTCCGGAAAAGTCCGTCATTGCCCCGGTGAGGTGTTTTTCGGAGCCGTCAGGAGACACCACCCAGATGTCCACAATATCGCCGTAGATCTTTGACGCTTCCGCAAGGCCCGGTTTCTGGGTCTCCCACTCCATGCTCCTGACGACGTTTCTCTGGGACTGGAGGATCAGGAAATTCAGCCTCTCCCGAAAGAACATGTCCGACTCCACCGCCAACCCCTTGCCGAGGGCAAGCCCTTCCTTCTCCGCCGCGGCAACGAGTGCCCTGTTCGAACTGCTCACCGCAAGAAAACCGATGACCGCCAGACCTCCGAGACTCAACACAAGAAAAATGCCGAGCAGCCTTCCTCTCAGAGTGTTCATTTCTACTCTCTCCCCCTTCAGTTTTTCATGCCATTTTGGATCATGCATCATGCATACTTTATCACTTTACCACACCACTGTTTTTTCTCCATATTGTTATATTTTTATCTTTCATCTCCTCCTGACGCTTTAGTTTTTGCTCATTTAGTTTTTTTTCAAATTACCCGTTTTTGCTCATTTACCGTTCCCGCAGACTTTTCTCGCACCGGGGCCGCTTCTTCTCACCGGGTACTGTTTTCTTCCCCGAGGCAAAAAGTGCCCGGTGCTTCTGTAACGAAAGTTCCGTTTCTTGAGACTTCATTCAAAACCCCTTGATTATTTAGTGTTCGTGATTACAATAACAAATACACAGTACCCTACGTTCAAAAAATATCGAATTCAGGAGGAAGTCTGCTATGGTCACGAAGAAAGCCCCCCGGGAAGACGTCCAGGTTCTTGATTCCGTCCAGTCCATCCGCGAATCCATCGATGCCGTGGTGGCCAGGACCCGGGCGGCCCAGCGCCGCTTCGCCACGTTCTGCCAGGAGAAGGTGAACGAGATCTTCTTCTCCGCCGCCATGGCCGCCAATGCGGCCCGCATTCCCCTGGCGAAAGCCGCTTTCGAGGAGACGGGCATGGGCGTCCTGGAGGACAAGGTCATCAAAAACCATTTCGCGTCGGAGTTCGTCTACAACAAGTACAGGAATGAAAAAACCTGCGGTGTCATCGAAAAGGACGAGACCAACGGCTACTTCCGCATCGCCGAACCCATCGGGGTGCTGGCGGGGATCATCCCCACCACGAACCCCACGTCCACAGCCATCTTCAAGGCTCTCCTGGCCCTGAAGACGAAGAACGGCATCATCTTTTCCCCCCACCCGAGGGCGAAGAAATGCACCGTTATGGCCGCGAAGCTGATTCTCGACGCCGCGGTGAAAGCCGGCGCCCCGGAGGGGATCATCGGGTGGATCGACAACCCCACCGTGGAAGGATCCCAGTACCTCATGGCCCACCGGGACATCAGCATGACCCTGGCCACCGGCGGCCCCGGCATGGTCCGGGCAGCCTACTCCTCCGGAAAGCCCGCCATCGGCGTGGGGTCGGGAAACACCCCGGCGGTGATCGACGAGACCTGTGACATAAAAATGGCGGTGAACTCCATCCTGCTCAGCAAGACCTTCGACAACGGCCTCATCTGCGCCTCGGAGCAGTCCGTGGTGGTCTGCGACGACGTCTACGACGCCGTGGCGGCGGAGTTTACCCGCCGGGGGGCGGTCATCCTCGACGGGCAGCGGCGGGAGATGCTCCGGGACATCCTCCTCACCGACGGGCACCTGAACACGGACATCGTCGGCCAGCCCGCCTGGAAGATCGCGGCCCTCGCCGGCTTCGAGGTTCCCGAGACGGCCAAGGTCCTCATCGGCGAAGCGGAGGTCATCGGCAGGGACGAGCCCCTGAGCTTCGAGAAGCTCTCCCCGGTCCTCGGAATGTACAGGGCGAAGGACTTTGACGACGCCGTGGAAAAGGCCGCGGCCCTGGTGGAATTCGCCGGTATGGGGCACACGTCGGTGCTCTACACACGGCCGGAGAACCGGGACAGGATAAAAAAATACAGCCGCAGGCTCTCCACGGGCAGGGTGCTCATCAACATGCCGAGTTCCCAGGGAGCCATCGGCGACGTGTACAATTTCAGGCTGGAGCCCTCCCTCACCCTGGGATGCGGCTCATGGGGAGGGAACAGCGTGAGCGAGAACGTGGGCATCCGGCACCTGATCAACGTGAAGACCGTGGCAGAACGGCGGGAGAACATGCTGTGGTTCCGCATCCCCTCCCAGGTCTACTTCAAGCCGGGCTGCCTGGGCGAGGCCCTGAACGAGCTCGCCGGCCGGAAGAAGGCTTTCCTGGTCACCGACAGGCCCCTCCACGACCTGGGATACCCGGCAAAGGTCATCGCCCACCTGGAGCGCCTCGGCATGGAGGTGGAGGTCTTCTGCGACGTGAAGCCCGATCCCGACCTCACCACGGTTGACCGGGGACTGGAGCGCATGAGGGCTTTCAACCCCGACGCCGTCCTGGCCCTCGGAGGAGGCTCTCCCATAGACGCGGCCAAGATCATGTGGCTGCTCTACGAGAATCCCGACGTGAAGTTCAGCCAGCTCGCCATGCGGTTCATGGACATTCGGAAGAGGGTCTGCCGGTTCCCCTCCCTGGGAAAGAAGGCGATCATGGTGGCCATTCCCACCACGTCCGGCACGGGGTCGGAAGTGACCCCCTTCGCCGTGATCACCGACGACGCCCAGGGCATCAAGTATCCCATCGCCGACTACGAGCTGACTCCGGATATCGCCATCGTGGACTCCGACCTGGTGCTCTCCATGCCCCGCTCCGTGACCGCAGCATCGGGCATCGACGCCGTCACCCACGCCCTGGAGGCCATCGCCGCCACCACGGCCACGGAATACACCAACGGCATCGCCATGGAGGCCCTCCGGATGCTCTTCACCTCTCTCCCTGCCTCCTACCGGGACGGCGCGGCGAACCCCGAAGCCCGGGAGCAGGTCCACAACGCCGCCACCATGGCGGGCATGGCCTTCGCCAACGCCTTCCTCGGCCTGTGCCACTCCATGTCCCATAAGCTGGGGTCGGCCTTCCACGTGGCCCACGGCGTAGCCAACGGCATCCTCATCACCGAGGTGATCCGGTTCAACAAGACGGGCTCTCCCCGGAAGCAGGCCGCCTTCCCCCAGTACAAGTACCCCGAGGCGAAGGCGAGGTACGCCAGGGTGGCCGACTATCTCGGCCTGGGGGGCACGGACGAGGACGGGAAGGTGGAGAATCTCATCGCCGCCGTCGCAGCCCTGAGGAAATCCCTGGACCTGCCTGCCACCATCTCCGAGGCGGGAGTGAACGAAGAGGAGTTCATGGCGAAGGTGGACGAGCTGAGCGAGCTGGCCTTCGACGACCAGTGCACGGGGAACAACCCGAGGTATCCCCTGATGTCCGAGATACGGGAGCTCTATCTCCGGGCGTTCAGATAGAGCAAAGATTTACGCCCCGGAAAACGTAAGGCTGCACCAGGCGCAGGCAGCGGGGAACATCTCCCGCTGCCTGTTCATTTTGCGGCCGTTTTCCGGTTGACTTCCAGGGCCCTTTGTCGTTTCATTATTTTCAAGACTGCCCGAGGGCATTAAAACGGAGGTTCCGCCATGACCGAACGCAGGAGAACCGGAGCGCTGATGCTCTTCCTTCTGTTCCTCGGGGCCGCTCTCTTCACGGCCCTTCCCTCATCAGCCTTCACCCCGCCTCCTCTTCCCGGAGACGAAGAGGAGATCGCCCCGCCGCCGCCCCCCGTCTTTGGCGAGGAGGCCCCGGAACCGAAGAAACCGGAGCAGGAGGTAAAACCTGCGCCTCAACCCAAGCCGGAGCCGAAACCGGCACCCAAGCCGGCTCCCAAACCGGCCCCGAAACCGCAGCCGAAACCGAAACCCAAGGCGGAGACCAAAGAGCCGTCCTATACCGTGGAACAGCTCTTCCGTATGGGAATGAACGCCTACAAAGGTGAGAACGGGGCAGTCAAGAGCTTCCCGGAAGCACTCAAGTGGTGGGGCCGTGCAGCTGCGAAGGGACACGCCGTGGCACAGTACAACATGGGTATCATGCACAAAAACGGCGAGGGAACGAAAAAGGATTATAAAAAAGCCCGGGACTACTTCCTCCAGTCGGCCGGGAACAAGTATTCAAGCGCGGCGGAGCAGCTCGGCCATCTCTACTACGGTGATTTCCTCGGAAAGCCGGACTACGGGGAGGCTGCCCGCTGGTACGAACAGGCCGCCCAGAAAAACAGGGCTTTCGCCCAGTTCCGCCTGGGCCTGATGCATTATAAGGGGCAGGGGCGGCCCAAGGACGCCATGAAAGCCTTCTACTGGTTCGACGAGGCGGCGAAGAACGGGTTCATCGACGCCATGGTAAACCTGGGGGTCCTCTACGAAAAGGGCGAGGGCGCCGTCTTCAGCAGGGAGAAGGCCTTCCACTGGTACAAGCAGGCCGCCGACAAGGGGTCTCCCCTGGGCATGGCCTATCTCGGCATGGTCTACTACCAGGGCAGGGGCGTACCGAAGGACGAGGCGCAGGGCATCCGGCTCCTGGAGCAGGCGGCGGCGAAGAACCTCGCCTACGCCCAGCGGGAGCTCTATAAAATCAACCAGGTGAAGTACATGAAGTACCGGAACGTAAAATAATCGTTCTGAAAAAACGGGGCCCCTGAAGGGGCCCCGTTTTTTTCACTTTACCGTGACAGTCTTCAGTATGGCTTCCAGGGTTTCCTGTTTTCCGCCCTTTCCGCGGAAGAGGACGAGGGCCACGCCCCTGTTGCCGCCAAGGGGCGGGAAGAGAAGGTTCACCGCTCCGTCCTCGTCCGCCCGGAGCACCTTCGCCCCTCCGAGGGAGACCGTCCGGGCACCGCGGAGCTCCTTCTTCGCCTCCCCGTACTTCTTCGTCACCCCTCCGGAGACCCCGTGGACCGGATTGTCGAAGCTCCCCTGCCAGTAGACGTGAAGCTGTTCCACGTCATGCTCCTTCATGGTCTTCCCGTTCCATGAGGAGGGGATGCCGAAGGAAACGTTCCCGACGGTCACGGATTTCCAGCCTGCGGGCAGCTTTCCCGCCCCCTTGTCTGCCGGCTTCTGGTCAGGCGCCGGGACCTGTTTCGGCTGCACCTGCTGAGGGGTTTTCGGCTGCGGCTGTTGTGTCCCGGACTGCTTCTTCATCCTGGCGATGTAGTCCTCCAGCTTCCGGACGTGCTCCTCCACCACCGGATCCGGTGAAATGGCCAGGCCTTCCCGGTATTTCTCCAGGGCCTCTTCATAACGTTTTCCCTTCTGCAGCTCCGCCGCCCGGCGCCAGATTGCCTCCGCCCGGGCCCTCGCGTCCGCCGAAGCCTGTTCCTGCCTGCGCTTCCGGTCGGCAATGAAGTCCTCGAGCTTCTTCACGTGATCCCTGACTGCTTTGTCGTCGTTGATTTTCAGGCCCTCCCGGTATTGTTCAAGGGCCTCTTCATACTTCTCCTTCTTCTGGAGTTCCGCGGCCTTGTTCCAGACCTCCACGGCCCGCTTCCGGGCGTCTTCGGCCCGGGACTTTTCCGCCTCGGCCTTCATCCGCGCCAGTTCCCGCCCGATGGCGGGATTGCCTGGATCCAGTGAAGCCGCCCTTTCCATGGCCATGACCGCCCGGTCACGGCGGGCGGCGTTCCACTCGTTCCGTCCGGCCTGGTACTCCCTCGCCGCCTGGATTTTGTCCTTTGCCACGGTCACGGGAAGGGTCACTTCCGCCCGACCCGCTTCCTTTCCCCCCACCTTCGCCACGACAGTGACGGTCAGTGAACCAGTTCCGTTCAGGATCACCGAGGCGGTGTCCCAGGACGCGAGGCTGATTTTTCCCGGCCCGTACACGGACCATTCCCAGGTCACAGCTTTCGCGGGGGAGACAGCGGCCTTGAACGTGGCCGTCTGCCCTTCGATCCACTCCTCCCGGGGAGGATAGTCCACCCGTCCGTCGGGCAGCACGATCTGCCCTCTCTCGGAGAAGGCCCGGACCCTGACGCTGAGGTCCAGGGGCCGCACGGGGACGGTCCCCGAAAGCTCCGCCGCCGTTTTTCCTCCCTTGTCCCGGACGGCGACCGACACCTGGACGGGATCGAGCCCGCTCACGGGACCGATAAGGGCGCTTCCTCCTTCACGGCCGTACTGCCGGGCGGCGGGGAAGGCCGCCTTCCAGTCAAAATCGAACACTTCGTCGGCGTTCACTCCCGGCGGGAGTTCTACGGCAGCACGAAAACCGTCGCCCGGGGTCACGTATTCCGGAAGCACCAGGGAAAGGTCCGGCACGCCCACCGTCATCCGCACGGGATCGGAGACGCCGAGGACCACTCCTCCGGCCCCCCGCACTTCGGCCCGGATGTCCGCGGCGCCCGGCCGGACGGCCCGGCCGCTGAACCCGGGCCCCGTCCCCTCCGCGGGGTTCCACTGCACTTCCGGGTTGCCGGAGAGGCGGATCCGCGGCACCGGTGACCGGTTCACCTTCGATCCCGGAGGGGAGAGAGGGTAGTCCACCCGGCAGGAGACCGTTTCCCCGAGAATCGCCCGTTGGGGGATGCCGGATATGGCTACGGTGAAGGGCTTCACTTCCACATCCCGGTTCACCGTGACCTGCCGCCCCGCCGAATCCAGGACCAGCAGGGTGAACCGGAACGTCCCCGGCCGGTCGGGAATGAAGGTGTGAATATCCCCCGACCCGGTAACCGGACCTCCCCACCGGAAGGTATAGGGGGGCTTGCCCCCTTCCGCGGAAGCGGAGAGGGTGATTCTCCCGTTCACCGTCCCGGGCTCGGGGTCCGCCCTGACGGCCCCCTTCAGGGGAGGAACCTTCAGCTCGGGGGGCAGCTCCATCACGGGGAAAGAGACGGAAGCCGCGCCCAGAAGAAGGTCCTCCGTGTCCCGCACCTCCACCCGGGCCGATGCCGTTCCGGCGGCGGTGCCGTACAGAGTCGCCTCCTGCCCGATGCCCGAAGACGCCAGGGACGTCTCCGGCCCCGGAATCCACTTCCACCGGAGATCCTTCGGCGCATCGGCGTCCTTCACTTCCGCCTTCATCCGGACGTGCTCGTCCCGGAGAAAGGTGTCCTTTTCCACGGTGCGGAGGCCCTGCCCCTGCACCCATTCCTGCGGTCGGGGTCCTGCCGGGCCGAGAACCGTCACGGCCACTTCGTACCCCGCCACCTCCACGGCCAGCGTTTTCTCCGCCAGAGTCTCCCCTCCCGGACTTCTGGCCTCCGCTTTCAGGACGTATTTCCCCGCCTCCCGGGGGAGGAAGGAATATTCCGTGGAATCCGCGGCTTTCGTCCCGCTGCGGGACGCCTTTCCCTCCAGGGTCCACACGACGAAGGCCCCTTCCGGCAGTCCGGGCTTCGCCCCGGCCTTCGCTTTCACTTCCTCCCCTACCTTCGGCTTCGGGGGCATGGCCGTGACGGTCAGTTCAGGCCCCACCACTTCTATTTCGACCTGTTCCGATTCGCCGAGGGTGCCGTTCCCGTCCAGGGCAACGGCCCAGACGCGAACCGTGCCGGGTTCGGAAAAGACGGCTTTCGTCCGCCCCTCCTCCGATTCCGGAGGGGAAAAGGAGACCTCCGTGGACGGCTCGAACCGGAAGAACATCTCCACTTTCTTCGCTCCCTCCGCCGACGCCAGGAATTCCACGGGCGTTCCGGCGACCACGGGGCCTGCCGGAGGACTCACCCTCCGGAGCGTCACGGCCGCGTCCTTTTTCTCTTCCCCGGCTGCGTCCGCCGGTCCCGTGGTCCGCTTCGGGTCAGGGACCACCCGGATACTCGCCAGGATGGACCGGAGCTGCGACATGAGCCCCCGGGCGAACCGGGCCGTCTCGGGGTCGTCCTCGGGGATGTTGTCCTCAGCGAGAGAGAATTTGATCTCCGAACGGAAGTCGAGGGCTGCCTCTCCCCTGATCACCAGGCCGTTCAGCACCACCCGGCCGCCGGTGACGAACCGGCCGTCAGGGGATCGCTTGATGTTGTACGACGGGCCCTGCACGGCGAGATAGCCCTCGTAGCCGTCCACGACGACCCTCTCGAGGATTCCGTACTGGTTGTTGGTCTCCACCTGCTTCTTCACCGATTCGATGGTCCTGCCCCTCCATGTGCCGATCTGCAGGAGGAACTCACCCCGGACGCTTCCCCGGGACGTATCCTCGTCAAGGGTGAGAAGCACCCCCTCTTCGTTGGGGCCTCCCGCCCACGACGCGGAAGCTGCCACGGAACAGCCCATGGGAAGGACCTCCACGGACCTGTACGCTTCGGCGAGAGATTCCATGGGGGCTCCCTTCTGGTTCCCCCGCAGCTTCCGGTAGACGGTGACGCCCACGCTGCCCCTCACGCCCCGGGTGTTCTGATGGGGGGTGAACTGGATCTCCGTCTCGGGACGGGCTGTCCGTTCTCCCCCGCCGCCGCCGAAGCCGTCGGTTCCTCCAACGGTCTCGCCGAGGATGACGAAAGACCGCCGTCCCCGGCTGGGGTCGCTGCTCCACCGGAAGGAGTCGGCGGCCTGTTCGGCCATGCCGGGGGGCAGAAGAGCCTTCACGGTCACGATCTCTCCCTCCATGACCGTCGCCGGAAGTTCGAGCCTCAGCGTTCCGTCGTCTTCAGCCGCTCCATCCTTTTCCGGTCCTTCTTCGGCGTCTCCTGGAACGGCAGGCTTCCCGCCGTCCTTTTTTTCCGGGTCCGAAACGGGCTTCTCCGTGTCCGCCTCCGGTTCCTCCTCTTCGGGACCGGGCCAGGAGGGCTCCGTGATTTCGATGAGCCCCGACTCGGCGGCCGCCGTCCGCCCCTTTCCGTCCCGGGCGGTCACCCGAAACCTGAGAGACTGGCCCGCCAGGCCGCGAGCGGACTTCACCAGCCGCCTCCCCGCCACGGCGGCTCCGGAGCTCCATCTCCGGGAGACGCTGTCCCACTCGTGCCATTCATACTCCACGCCGTCCAGGGGATCCTTCACGGCGAGCCGGATCGTTTCGGTATCGCCCACCTTCGACGGGTGGGGTTCCAGCGCCACGGACAGCGAGACCTCCTTGACGACCGAGATCTTCCGGGACGCCGATCCTTCGAAGAGCACCGTCCCGTCAAGGACCTGGGCGGCGTAGAAGACGATCTCCGCCGTCTTTCCCTCCCAGGGAGCCGTGTCGAAATGAAGGGCGTCCCCGTCCCCGGCGAATTCCCCGTTGACGGACCACTGGTATTTCAGGGTTCCTCCCCCCTTTCTCGGGAAGGCGGTGCCCGAAAACCGGAGGGGTGTTCCGGCCGCGGCCTCGGTGATATCAGGTTCGAGGAGGACCCGGAGATCTCCGTCGGCTCCTCCGGGAGGCAGAACCTCCAGGGAAAGGGCGGATGCCGAGACGAAACGGTTCTTCGTCCGTGCCTCCACCCGGATCTCCACGGTCCGCCCCTCGTAGCCCACTCCGTCGAAGGATATGGTCCGTTCCGCCGTGGAGGCGATCCGCCTCCCGTCCGCGAACCAGATGTACCATTCGAACCCTTCTCCTCCAAGACCGAACTCCTCCGTCTCCGCCGTGAGGGGAACAATTTCCCCCGCCCGGAAGGAATCCACGGGGCAGGTCAGCCGCAGCCGCGGACGGGGCGTATCGGCTGCGGAGAGGACGGTCACCGGGTGAACGGCCCGTACCCAGTCGGCTCCGGGAAGATCGGCGAGGACATGCACTTCCAGGACCTTCTTTCCCGGGGACGAGGGAGTCCACCGGATGCGGGACGTCGTGTCCCCCTCAAGGGCCTCCCCGTAACCGCCGGAGGCGAACTTCCAGTCGTACCGGGCCGACCGGAGCTCCCTGTCCAGGACGACAGTAAAAAACTCTTCCATCCCCTCGCCCACGGTGTCCGGACCAGAAATCCGCACGCCGGGAGGGGTCTGCCTGCTGCGGAGGGATTCGAGATATTCCCTGTATTCGCTGATCATCCGGCGCCGCTCCGGGGTACCGGAGGGATAGATCAGGGCCCCCGCCCTCGTCCGGACTGCGGGCTGCAGGGTCTTTTCATCGGCCCCGTTCCGGCCGACAATCTCCTCCACGGCGGCGGCCGCCTCCCGGAGGGCCTTTTTCGCCTCCCCGAGGTCTTTCCGGTCCTCTTCGAGGACGATCCGGATCGACTCGGGAGAGCAGGAGGGCTTCCGCACCAGGATGAAAAAGGCGCTCCACCGCTCCCGGAACTCCATAAGGGCGCCATGGACCTTCAGCCACTCTTCCCAGTCGGCGATAACCGCCTCCTGGGCTTCCCGCCCGCTTCCGGTCTTATCGAGAAGGGAGCCGCCGCAGCCCAGTTCCTCACCTATCTCCCGCAGTTTCTTTTCGTTCGTTCCCTGGTCGAAGGCCTTCCGCTTTTCCAGCTCGGCGATGACGTCGGCGAAGTACTGCCTGGTCACCGTTTTCACCTCCGAAACGTACTTCTCATACAGCCGCTCCCCGTACAGGCTGAGGTTCAGGTATCTCCGGGGCCAGACGGGGATGCCGCTCTGCCCGTCGGAGAGCTCCTTCCGCGCCAGGAGTTCGTGGTACATGGCGATGGACGGGTGGGTCCTCACCTGGGGCACGAGAATGTTGGAGATCTTCGGCACCAGTTCCGGCAGGGTAAAGGCCTCGTCCCGCCCCACGGTGACCGCTCCTCCGCCGGGAAGGCTGTACGTTATGGACTTCACCCTCCACGTCCCCTCCCGTGTCGGTTCGAAGGCCGTTCCCTCGTACAGTGCATCCACCATTTCGTCGTACTGCCACTGCTGCCATGCGCCCACATACCACTCGGCGGCGGCGGTTCCCATGCCGTAGAGGGCCTCGGGGACGGCGAGCGTGGGGAAGAGAAGGTAGACCACGCCGATGGCCGCCCTGGTGTAGTTCTCCATGACCACGGCTTCAACGATATCCCCTCCCGGAACCCGGGACCGGAAGAGCTGGGTTGCCACGTTGGACACCGATTCGGACATGTCCTTCCCTTCCCGGAATCCGCTCACGTAGGCGTAGAGCTCCTGGCCCAGGTTGACGGCCTTGAAGGGAAGGGAGTTCCCCGCGGCGCCGAGGATGGACGCGTTGAGCCGGTCGTTGATCCTGCCGATGGGTATGGTTACAGCCCGGGTCTTTCCCCCGGGGCCGGGAAGAAACACTTCCGGGTTCATGGCCCGGAGACGGGCCACCGTGTGGTTGTCGAGGTAGTCAAACCAGTTGTTGAAGGCGTCGATCGCCCCGTCGGCGGTGGTGTAGGCTCCCTCGAAGAGGCGCCACGCCATGCCGAGGGCCAGGTCGAGGGAACCGGGCTTTTCGGCGGCCAGATCCAGGTAGCGCTTCATCCGCTCAAGCTCCGACGCGGGAATGTTGAGCACCGTCACCTTCAGGGCGTCGGCGAGGGCGATCATGGTCTCGTGGGCCTTCGGGGGAAAGTCCACTCCCTTCTCCACGTAGGCCTTGAAGGTCTCCTCGAGCTCCGAGAGCAGTTTTCTCCGCTCCCCGTCCTTTTCCGCGGGGGTCCGTGCGTCGTCGATGAGCTTCAGCCGGGCGTCAATGCCCTTGGACACGTTGTCCCGGATCAGGGCGGAAGCCCGCTCCCCGAGGGAGAGGATCGCCCGGTCGAGGCCAGCGAAGTCCCGGGGATCCCCGAGGAGCGGTTCGCTGATCTCCAGAATGCGCTTCAGCCTCTGCCCGCCGTCCAACCCCCTGTTCTGCTTCACCAGGGTCACCTGCCGGGCCCAGGCAGCCAGGGCCGTATCGCCGAGGGGACCTTGGGCGATGGCGGCGCTCCGGTCCACGTACTTTGCCAGCTTGAGAATCTTCTCGTGGTAGGCAAGCCGGGCCTGCAGAGCGTCGGTGGTCATGTGGCGAAGCATCTCAAGGCTTACCGCGGGCTCCATGTCCGGGGTCATCCTGTCGGGAGGCTCGTCCATGAGGCGGGCGAGGTCGTCCGGGGCGCCGCCCCTCATCCGGAGGTTGTTCTTCAGATTGGCGAAGATGAAGACCCGCTCCACCGGGTCGGAGACATCCCGGTAGCCCACCTCCCCGTTTTCCAGTACAATCTCCTGCAGCCGTCCTCTTTTGAGGGAGTCCATCTCCGCCCAGTCCGCGGCGGGCTGGGTGATGTACACGTCGAGGGTGGCCTGCCGGTGGGCGGTAACCAGGGCGTCCAGGGACGTCATGTCCAGGTTGAAGCTGTCCCGGATGGAGGAAGAGATAAAATCCCTGAGGGCGGCGGCGTTCTCCGCCTGGGCCGCCAGGGTGGAGATGTCGATGTCCCCCTCGAACCGGAGCTCTCCGTAGGATTCTCGGGACGACGCGCCGGCATCCATGCGGACGAGATAGGGAAAATCCGGATGGGCGTCCCTGTACCGCCGGACCCCCTCGGCGAAGGCACGCTCGACGCCCTTCCGCCGCACGTCCATGAGGGACCGTTCCGCTTCCCCGAAGGTCCGCTCCCATGCCTCAAGGGCTCCGGGAAGGGCATCCGCCGGGGAGAGGGCTTCCGTCTTCCGCAGCTCTTCACCCCGCAGTCGGATGAACTCCTCCTTGAAGGCCATCACATCTCTCATGGCCATGCCGTCCCGGCCGAGGGACCGGAAAAACTCCATGCCGTCAAGGTCGCCGGCCAGCACGTTCCGGAGCCTCGACTCGAGAAGGCTGTATGCTTCGGAAGGCTGGGCCGGCGGCCTGCCGATGGGGTTGACCTTCAGCCAGTATTCGTTCTCCCGGACGGAAGGGGCGGCGTATCCCCCACACGGGAGGAAAAGAACAACCAGAAGTATCAGGACGGAAAACAGGGATCGCTTCATGGGGGACACCTCCGAAAAAAGGTTCCGGACCGGGAGCACCGGCGGAAAAAGAAAAAGCGGCCCCTCCGAAGAAAGGGCCGCCGTCGGATCAGTCGAGTACCACTGAAAAATCCACCAGGAGCGCCTTCCCGCCTGAAAAGGTCACCTCCAGGGAGGCGTAATCCGCCTCGTCGGACCAGCCGAAGACCGCGCCGTCCTGGAACTGGGGCGGACCGAGCTCCAGCAGGACCTGCCGGGGAGAAGCGTCCAGTCTGACCGCCCTGCCGAGAAGGTAATCCCCTTCCGTCACCCTGGCACCGATGAGAGCCCTGCTGTCCTTCGTTGAGAAATACCGGAGTTCAAGCCCCGGATAGGACAGCTCGGTGAATGTCACTTTGTAGGACGGATCGTGCCGCCCGGGTACCTCCCGGTCATTCCGCGAAAGGGGCTTTCCCAGCTTCCGCACCGCCTCTTCCGGGGTACTGCCGAACCTCTCCTGGGTGGCCAGGTAAAAAGAGTCAAAGGCAAGCCCCTGGGCTCCGGAGACACTCCCCGACCACTCTCCCTGGGGTAGGGGTTCCACGTACTGTCCGTAGACCCATCCTTCCACCACGGGACCGTCCGGATATGGAACCCTGGCAATCACCAGGGACCAGGGAAAGGGGTCGGCCCCCTGCTCCTCACGCAGCACCACGGCGGTCTCCCCGCCGGAAAAACGGCCGATAACCCTCCCGGTTCTCGATGCCTCGGCACGGATGTTCACGGACGATCCCGTGATCCTCACCAGAACCGGATCCATCTCCTCCGGGCATGCGGCCGGGGCCGCAAAAAACAGTCCGACCACTGCCAGGTACACTTTCAATTTTCCGGTGAACATCGCCATCGCCCCTTTTGGAAAAGTCTGCGTTTTCAGATCCTCTCAAATACTATATACCACCTTCCGCCGTCTGGGAAGATTTGACACTCCCGCTTCAGGAGAATACTATGAGCCAAAAGCATATTGCCAGGGAGGAACAGCCATGCCCGCACTTCACCGATCCGATGCCCGAACGATGACCCGCGTTCTCATCCTTGCCGCGGCCCTTTTGCTTGTTTTCTCCGCCCTTCCAGGAGCGGAGGCGCAGCAGGACGGTCCGGACATTCTCGCACTCCTCGAGGACCGGCGGCGGGAAATTGCCGCTCTCATGGAAAGGGCCGTGGTCTATGTCCTGGTGGACCACGGGGATTCCGCCAGTATGGGCACCGGCTTCGTGGTCGCCGACGGGTACGTGGTGACCAACGCCCACGTGGTGGAGGGCAAAGGAAAAATTATGCTTGTGAACCCCGTTCTGAAACCTGTCCGGGCGACGCTCGTCCGCCGGGAATACGGCGGGGGGGCTGGAGGGAACGACTTCGCCCTGCTCCGTTTCTCTCCGGTAGCGTCCCTTCCCTCCATTGTGTTCTCTCCCCGGGTAAGCCGCATGGACAGGGTGAGCGCCTGGGGTTTTCCCCTCCTTGTCACCCAGTTCGACCAAAGCATAGACGAGATCCTGAACGGCGAACTCAGGACGGCGCCTCCCGTGGTCTATACGGAGGGGACCGTCAGCGCCATCGTCGAAAAGCAAGGCAAGCGGAACATAATCCATACTGCCGCCATCGCCTCGGGGAACAGCGGCGGCCCTTTGGTGAACAGCCGGGGCGAGGTGGTGGGCATCAACACCTGGGGCTATACCGAGGAGGACGAGGGTGCCTTCGTCAACGCTTCCCTTCCGGCGGACCGGATCGTGGATTTTCTCCGCAGGGCGGGGATATCCCCGAAAATCTCAGCCCAGGGAACGGTCCTCGGAAAAATCCCGTCCCCCCTTCCTGCACCGTCCCTGCCCCAGGGAGAATCCTCCGGAAGGGATGAATTCGAACCGGGAGAACTGCTGGACCTCGCCCGGAAGGGAGACGCGGAAGCCCAGACAGCCGTGGGGGCCATGTATTACGACGGCGACGGATTCCCGAAGGACGTGTCAAAGGCGGTGGAATGGCTGGAAAAAGGCTCCGCGGGAGGAGACGCCGGGGCAAAGGCACTTCTCGGCCTGATCAGGATCTTCGAAGACGGCTTCGCCGATCCGGGCAGGGGAGTCGCCCTTCTGAGGGAAGCTTCGTCCGCGCCCGGAGCGGATCCGGAGATACAGGGCCTTCTGGCCCGGCTGCTCTACGACGGCGAGATGTGGGGCATCGAACGGGACCTGGACGAATGCGCGGAATGGGCGGAAAAGGCGGCGGAAGGCGGGGACCCAGACGGCATGGGGCTTCTGGCCCTTCTCTGCTATTTCGGCGAGGGGATGGACGAGAATGATGAACGGGCCCTCGACCTGGCAGAACGGGCCGCGGCGGAGGACAGTTCCCTCGGCAAGGCCGCCCTCGCATGGATGTATTACGAGGGGGTCGCCGTCGATGAGGATCTCGAAAGAGCCCGGCTGCTCGCCCTCGACGCCGCCGAGGAAGAAGAATCCCTTGCCCAGGGACTGCTGGCCTGGATGTACCTGAAGGGACACGGAGTAAAAGCGGACGGAAAGGCGGCAGAAGGGTGGGCCCGCAGGGCCGCGGAGCAGGGGAACGAATTCGGGTGGTTCGTCCTCGGGTCGCTCTATTACTCCGGCGGCGTCGTGGAGCGGGACCCGGCGGCTGCCTGGGCTTACCTGGACATGGCCGCGGACAGGAATATCATCGACGCGGAAGAGCTGAGGGAAGAAGCCTGGAAAAAGATGTCGAAAAAGGAGAGGCAGCAGGCCGAAAAGCTCAGGAACCGCTGGACGGAAGAAAGGGTCCTTCCCCGCTGATCAGCGGTCGGAAGGATCCTTCTTCCCCATGGCGCACAGCACCCTGGCGAGACCGAGCTTGTGCTCCCGGATGAGATCCTCGACACCGTCGCCGTCGCCCTTTTCAAGGGCACCGAGGATGGCTCTGTGGTCACTGTTGGCCACTTCCATCCTCTCGGGACGGAAGGCGAATACGATGTGGGAGAACCCCCCGCCGTCCCAGAGCTTGAAGATCATCTCGTTCAGCAGAGGAAAGGCCCCCTTTGAATAGATCGTCCTGTGGAACTCCTTGTTCGCCGCGATGAACCTTTCGCATTCCCCGGCCCGGACGAAACCGTCCATCTCCTCCACCCTCCGGTGAAGATCGGTGAAATCGTCGCCCCCGAGGAAGGGAATCGCCGCTTTCGCCGCGTACCCCTCGAGGACGCCCCGGATGGACATGACTTCCATGATCTTTCCGGGGTCGAACTCGGTCACCCTGGCCCCCTTGTGGGGCTCGAGCACCACGAGGCCCTCGGACTCCAGGAGCTTCATGGCTTCCCGTACGGGAATGGCCGAGACGCCGAGATCCCTCGCCACCGAGGCGACGATGATGTTCATTCCCTGGGGCCACTCCCCGGACACGATTTTCTCACGCATCAGCTCGTACACGAAACCGGATTTCGTCTTGTACTTTTCCTTCAGCAGCATGGCGTCCTCCCCTGTGCATCAAGAAATCATATACATTGCATATTATACTATACCCAAAGAATTGTCATCCTGAGGCCGGGTCCCCGGAGGGGAGGGATCCCAGGCTTGAGAACCCCAGAGTCAAAAGCGAGATTCCTCCCCTCAGGGGATGCTCCGCGATCGGGCTTCGCCCTTCGGAATGACAGCTTTTCGATTCGCTCGTTCGGGATGACAAGGCCGTCGGGCTGTCATCCTGAGGCCGGCTTTTTGGCCGAAGGATCTGGTTTGAGGGTCTTAAGACCAGATCCTCCCCTCGCTGGACTCAGGTCGACAGACAACGGACGACAAGCAACAGATTGACACTTTCCTCCGCTGAGATTACGATGATCACATATGAAAGACGGTTTTTTCATAAAAGACGGGTTCTTTCATAAATGAACGATTCTTCTCCAAGGGGAAGGCCGGTGCGAATCCGGCGCGGTCCCGCCGCTGTGTACCTGACGAGTCCGCCGTACCACCGGAGTTTCCGGGAAGGGGCGGGCGAGGATGAGGGAAGCCAGAAGACCCTGGAGGGGACATTTCGGTTTGACGCCTGCGAGGGTTCGGGTCGGCTTCCCTGGAGATCTTTTCACGTTTGAAAGAAGGTCGAGGGGCGGACCTCCCTGCGCGGGGGTCCGCCCGTTTTTGAGGAGGCATCATGGACGAAAGAGAAACGCCGGACCGTTTTCTCTCCCCCGGGGAGATCGAGAAGAAGAGCTTCCGGATCCTGGAGGGGCTCCTTGGCGAGTATGCCGGCTCCCCTGGAGAGCGGGAGGTGGTGCTGCGCATCGCCCACGCCACCACGGAGGTGGAATGGGCGAAGACCTTCCGGTTCTCCCCCGGCGCCGTGGAATCCGGCGTGGAGGCCCTGCGGCGGGGAGCCCCCGTCATCACCGACGTGGAGATGGTGCGGGCGGGAATCCGCCGCTCCGCCCTGGAGCGGACGGGAAGCCCCGTGCTCTGCTTCCTCAACGACACCGACGTGGCGGAGGACGCGAAGCGGGCCGCCGCCACCAGGGCCAGGGCGGCCATGCGGAAGGCCCTGCCCCTCCTCGACGGCTCCATCGTGGCCATAGGGAACGCCCCCACGGCCCTCTTCGAGGTGTGCGACCTGGTGAAGAAGGGCCTCTGCAGGCCTGCCCTCGTGGTGGGTATTCCCGTGGGCTTCGTGGGCGCGGCGGAATCCCACGACGAGACGGCAGCCCTGGCCTGCCCCTGGATCACCGCCCCCGGCCCCAGGGGAGGCAGCCCGGTGGCTGCGGCCATCGTGAACGCCCTTATCCGCCTTGCCGAAAAGGAGTAGGACCGTGGACGGGAAGCCCTTCGACGGACTGGGATACACCGGGGGCCTGCGGAGAGGCTACACCACGGGAACCTGCGCCGCGGCGGCGGCGAAAGGTGCCGCCCGGATGTTCCTTTCCGGCGCCCTCCAGTCCTCCGTCACGGTGACCCTTCCCGGAGGGGAATCCCTCACCCTTCCCCTTGAGGAATGCACCCTTTCGGAGAAGGGCTCCCGGTGTGCCGTCCGGAAGGACTCGGGCGACGACCCCGACGGCACCTCCGGCATGCTCATCGCCGCCGAGGCCCGGCCGTCCTCACGCCCAGGGGTAACCGTCTCCGGCGGCCCAGGCATCGGGAGAGTCACCCGGAAGGGACTTCCCGTCCCCCCCGGCGAATGGGCCATCAACCCCGGCCCCCGGCGCATGATAGAGTCGGAGGTGGGCGGCCTCCTGCCCGAGGGACAGGGCCTCGAGATCGTCCTGTCCGCCCCGGAGGGGGAAGAGCGGGCGAAAAAGACATGGAACCCCCGGCTCGGCATCGAGGGGGGCATCTCCATCCTGGGCACCACGGGCATCGTGGAGCCCAAGTCCACCGCCGCCTACCTGGCCTCCATCGACCTCTACATCTCCTCCGCCCTGGCCTTCGACTCCCCCCGCCCCGGCACGGTCTTCCTCGTTCCCGGCTATGTGGGGGAAAAATGCCTGGTTGAGCGCTTCGGGACCCCCCGGGAGCTCATCGTCCGCATGGGGGACCACGTGGGACATTCCCTGAAGGAGTGCTCGTCCCGTGGAGCGGGACCGGTCCACCTCTTCGGCCACGTGGGCAAGTGGGCCAAGGTGGCCGCGGGACTCTTCAACACCCACTGCGATTTCGGCGACGCCCGGCTCGAAACCCTGGCCGCCTGCGCCGGGGCCGAAGGGGCGTCGAAGGAACAGGTCCGGGAGCTTCTCTCCCTTCCCCTGGCCGAGGAAGCGGTTCCCCTGCTCCGCCAGTGGGGCCTCTCCTCCGTCTTTTCCCTTGTGGCGGAACGGGCCCACCGACGCAGCTCCCTTCACATGGGCGGCGCGGTCCCCCTGGGGGTGGCCGTGCTCTCCCTGGACGGGGAGGTTCTCGGGAGCTTCCCCGAGATCGGAAAGGAGGCCCGGCCATGGACCGAATTGCCGTCGTCGGCGTAGGCCCGGGAACGGGGAACTACCTTCTTCCGGCAGCCCGGGAGGCCATCGCCGGGGCGGACATCCTCGCCGGAGGCCCCCGCCACCTGGAGCCCTACCGGGAGTCCGGAAAAGAACTCCTCCCCCTCAAGGGCAGCCTCGACACCTTCCTGGACCGCCTCGAAGAGAAGCGGCACACGGGAAGGGTCGCCCTCCTTCTCTCAGGAGACCCCTGCTTCTTCAGCCTCCTCGGAAAGCTGGGAACCCGCTTCCCCCGGGAGGAGCTGGAGGTCATCCCCGGGGTGAGCAGCTTCCAGGTGCTCTTCGCCCGGCTCGGCATCCAGTGGAACGGCACTGAGACGGCGAGCCTCCACGGCCGGCCTCTGGAGGACGCCCTCAAATCCGTCCGGGAGGACCGGGGGACCCTCTTCCTCCTCGACAGGAAGAACACCGGCCCTGCGGTGGCAGCCTTCCTGAAGGACCGGGGGTACCCCGACCGCGTGGCAGTGCTGGCGGAGAACCTGGGCTATCCGGAGGAGCGGATCCTCCGGACGACCCTCTTCGCCCTCGCCGGGGAAGGGCAGGCCTGGGATCTGGCCCTTCTCCTTCTCGGTCCGGGCCCCCTTCCGCCCCAAACCCTCGGGGTGCTCCCCGACGGGTGGTTCGTCCGGACCCCGGGAGTACCCCTCTCCAAGGCGGTCTGCCGGACCCTGGTGGCCTCGCTGCTCCATCCCCTGGACGGACAGGCCGTCCTCGAGATCGGGGCCGGCTCCGGCGGCATCACCGTGGAGCTGGCCCGGCGGACGCTAACCGGCACGGTCTTCGCCGTGGAGCGTTCCGTGGACGCCCTCGACGCCGCCCGGAACAACGCGGAACGGGCCGGATGCCTCTCCTCGATACGATTCGTGGAAGGGCAGGCCCCGGAGGCCCTGTCATCCCTCCCCCGGTGCACCCGGATTGTGGTGGGCGGCCACGGCGGAGCCGTGGAGGCCGTTCTGGAAGCCGCCTGGCAGAAGCTCCTGCCCGGCGGACGGCTCCTGGTGACGGCGAACATGCCCTCCACGGCCGACCGGGCATGGAAAACCCTCAAAAACCTCGGAAGCCGTCCCGAAGTGCTCCACGTGGCCTCCTCCTCCTCGGCGGAGGCGGGCGGTTCATGGATGCTCACGGCGGCAAACCCCGTGTTTCTCGTCTATGCGGACAGGAATGCAGACAAGGACGGTACGGACCATGGACACAGCTGAAAAAACCATACTCTTTGTGGGGGCGGGCCCCGGAGACCCGGAACTTCTCACCCTCAAGGGGAAAAAAGCCCTCGAGGAAGCGGGGCTGGTGCTCTACGCCGGAAGCCTGGTGAACGCCGCTCTTCTCGATTTCTGCTCTCCGGGATGCGAACGGACGGACTCCTCCGGCCTCTCCCTGGAGGAGCAGGTGGCCCTCATGGCGGACGCCGCGGGGCGGGGAGTCCCCGTGGTACGACTCCACACGGGGGACCCGAGCATCTTCGGCGCCGTGGCGGAGCAGAAGCGCCTCCTGGAGGAACAGGGCCTGTCCGTGCAGTTCATCCCCGGCGTCAGCAGCTTCCAGGCCGCCGCAGCAGCCCTCGGCATCCAGTACACCGTTCCGGGGGGAAACCAGACGGTGATCTGCACCCGCAGGGCCGGCCGGACGCCTGTGCCCCCGGAGGAGGATCTCCGCCGCCTCGCCGCTGTCGGGACCACCATGGTGGTCTTCCTGAGCGCCGACCAGGCCGAAGCCGTGGCGGAAGACCTCGTGGAAGGAGGCTTCTCCCCCCGGACCCCGGCGGCATGCGTCTACCGGGCCTCCTGGGAGGACGAGAAGATCCTCACCGCTCCCCTGGCGGAACTCCCCGCCCTCATGAAGCAGCACGGCATTACCCGCCATGCCCTCATCATCGCCGGAGAATGCCTTGCCTCGACGGACGCCCGCAGCCTCCTCTATTCTCCTTCCTTCTCCCACGGATGGCGGGAGGGGTCGGAATGAAGGCCGCCTTTTTCTGCTTCTCCGATCCCGGCGAGGCGCTGGCTGGGCGGCTTGCCGGGGGACCGGGCGAAAGGGTGGTCAGGGTGGCCCCCGGCACCCTCTCCGAAACGGTCGCCCGGTGGTGGCAGGGAACGGACGCCCTGGTCTTCGTCTCTTCCCTCGGCGTGGCGGTCCGGGCGGCGGCCCCCCATCTCCGGGACAAGGAGACCGACCCCGCGGTTCTCGTGGTCACCGAGGACGGTTTCACGGTGCTCCCCGTTACCGGCGCCCACCTCGGCGGAGGAAGGGACTACGCGGAACAGCTTGCGGGCAGGATCGGCGCCTCCCTCCTGCTCACCACCAGCAGCGACCGGGCCGGTCTCACCGCCCCGGACCTCCTGGCCTCCAGGCGGGGCTGGAAGCTCCTTGGCAAAGAGGCCCTTCCCGCGGTGAACCGGGCCCTTCTTGAGGAGGGCATTCTCTCATGGTGGACCGACGTGCCCGCTTTCCTGCCTCCCCTGCCGGAGGAATACCGCCCCGTCCCGTCTTCCGGCGAGGCCTCGGTCATTCTCTCCCCCTATCGAAGGGACTTCGCCCCCCGGCAGGTCCAGCTCGTTCCCCGGTGCGTCGCCGCCGGCATGGGCTGCCGGAGAGGTACGGATGCGGATACCCTCAGAAGGGTACTCTTTTTGGCCCTGGAGGCTGAGGGGCTCCTCGCCGAAAGCCTGACGGAGATACGCACCGTGGAGGAGAAGCGGGACGAGCCGGGCCTCGCGGCCCTGGCCGGAAAACTGGGAATCCCCCTGGTCGTGGTGGACCGGAAGGAACTCCTCTCCCTGGACGGGGACTTCACCCCCTCGGCGGCCTCCCGCCATCTCGGCCTTCCCGGAGTGGCGGAGCCCTGCGCCGCCTCGGCGGGCCGTCTCCTCGGCAGGCGGACCGCATCCTGCGGCGTCACCGCTGCCTTCTCCCTCCTTTCGCGGAGGGAAGGCGGAAAGCTCACCGTCCTCGGCACAGGCCCCGGGGACGGGAAGTACCTCACCCTCGAGGGACGGCAGGCCCTCGGGGAGGCCGACGCCGTGGTGGGATACCGCCTCTACGCGGACCTTCTTCCCCCTGCCTGGCTCCGCGGGAAGACCGTGGAGACCTACTCCATGGGGGAGGAGGAGAAGCGGGTTGAGCGGGCCGTCTCCCTCGCCGAAGAGGGGAACAGGGTGGTTCTCCTCTCCGGGGGCGACCCGGTGCTCTTCGGCCTCGCGGCCCTCGCCCTCCGCACGGCCCGGGGCCGCGTCCCCGCATCGGTGGTCCCGGGGGTTACCGCGGCCCAGGCCGCAGGCCTGATGACCGGGGCCCCCTACGTGAACGGCCTGGTGCTCCTCTCCCTGTCCGACTACCTCCAGCCATGGGAGAACGTCCGCCAGGCCCTGGAGGGCGCCGCCCGGTCGGGCCTCACCGCCGCCCTGTACAACCCGGTGAAGCGGGACCTGGAGGAAAAGCTGGCGGCGGTGCGGCAGATCTTCGGCGCCGCCGGCTATGGGGAAGTCCACCTCGTCAGGGACGCCGGACGGCCCGGTGCCTCGGTCCGGAGGCTCCCCCTGGAAGACCTGTCGGCGGACGGCGTGGACATGCGCACCCTCCTGCTTCTTCCCGGGTCGTCGGTGGAGTGCGTGGGAGACCTCCTGCTGGACCGCAGGGGCTACCGGGCCGAGCGGGCCGGGGAACGGGGGTCGGACTCATGAAGAGTCTTCTCTGCCTCTCCCTGGACTACACGGCCGCCTCCACCGCCGAGCGGGACGGGGCGAAAAGGGCATGGCTGTCCCTCCCGGCGCTCAGGGAGGACGGGCGGATCCTCGAGGCGGTCCCCGTATCCACCTGCAACCGGACGGAAATCTACCTCCGCCTGCCCCCGGGCGGCACCGTGCCGGAGGAGATACTCCACCCCCGGGTCCGGACCCTCTCCGGCGAGGAGGCGGTGCTCCACCTCCTCCGGGTGCTCCTCGGCCTGGAGAGTATGGCCTGCGGCGAGTCCTCCATCGTGGGGCAGGTCCGGGAGAGCTACGGGGGAGCGGGCGACCTCTGCGGGCCCTGGCTCCACCGCCTCTTCCAGGGCTGCCTCCGGATGGCGAAGCTGCTGCGGACCTGCTACCACCCCGGCCGGGAACCCTCCGTGCCCCGGCTCATGGCGGAAAAGCTCCGGGATCACCCTTCCTTCCCTTCCGTTTCCTCCCTCGTGGTGGGAGCCGGGGAGATGGGGGAGGAAACGGCCCGGGTCCTCGCCGGGCTCGCCGTTCCCCTGGCGGTGACCAACCGTTCCCCCGGGCGGGGGCAAGCCCTGGCGGACTCCCTGGGGGTGTCCTTTCTTCCCTGGGAGGAATGGCGGGGGCAGGCGGCGGCCTTCGGCGCCCTCTTCTTCTGCACGGGAGCCCCGGAACCCCTCTTCTCTCTTGCCGAAAGGCGGGAGGGGCAGAGGATTTTCGACCTCGGCTCCCCTCCCCAGGTGGAGCGGAGTGCAGCAGCCTCCCCGTTCCTCCTGGCCATGGACGATCTCGCCGTGGAGGCGGCAAAGATTACGGCCGAATACCGCACAAAGCTTCGCCGGCTCGAGAGCGAGGCGGCCGAGGCTGCCCGATCCGTCTGCGCGGAACTCACCTCCCTCTCGGCGGAGACCTACAAGCGCCTCGTCCTGCTCCGGGCTGAGCGCATCGTGGAGGAACGGACGGAGCTCACGGCCCGGAAGACAGGCGCGGACCGGGAATCCCTCCGCCGCATGGGGTGGAGCGTGGTGAAGGCCCTCCTCTCCCCCGCCTTCGCCGAATCGGACCCCCACGCCCGGAGGCTCTGGAAAATTCTCTCCGGCGACATGGAGGAGCCCGGCGATGACTGACCCCCGGCCCGTAAGCTTCTCCCTCATGATCTGCCTCTCACCGGCCTCGGGCCCCATCCTCGCGGTCGGAGGAGGCCCCGTGGGACTCCGGAAGATCCGCACCCTCCTGGACGGGGGAGCCTCCGTGGACCTCGTCTCTCCTGAAGCGGTACCGGAACTGCAGGCCCTCGCCGCGGAGGGATCCATCCGGTGGGAGCGCCGGACGGCGGAACGGAGGGATTTTTCGGAGCACCGCCTCGCCCTGCTGGCCCTGCCGCCGGAAGAGACGGCTGACGTCCTTCCCCTGGCGGAGGGTACGGGATGCATGCTCAACTGCTGCGGCGCCCCGGAATCCGGTTCCTGGGCCCTGGCGGCCCAGTTCCGGTGGAAAGGGTTCGTGGTCGGCGCGGGAAGCGGAGGCGGCGACCCCGCCGGGTCGGCCGCCCTAAAGAATCTGCTCCGGCAAAGCCTCGAAGACATGACTGAAGAAAAGGAGAACCTCCCATGAAACTGCTTACCAGGGGCAGCGCCCTCGCACTGCTGCAGGCTGAACGGATGGCCCTCCCTCTCCGGGAGAAGGGCCTGGCTGTGGAAATCGTTCCCCTGTCCACCCGGGGCGACCGGGACACCGTCAGCCCCCTCTGTTCTTTCGGCGGGAGCGGCGCCTTCTCCGGCTGCATCGAGGAGGCCCTCCTCGGCGGAAAGGGTGACGGGGCCGTCCACAGTCTCAAGGACGTTCCCTCCTGCTGCCGGGACGGCCTCGAGATCGCCTCGGTCCTCCCCCGGGATTCCGCGGAAGACGTGCTTGTCGCCCGCGGCGGCTTCACCCTGGAGACCCTGCCCGAAGGGGCCGTGGTGGGCACGTCGAGCCCCCGCAGGAAAGCCCAGCTCCTCAGGGTGCGGCCCGGTCTGGCCGTCCGGGAGATCCGGGGGAACCTCTCCACCCGCCTGAAAAAGCTGGAGGACGGCCTGTACGACGCCCTCGTCCTCGCCGCCGCCGGGCTGGAGCGTATGGGAATCCGCCCCCCAGGGGCGGAAAGCCTTCCCTTCCTTCCCGCTCCCTGCCAGGGGATCATCGCCCTGGAGGCCCCCCTGAACTCGCCCCTCTTCTCCCTGGGCCGCTCGGTCGCCCACCGGGAGACCTTCCTCTGCTCAGTCGCGGAGCGGTCCCTGCTGAAGACCCTCGGGGTAGGGTGTCATGTCCCCTTTGCCGCCCTTGCCCGCATGGAGGGCCGGATTCTCGTCCTCAAGGCGGAGATCCTCGACCCCCTCGGCCGGGAGAGCGTCCGCCTCTCCTGTTCCTGCCCCGTAACCTCGGAGGAAGATGCCGTCAGGGCGGGGGCGGCCCTGGGCGAACGGTTCCGGGAAACGCCCCCAGCGGTGCGGCTCTTCGCCGAGAGCCTCGCGCAGGCGGAGGGACGGCCATGACCGTCCACCTCGTAGGGGCGGGATGCGCCGGCCCCCGATGGATCACCCTCGAGGCACTCGACCTTCTCCGGCGGGCCGATGCGGTGGTCTACGACAGCCTCATCCACCCGGACCTGCTCCAGCTCGCCCCCCGGACGTGCGAATTCCACGCCGCCGGCAAGCGGAAGGGCCGGGCGAGCCTGAAACAGCCCGAGATCAACGCCCTCCTCACAGAACTTGGAAAGGCGAAGGAAACGGTGGTCCGGCTGAAGGGTGGTGACCCCTTCGTCTTCGGCCGGGGGGGCGAAGAGGCCCTCGCCCTGGAAAAAGAGGGCATTCCCTGGACCTACACCCCGGGGATCACCGCCGCCATCGGAGGGCTGGGAAGAGCGGGCATCCCCCCCACCCACCGGGGCCTCGCCGACTCCCTCACCCTGGCCACGGGACATTCGGAGCAGAACGGTGCTCCCCGGGAAAACCTCTGGAAGGCCGTCGCCGAAGGAGGAGGCACCCTGGCGGTCTACATGGGGGCCTCGTCATGGGGGAACCTCGCCCGGTTCCTGGAGGCGAACGGCATGGCCCCGGAGACACCCTGCGCGGCGGTCACCCGGGGCGGATGGGGATGCGCCTCCACGGTGCGTTTTCCCCTGTCGTGCAGCCCTTCGGCCCTGCGGGGTCCCGCCGTGGTGACGGCCGGCGGAACGGCGGGGCTTGCCCTCTCTCCCGACCGGGGGCCCCTGGCGGAACTGAAGGTCGCCGTGGTCCGCCCCGCCCCCGAAAGCTGGGACACCGCCCGGTTCCTGGAAAGCCTGGGAGCCGACGGCTTCAGCCTTCCCCTCCTCGCGGAGGAAGAACTGCCTTTCCCCGGTGAAGAGGACCTCCTCGCAGGAGCGGACTGGATCGTGCTCACGAGCCCCCGGGGCGCCGCCCTCCTCTCCGGAAGGACCGACCTGCGGACCCTCCGGGGGAAGATCGCCTCCATCGGCCCGGGAACCACGGCAGCCCTCGCCCGCACGGGCCTTCGGGCGGACGGTGAAGCCCGGCCCTCCACGTCGGAGGCCCTGGCGTCCCTGCTCGCCGGACGGGTTCAGCCCGGGGAACGGGTGGTCTTCTTCCGGAACGAGGCAGGATCCCCCCTGCCGGAAGACGCCGTACGCGCCCGGGGAGCGGCGGTTGTGAACATCCCCGCTTACCGAATGGTCCCCGGCCGCCCCCCCGGATGGGACAGCTACGAATCCCTGTGGGAGGAGACTGGGCTGGACGCGGTGGTCTTCGGCAGCGCTGCCCTGGTCCGGGCCTGGAACACATCGGGCCTGTCCATGCCGGAGGGTGCGGTTCCCGTGGGATGGGGAACGCCCTGCGCCGCGGCCGCGGAAGGCCTCCTGGGCCTGAAGGCCCTCGTGATGGCCGAACCGACCCTGGAATCCCTCGCCGCGCTGCTGGCCGATCTCAAAAAAAGGAAACCGACGGAGGAAAAAGAATGAACGGAATGGTGAACGGAACAACGAACAGAATGCGCCGCCTGCGGGAGCACCCCGTCCTGGCGGAAATGGTGCGGGAGGTCTCCCTCGAGCCGAGGCAGATGATCCTTCCCCTCTTCACGGTCCCGGGCACAGGAGTGCGAACCCCTGTTTCCTCCCTGCACGGGGTGGACCACATCTCCCCCGACCGCCTCCACGAGGCCGTGGACGCCGCCCTGGAGGCGGGGATACGGTCCTTCCTGCTCTTCGGGCTCCCCTCCCGGAAGGATGCCCGGGGAACGTCCGCCTGGGCGGAGGACCAGCCGGTGCAGCAGGGCCTCAGACGGCTGAAGGAGCGGTACGGACGGGAGATCCACCTCACCACAGACGTCTGCATGTGCGAGTACACCGACCACGGCCACTGCGGCCTCCTGAAGGAGGACGGCGCCGTGGACAACGACCCCACGGTCCTCGAGCTCGGCCGCATCGCCCTCAGCCACGCCCGGGCGGGGGCGGACATGGTGGCCCCCTCCGCCATGATGGACGGCCAGGTGGCCGCCCTCCGGAGGGCCCTGGACAACGGGGGGTTCTCCTCCCTGCCGGTGATGAGCTACAGCTCCAAGTTCTCGTCGGCCTTCTACGGTCCTTTCCGGGACGCGGCGGGCAGCGCCCCCTCCTTCGGGGACCGGCGGTCCTACCAGATGGCCTCCACCAACTGGAAGGAGGCCCTCCGGGAGTCCCTTCTCGACGAGGAGGAAGGGGCCGACATCCTCATGGTGAAGCCCTCCCTCCTCTATCTTGACATTCTCTCCCGGCTCCGGGAATCCACCCTGCTGCCCCTGGCCTGCTACCTGGTGAGCGGCGAGTACATGATGCTCCGCCATGCGGCTGCCGCCGGTTCCCTGGACGGCCCAAGGGGCCTCCTGGAGGCCCACCTCGCCCTCCGGAGGGCGGGAGCGGACATCCTGATCACCTACGCCGCCGTGGAAGTGGCCCGCATGGTCACAGGGAGGTAAAGACCTCCCGGGCTGCTGCGAGAGTCTCCTCCACCACCTCCCGGCCGTGGGCCAGGGAGACGAAGGCTGCCTCGAAGGGCGACGGCGCGAAGTACTGGCCCCTCTCCTCCATGCCGTGGAAGAAGGGGGGATATTTCGCCCCGTCCGTCCCCTTCACTTCCCCGAGGTTCCGGGGAAGCCGGGGAGCGAAGAACAGCCCCAGTACCGAGCCGAACCGGGAGACCGAAAGGGGGACCCCGGCATGGGAGGCGGCGTCCTTCAGCCCGTCGGCGAGCTGGACGGCCGTTTCTTCCAGCCGTTCGTAGACCCCTTCCCGCTTCAGCGCCCCGAGGGTCGCCAGCCCCGACGCCATGGCCAGGGGATTTCCCGAGAGGGTTCCCGCCTGGTACACCGGCCCGAGGGGGGCGAGCACCTCCATGACCTCCCGGCGGCCGCCCACGGCCCCCACGGGAAGGCCCCCGCCGATGATCTTCCCCAGGCAGGTGAGGTCGGGGACTATGCCGGCTCTCTGCTGGGCGCCCCCCTCGGAAACCCGGAATCCTGTGATCACCTCGTCGAAGACCAGCAGGGCGCCGTGCTTCTCCGTAATTTCCCGCAGGAAGGGAAGAAAGCCTTCGCAGGGAGGCACCAGGCCCATGTTTCCAGCCCAGGGCTCAACGATCACTGCGGCGATGCGGCCGCTGAACAGCCGGAAGGCTTCAGCAACTTTTTCCCCGTCGTTGAAGGGCACCACCACAGTGGCGGACGCCACGGAAGCAGGGACGCCGCCGCTGTCGGGATTCCCGAGGGTCAGGGCTCCGCTTCCTGCGTTCACCAGCATGCTGTCCGAGTGGCCGTGGTAGCAGCCCTCGAACTTCACCACGAGATCCCGCCCCGTAAACCCCCGGGCAACCCGAAGGGCCGTCATCACCGCCTCCGTCCCCGACGAGACGAACCGGAGCAGCTCCATGGAGGGGAAGACCCCCTTCACTTCCTCGGCAAGCTCCACCTCGGCGGGACAGCACGCCCCGAAGGAGGTGGAGTCTGACGCCGCGCGGCAGACGGCCTCCACCACCTCGGGGTGGCCGTGGCCGAGGATGAGGGGGCCCCAGCTCCCCACGTAGTCGGTGTAGCGCTTCCCCTCCACGCTGTAGAGGTAGGGGCCCTCCCCCCGGAAAAAGAACAGGGGATCTCCGCCCACGCCCCGCCAGCATCGGACCGGGCTGTTCACTCCCCCGGCGAGGGATTCCTTCGCCCGGGTGAACCACTCCGCACTCGTCGCCATAGCAATCAACCTCTCTTTCTCTGCCAACATCATGTATATTTTACGGCAGAGGGAGTGTTGCCAGGCGCAGCGCCCGGGCCGGAAAACCGACAGGGATGTCGGTTTTAGGCGCAGTTGTCACGGATGACAATGTGCGCCGACGGCCCAAGCGAGCAATGGCAACGCTCCCCGCTGCCAAATGAAAAACAATGCCCGGATTTTTACCATCCCCACAGGACGGGGATTGCCGCCAGGCACACCGTCGCCGCCATGGTCGCCACCAGGGTAACGAGGTTCCACACGAACAGGGACCGGACCATCCGCCCCGGGAAAATGCCGATCCAGAAGGCGATGTCCTGCCGCAGCACCCTGGAGAGCACCGCGAGCATGTTTCCCGTGAGCAGCGCCAGCACCGCCTGGGCGGTGGTGAGGCTCCCCGACGCCAGAGCGCCCCCCGCCACGCCGAGGGCCGCGTTGACATGGGCGAAGGATGCCGCAGCCACGGTCCACCCCGCCGCCGAAAGCAGCGGGAAGGACGCACCCCTGGCCTCGATGAACTCCTGCAGGGCCGGGGTGGCCAGGTACGCCAGGGCGTAGAAGGCCCACGCGGCCGGCAGGGTTCTCGCCAGGGTTCCGAGGAAGGAAAATTCCCGGCCCCTGCGGCCTTCCGTTCCGCGGACGGTTTCCTCATTCTCTGTGGCCCCCCGCCCCCGGAGCAGGAACAGGAAGAGCAGAAAACGGCAGAAGCTCCGGGCCAGCACGGCCACGGAGTAGATGGCCCCCGCCGTCCCGGCGAGGGCCGCCGCCACGGGAAAGGAGACGAGCCAGCGCTTCAGATAGCCGGGAAAGGACTGGAGGAGGGTGCCGAACAGGGCCTCCCGCTCCGAGAGGATCCCCTGGCCGTAGGCTTCCGCCACGAGAGCCGACCCCGCCCGGGAGGACCCCAGGCTCACGCCGAGGGCAAAGAGGGCCTGGGCCGGGATCCGGAGACGGCGCAGCCGGGGCAGCAGGGAACCCAGAAGCCGTTCGGGGAGGGACAGGGCGATGATGGCCTTTCCCAGGGCGAGGCCGCCCGAAACGGACAGGGCCAGCAGCCCCATCCCCTTCAGCAGCCCGCTCCAGTCGGCGCCTTCCATGATCCCTTCCCCTCCTTCCCCGCTCTCCCGCCGGTCATCTCCGGCGGAGCAGCTCCACCACGCTCAGGTATTCACCCGAGGGGTCGAGAGCCGAATCGCCCTCAAAAATCCGTTCGTCCTCCATGCCCGCCCTGTCCACCCGCAGGATGGTTTTCCACGGGCCCGTGGACTCAACCACCGACCGGAGCTCACCGCCGAGGGCCGACGGCTTGTAGATGGCCGCCCCGTCCGATGCGGCGAGCATGGCCCGCACCCGTTCCGCCGGAGCCGTGCCGGGAATCACCGACAGGCTCTCGTCCCCGAGGGCGAGAAACCGCCCCGCCCGGGACGAGGCCAGCGAATGGGCCGAAATGCCCGGAACGAGCCCCAGGGCTAGTTCCGGAATCTCCTCCTTCAGGAGGTCGTAGAGATAGGCGACTGTCGCGTACAGGGCGGAGTCCCCTATCACCGGCAGGGCAAGGGAGGCCGCTCCTTCCCAGAGGGGACGGGTCCTCCGCAGCTCCTCCCGGAGCAGGGCGTCCCTTCGGGCATCGTCCCGCACCATGGGAAAATGGAGGGGGATGGTCTCCCGGCCCAGGTGTGCGCCCAGGATGGCGCCGGCGACACTCTCCCGCCCTTTTCCCGACAGGGGGACGAACACCGCCCCGGCCTCCCGGAGGATGCGCAGCGCTTTCAGCGTAACAAGTTCGGGATCGCCGGGGCCGAGGCCCACTCCCCAGAATTTCATGGCCTTTTTCCTCCTTCAGGGTACAGCACGTTCCGCAGCCATTCCACCCCGTCCTCCAGCCGGAGGAGGGACGGTCGGCTCACAAGCTCTTCAGGCACCAGCACGATCCTGGCGTTCCCGAGGCCGGAAATCCACGGCCGCTCCAGAATATCCCGTTCCATCACCGGGTTCATGGCCCCCACCTGGACGAGATAGACGTCGATCCCCTCCCCGGCGAGGGCAAGCAGCCGCTCCTCTCCCCACGGGGCAAGGGGGCTCCCGGAACGGAGGGGCACCGCGTCCGACGCGGCGTTCTCCCCCCCCGCCAGGGCGATCACCCGGGCGGCCCATGATGAGGGAGAACAGGTCATAAGCCCCCGGGAGGAGCTCTCCAGGAATACCCGGGGTCGCTTCCCCGCAGGGACGGTGCGCTCCAGGGCGGACACCGCCTCCCGCCATGGCCGTGCCGGGTCTGCCGCGCCGACGAGGGCTCCCAGGCGGACGAGGTAGGCCTCCATGGTCTCCCAGGTGGGAGGGGAAAGGGAGGCCACCGGCACGCCCCCCCGCTCCAGGAGCCGGATCACCCCTTCCGCCGCCGCCTCTCCCTGGGGCCTCAGCAGCACCAGGTCCGGGCGTAGGGCGAGGATGCGCTCCCCGTCAGCCCGCATGGGGAGCACCGGTACCCCCGGGAAAAGGGCCGGATCATCGGCCGCCGACACTCCGGCGATGGCATTCCCCGCGCCGAGGGCCAGGAGATTCTCGCTGTGCCCGGCGTAGAGGGAGACCACCCTCCGGGCTGCGTGTTCCAGGACCACGGTCCTGCCGCTGTCGTCGGAAATCCGGATCTCCCCGGAGACGGGCAGACAGGCCGCGAGCAGAAGGAGAAAAACGGCCGGAAGGGTCAGACGGCCCGCCACAGCACCCGCTCCCCTTCTCCGGCCCCCCGCCAGAGGGGCGCGAAAGAGACGCCGTACACCGAGGAAAGCACCTCCCCGGTGAGGACGTCCTTTACCCTCCCGGACGCCGCGAGGCCGTTCTCCCCCAATATCCAGACGCAGTCGCCGAACTCCGCCGCGAGGTTGATGTCGTGCACCGCCGCCGCCACGGTCTTTCCCTCCGCCGCGGCGCGCCGGAGAAACCGGAAGAGGCCCAGCGTGTGCTTCGGGTCCAGGGCGGAGGAGGGCTCGTCGAGGAGGAATATCTCGGGCTCCTGGGCGATGGCCTGGGCGATCATGGCCCTCTGGCGTTCGCCTCCGGACAGGGTGGTCAGGGGCCGGTCCAGCAGGTCCACAAGCTCCATGGCCTCCGCCGCCCTCCGCACCGCCTCCCTGCCCCGGACGTCGGAACTCCCGAAGATCTTCCTGTGGGGCAGCCTCCCCATGGAGATGACCTCCTCCACGGTGAAGGGAAAGTTCAGCGAGGGAGACTGGGTCACCACGCCCACCAGGCGGCCCCGCTCCCGGGAGGAGAGGGACGCCCCGTCCCGTCCGCAGAGGGTTACGGTTCCGCCGTGTGAAAGAGCGCCCCCGAGGGCCCGGAGCAGGGTGCTTTTTCCGCTGCCGTTGGGGCCGAGGAGGAAGGTCAGGGCACCCCGGGGGAAATCCCCGGAGATTTCCCGGAGGACGGTTCTTCCGCCGTACCCTGCCGAAAGATCCCGCACCGATACACCCGTCATGCTCCTTTTCCCCTTTCTCTCACAAGAATCCAGCAGAAGACCGGTCCTCCGGCAAGGGCCGTGATCACGCCCACGGGCAGCTCCCCCAGGGACCTCGCCAGGCCGTCGGCCCCGGCCAGAAGCACCGCCCCGCCCAGGAAGGACGCGGCGAGCAGGGGGCGGTGGGACGGTCCCAGGACCTGCCGCACGAGGTGGGGCCCCACCAGGCCCACGAAGCCGATAATGCCGAAGGAGGCCGCGGTGAGGGCGGTCGCCAGGGAGGCCAGCACCAGCAGCACCGTCTTGATCTTCCCTTCCTCCACCCCGAGGAACACAGCCCGGCTCTCGCCGAGGGAGATGGCGTCCAGGTCCCTTCCCCACCACAGGGCGGCGCCGAAGAGCAGTGCCGCCCCGGCGCACACCGCCCGGGCCTCCTTCATGGACGCACCGGAGAAGCTCCCCATGAGCCACAGCACGATGGCCGACACCCTTTCGTCCGCCAGGGCCTTGAAGAGGGTCACCCCCGCGGAGAGGACGGAGCTCACCACGATGCCCGACAGGACCATGGAAAGCTGGGATCCCCGCCCGGAAAGCCGGGAGAGCAGCAGGGCCAGACCCAGGGCGGCAAGGGCCCCTGCAAAGGCGGCCCCGGAGACCCAGATCCCCCCCAGAGAAATGGCCAGTGACGCGCCGAAGGCGGCTCCGGCGGCGATGCCCAGGGTGTAGGGCTCCGCCAGGGGATTCCCGAGCACGCCCTGGAGGACCGCCCCCGACACCGCCAGGGACGCCCCCGCACCCAGGGAGGCCAGCAGCCGGGGCAGCCGGACCGAACGGACCACCAGGATCTCCTGGGGTGAGGCCGCCGGGGAGGGAGAAAAAAGAATGTCCGCCACCGCCATCGGAGAAAGGGGCATGTCTCCCGCGAGAAGACGCCACAGGGCCGCTCCCGCAAGAAGAAGGAGCAGCCCCGCGAAAAACAGCCTTCGTCCCGGTGTTCCCGGCGCCACTGCCGCTACCTGCTTCCGGAGGCCTCCCGGATATGGTCCGCGAACAGCTCCGCCAGGCCTTCCCCGTCGCCGAGGCCGCGCAAAACCGCCTCAACGTCGTAGCCTTCCTTCCGGAGCACGGAGATCCATGATTCCGGGTCGTCCTCGTCGGCCATGTCGTTCCGGGCATGGTCGCCGGCCACCACCATAAAGGGGACAAGGGTCACCTTCCGGGGCTTCAGGGACGCCAGGCGCCGCTTGACGCCCTCCATATCCGGAAATCCTTCCACCACACCCAGAACGAAGGGCAGCCCTTCTTCGTCGAGGATCATCTGCATCTGGGAATAAGCCGCATTTGCGCCGTGGTGGGTGCCGTGGCCCATAAAGACCACAGCTCCCCCATCGTCAGCGAAGGAGCCGTATTTCGTCTTCAGAAGCTCCGCCGTCTTCCGGTAGTCCTCCAGCGTGGAGAGCAGCGGAGCTCCGAGGGAGATCCTTGAAAAACCGTACTTGCCCCTGACCGTTCCCAGGGAGCGGACCACCGAGGCGACCTGGTGGAATTCTTCTCCGGCGATGATGTGGAGGGACTGCACCGTCACCGACGTGAATCCCTCGTCCTGCATCTTCGCCAGGGCGATGAGGGGAGAGTCTATTTCGAGCCCCTCTTCCCTCAGGATCTTCCTGCGGATGATGTTCGACGTGTAGGAGAGGCGGACCTCCGCTTCCGGAAACGTTTTCCGGGCAGTCTCCACGATCCTGTCGATGGCGCCCCGGGCCTCCGGCTCGGAGGTTCCGAAGGCCACGAGCAGGATCCCCTGCTTTTCTGCTCCGGCCTTTCCCGACGCGGCGGCCGCACCCGCAAGCAGGCCGACAGCCGCAAGTCCCAACAGCAATACGGTTACCATGTTCTTCCTCATCCTTTTCTCCTCCCGAAATGATGAAAGATGACCGGGGAACGTGCCGGGAGGAAAGGAGTCCGCCGCCCGCGTCCGAAGACAAAAGGGGCCGTCCTGTGCGGATCGGCCCCTTTAAATGGATGCGGTTTCGGCGGTGGTGCTGCGAAAAGGCGGCCTCGATTCCTCGCGAGTCTTCCCTGGTTCCGCACGACCGGTCTCCTGGCTTGCCCTCGTTCTCCCCCATCCCTTCCCGGAGGTTTCCCCTCCAGTGGACCGATGGGTTCGTCAGGCTTACAGTGGCGGGTCCGCGCCGGATTTTCACCGGCTTCCCGAGCATCATGCGGCGAAAGCCCCTGAGGCTTCCTTCCTGATATTATGACCTTCCGGCGGAGTTTGTCAAGGAAGGGCATGAGCCTAAATCCGCACCCTGAAAAATAAAAAACCTCTCTGGACTGTTCGGAGAACAGTGTTAAGGTAGTGTTTACGACGACACAACCCTTCACCAGAGAGGTGCGTTCATTATGACGGAAAAGGCGAAGAAAATCCATATCGAACTGAAGAGCGGTGAAAGCGGCATAACATCCTTCGC